>NZ_JBEOWI010000077.1:0-32795 GCF_040296005.1 Kitasatospora sp. NPDC002551 | reverse complement strand
GGTGGGTGTCCGGGTTTCCCCCCGTAAGTCTCCGGCCGCCGGGGCGGCGGCCACCGCCCCGGGGGGCGGGCCCCCCCCGGGCGGGGGGGGGGGGGGGGGGGCCGCGGGGCCGGGGGCGAAACCGGGCGGCCGGTCAGTGCAGGTGCCGGGCGAGGAAGAAGATCCCGAGGAGGACGGGACCGAAGATGCCGAGCAGATAGACGAAGCGCATGGCGAAGTTCTCCTTCAGCTGTTGTTGTTGGTGATCGATCCGCGCCAGCCGGCGGACTGGCGGCCGATGGTGGTGGTGTGGGTGCGGTGCACGAAGGCCAGGACGGTGCCGGTCGCGGTAGCTCCCTCGCCGCTGGCCGTCGCCGCGGGCGCGGCGCCGGAGGCCGCCTGGGTGGTGACGGAGCGGAGCTTGCCGAGCAGGCCGGCCACGCCGATCACAACCGCGCCAACGAGGACCGCGGCCCACTTCAGGAGCTCGCCGAGCTTGTCGGCGTGCGGGGCGACCTCGGCAACGGCGGCGCCGATCATCCACACCACCCCGCCGGCCGCCAGCGAGGCGATCGAGCCGTAGAGGACGTACTGGCGCACGGCCTGCGGCAGACCGGGGTCGGCGACCGGCGCGGCCGGGACGGCCAGTGCCGCGGGGGTCATCGCGTCGATGGCCTCGCGGTGGGCGGCGTTGCGCGCTTTGGCGTCGTCGAGGAAGGCCGTCACGTCGAGGACGGGTACGGCCGCGGCCTGGCCGTCGACGATCGCGGACACGAACTCGGTGGTGTCGCCGCTGTCTCGGCCGAGCGTCATGGCGACGATCCGGTCGCCCATCTGCACGGCCGTGTAGCCGGGCTCCACGAGGACGACCCGGTCCGCGTCGAGAAGGCGCACGTTCTCGGGGCTGCTGCTGGTGGACACGGAGGGCTCCTTCAGGGGCAGGTCAAAGGGGGGGTGAGGCGTCAGCGGGGCGGGGCCATCGGCCGCTGCGGTAAAGCGGTCGGCGGGCCCCACCCGCGACGGGGGTTCGGCCGGTCCGGACGTCCGGTCAGACCAGGTGGCCGGCCTCGAAGGCCGCCAGCACCGCGGCCGCCTCCTCCGATGCGAAGGTGCGGGTCTCGTTCCAGCAGCGCCCGCCGTACTCGGCCGGCTTGTACTCCAGCGACACCTCGACCTGTCCGTAGGCGCCCTCGGGGTCCTCCTCGCAGTCATCGAAGGCGAGCAACAGGTCGGCCAGCTGCTCCTGGGTGAGCTCGCGCCGCTCCTGGTGGTCGGCGACGTCGTCGGTGAGCGCGAGGGTGACCTCGGTCAGCTCCGTGACCGGGCTGTCGGTGTCGGTGTCCTGCACGGTGGCGGGATCGGGTCGCACGGGCGGCTCCAGTCCTCGGTGGCGGGCGGGTCGGGTGGAGTGCGGCAGGGCGGGGTTCACGCCCCGGGCACCGGCGGCCAGGCCCGGAACAGGACCGGCTCGCCGAACGGCAGCGCCAGCAGCCCCGTGCCGGGCAGGGCCCGGTCCTGGCCGCTGCTCCCGGCCGCGGCGAGGAGCTCGATCCGGCTGCCGCCGGCCAGAATCTGGCCCAGCAGGCCGGGCACCGCCGCGCCGGGGCGGTCCACCGAGCGCAGGCTCAGGCCGCCGCGACGCGCCCAGCGGGCGATGACCTCCAGCTCCCGCCCGATCCGCCGGTCCTGCTGGACCAGGTCGGCCAGGCCGACCACCGTGAGGGTGACCAGCGGGTGGCCGCCCGTCGGCCGGTATCCCTTGAGGGCGGGCTGCAGGAGGCCGCCGTGGACGCGGGAGAGGACCAGCTCGCGCGCCTCGGCCAGCAGCTCGACGGCGCGCTCCGCAGTGTCCGCGCACCGCAGCAGCGGGCGGTGCGCGGTGTGGAGGCCGCCCGGGTCCACCACCCACGGCTCGACCAGGGCGGCGGCCTCCTCGACGTCCCACAGCGTGCCGAGCAGCGTGCCGATCCCGCTGCCGGGAAGGCCGGTGATGGTGGCGGGGGTGGCGCCCTCGGAGCTGTACAGCTCCAGGACGGCGTCGCCGCCGTCCGGGTGGCGGCCGATCGCGACGGTGCCCGCGCCGGCGTCGAACAGGGTCTCGGTGCTCGGCCGGGCCGACGGGGACCGCCAGGCGGCGAGCCGGTCGGTGGTGAGCAGGTCGGCCAAGGGGTCGGTGTGCACGGGGTTGTCCTTCCGGGGATGGTGCAGGGCACGCCGGCCGGTGCCGGCGCGCCCTGCGCGGGGTGTTCGGTTGTCGGCGCCGGCCGGTTGGCCCGGGCCTTCGGTGGCAGGGGCGCTGGTCTCGGGACGCGCCCCGGGGTTGGTCGGGGGTGTGCCGGTCAGGCAGCCAGGTTGGTGAAGAAGCCGGTGACGGCGTGCAGGGCGTCGGCGATCGACGGCGCCATGGCGGTCTGGGCCAGGCAGAAGCCGAAGACGATGAAGACCAAGCCCTTCCAGTACGGGAGCTGGTGGCGCCAGAGCTGGTAGCCGGCGAGGGCACCGGTGACGGCGACGAGGGAGACGGAGACGATCACGGCTGGACTCCAGGAACGGAAGCGGGGGCGGGGTGGCAGGCGACGGGGGCGGGGCCGCGGGGTCGCGGCCCCGCCCCCGCGGGGGTCAGCGGCCGAGCTTGTGGAGCGCGGCCAGGGCCTCGTCGGGGGAGCGGACGTTGCTGCGCCCGGGGATCGCGCGCGCCTTGCCGCCGCCCTTGCCCCCCGTCTTGGCTCCGCTCTTGCGTGCGGGCTTGGGCTCGTCGTCGATCCAGGCGTCGTCCTCGTCCAGGTCGTCGTCGCCGAACTCGCCCGGGCGGGGCGGCTCGTTCCAGTCGAACCAGAGGTCGCGCTTTTCGAGTTCGGCGATCTCGTGGGGGGTGAGGCCGAAGACCTCGTCGGGGAACAGCGGGGCGATGGGCTCGTTGAAGTTCATGAAGAGGGTGCGCAGGACCTCCGGCTTGGAGCGCGGGACGATCCAGCCGACGCCGCCGGTGTTGTCGTCGCCGGGAGGCTCCGCCTCGCCGCTGAGGATCCGGTCGATCCGGCCCTCCGCCTCCGGGGAGAACGACCGCGGCAGCGGCTCCGGGATGTCGTCGGGCGCGACCCCGAGGGTCTTGAACATCTCCAGGACCTTCTTCGCGGCCACCTTGAGGACCACCGGGGCGGGAGAGTTCTCGCGGATGTTCTCCAGCAGCAGCTGCGTGAACCCGTCCTGGACGAAAACGCTCTGACCGGCGACGTGCTCGCCGATCCCGTACTTGCGGCCCTTCACCGTGCCGGACTCGGCCCGGTCCATGATCTCCGCGCCGTACTCCTCGTTCCTCGCCGCCGACAGGAACTCGTCCCAGAACACGGCGAGCGGCCGGTACGGGCAGCCGGGCTTCCCGGCCTCCCAGTCGTGGACCTTGCCGTCGGCCCACGGCATCGTGCCGCGGATCTCCATGAGCGCGTCGATGGCCCGCAGCGCGCGCACCATGTACAGCGCGCCGACGCCGTACCGGTTGACGTGCGCGCCCAGCGCGGCGGTCTTTTCATCCGGTGCCTCGGTGACCAGCCAGATGACGGCGCCCCAGTTGGCCTGCGCGCACACCGCCAGTGCCATCAGCTGGGTCTTGCCGCCGCCGGACGGGGCGACGTACAGGCCGTGGGCCGCACCGCGGTTGGTGTGCACCCGGTTGCGGGCCGGCTGACCGTTGGCCAGGACCCCGGTGGTGTACCAGCCGTTCTTGTCCGGGGTCAGCAGCTCGCGGGTGGCCGGGTAGAACTTGGCGAGCGGCGACTCGTCCCACACCGCCACCAGGACGTGCCGACCCTCGAACGTGACGAACACCCGGCCCTCCTCGTGCCGGGCTCCCAGTGCTCGGGCCAGCGCCACGCTGTCGACGCGCGGCTCGCCGGCGGAGTCGGGCAGCTGCGCCATCCAGTACGTGACGCCCCGATCGTCCTTGCGGACCTGGTTGGTGTACTTGGAGCCGGGGATCGCGTCCTCGCCGATCCCGTCCTCCCACCACTCGGCGACGGTGGGCTTGCTGCGGCGCCGGCGGCGCTCGTCGGGGATCACCTCGACCTCCTGCCAGCCGGGCCCGTCCTGACGGCCGGCCATCTGGGTGGTCGAGACGAACCTGACGTCGTCCTCGTGGACGCCGCAGGCGGCGGCGACGTCGGCCTCGCGCAGCCCGCTGATCGGGCGCCCCGGATCGTTGGCCCGCAGCAGCATGGTGAAGTCGTGGGGCTTGCCCGGGTGTGGTGTGGCCACCACCACGTGGGTCCGGGCCGGATCGCCGGCCCGCTTCCACAGCAGCCTCACGCCCTGGGTGAAGGGGTCCGCGCCGTCATCGGCGACCGGCTCCGGCACTACCTCCGGGGCCGCGGCGGTGAGCACCAGCGCCTCCGGGACGGCGGCCAGGACCTTGCGGCGGCGCCGGTGGCGGCCGGTGGTCCGGGCGATCGGCACGAACGCGCAGAACAGCCCCGCCCAGCCGCCGGCGATCGCGGCGTCCCATCCCCAGCCGGGGATGCGGCAGGAGGTGTAGTAGGCGGCACCGGCCAGGCTCAGCGGCGACAGCCTCACCAGCCATCGCCCCGCGCTGTCCTTCTCGGTGATGGCGACGACGATGCTGGCGCCGATGCCGATGCCGCCTGCGGAGGCGACGGTGGCCTCGATGGCGGGGTGGTCGGGCAGGTTCGCGGCCGCGCCGAGAAACGGAGCGGACGCCACGTACAGGAAGCGTTCCAGCTTGACGGCGAAGGCCACCGGGGGAAGTCCTTTCAAAGAGCAGGGTGGGCACGCCGTCGTCGGCGTGCCCACCCTCGGGGGGATGGGTGCGGTGCGCTACCGGGAGAAGAAGTCCGGCTTCGGGGTGCGGAACCGGCGGCCCTTGCGGACGCGGTGCAGGGCGCCGTAGAGCTTGGCGTGGGCACGGCGGACCGCGTAGGCGTCCTTCTCGGCCTTCTGCGCGGCGCGGAGCATCTTGCGCACGGCCTTGGCGGCCTCCATCTGGGCGGTCGCCACCTCATCGGTCATCCCGACGAATGTCTCGTCGAGCTCGGCGCGGGCGATGGCACCGGCCGCGCTGGAGGCCTCCTTGGCCGTGGCGCGGGCCCGGCGGTCCAGGCCCTCCAGGTTGTCGACGGCGGCGCCCATCGCCTCGATCACCACCGTCAGTTTGTGCTGGACGCCGTCGAAGCTGTGGTCGCCGTCGGCGAGGCCGCCCAGGACCTGCCGGCGCTTGCGGCGGCGACGGGCCCTGGGCTTCTTGCGGGGCGCGGGAGACGTCCCGGCGTCCTGGGGTCCGCCGCTGTCGGCGGGGGCGATGGCGCCGCCGGGGTCGGGGACGGCCGGCAGGCTGTCCGCCTGGTCGCTCATGGGTGCGGCTTCCTCTCTTCTCCTAGTCGTGGTGGACGGCGGCGGAGGCCATGTCCAGGCCCGTCTCGTCCATGGCGTCGCGGTCCTCGCCGTAGACCTTCGCGACCGCGTGGGCGGCCGCGGCGGACACCGTCGCGGCGGTCTCGGATTCCTTGGACAGGACCGTGGCCTCGTGCGCGGTGACGTCCGAGAGGTCGGCCAGGTCCGACAGCAGGCGGGTCACCCTGCGGTCGATGTTGTGGCTGCCGGTCAGGTCGCCGCTCATCTCCCGCAGCATCACCGCCAGGTCCTGCAGGTGCTGCACCGCCTGCATCACCATCTTGTAGTCCTGGTCCGAGTTCACCGCGATGTTGGTCATCAGGACGACGTACTCGTCGAGGGTGATGTCGGTGCGGTGCTGACGCGCCATCTGCTGGCGCCTGCGCCTGCGGGCCCGTCGCGTGCGGTCCGGCCGGACCACCAACGACTGCTCGGCGTCCGGCCCCAGCTGAGCCGCAGGCACCGGCGCGGCGGCCGACTCGGTGCTCGCCACGCTCACCCCCTCTTCCACGATCACCGCGTCGGTGATGCCAGCCTCGTCGAGGCCCGCGCCACCGGACGCCGGATTGGTCACGTCCGCGACGGACACGGGGCCCGGAGCGGGCACCGGCGCGACGGCCGGCTCGGTCTCTTCCACAATCACCGCGTCGGCGATGCCGCCCTTGTCCATGTCCGCGACGGGCCCGGGCGCCGGTGCGGGCGCCGCCGGCGGTTCGCCGGGCTCGGCCGGTTCGGCGTCCTCCACGATCACGCCATCGGGGATGCCGTCATCGTCAAGGCCCGCCCCGGCGGGACCCTGCTCGGCCCTGCCCGCGGCGACCGTCTCCGGCTCCGGATCGGGCTGCCGCACTCCCCCGCCGGGCGACTTGCCGTACACCTTCTCTTTCAAGAACGTGGCCCAGCCGTCACCGGTGGTCTCGCCCGGCGGCGGGACCTCTTCACCGGTGCCCGCTGCGCCGTCACGCCCGGGTCCGGGTTCCGCGTCGGGTCCGGGGCCATCGGCCGCGGGCCCTCCGGCGGTGTCCCCGTCCTTCGGGTCCTTCGTCACCTCGACCTTCAACGACGGGTCGTCGACCTTCAACGACGGGTCGTCCGGCGTCAACGACGCCTCATCGGGCTTCGGCGCCTCGGCGTCCGGCTTCAGCTCCGAGTCGCCGGCCTTCACGGCCTCCTCTTCGGGCTTCGACGTCCCGCCGTCGCCCTTCACCTCCTTGCCGTCGCCCTTCACCTCCTTGCCGTCGCCCTTCACCTCCTTGCCGTCGGCCTTCGACGCCTTGCCGTCCGGCTTCAGCTCCGGGCCGTCGCCCTTCACGGCCTCCTTGTCCGGCTTCGACGTCTCCTCGGCGGCCTTCGCCGCCGCCTTGTCGTCGTTCCCCTTGGCGTCGGAGGACTTCCGGCGCCCCCGGAGGCGCTCGGAGACGGCGCCGGCGAGCGTCCGGGGGGACTCGCCCTCGCCCTCGCTCGCGGCCCGGCGGCGCGCCTTCCGCTCCTCCCGGCCCTCGCGCCGGTCCCCGTACTTGTCGTCCCAGACCCGCTGTCGGTTCTGGCGCCGCTGGGCGCGGTCGGCGGTGCGGTCGCCCAGGTCGGCGGCCTGCCGGGCGGACTGCCGCTCCTGGCGGGCGCGGGAGCGCTCCGCGGCGGGGCTCGTGGCGGGCGAGCGGGTGCCGCCGTCCTTCGAACCGCCGCCGCTGCCGTCCCGGCCCCCTCCAGAGCCGTTCTGACGCCCGCCGGAGGTGCCGGGCGACTTCGAAGGCCTGTCGGATCCGCTGGAACCGCCAGAAGAGCCTCCAGGGCCCTTCTTGCCACCACCGGAGCCCGACCCCCGGTCGCCGCCACGGTCGTGGTGCCCGCCCTGCGGCCGGCCGGTGTCGCGCCCGCCGCCCTGGCTCCGGCTGGTCGGCCCGGGCCCCGGGCCGCTCGGGCTCCGGTTCGTCGAACCGCTGCCCGATCCCCCGGACCCTCCCGGACCCCGGCTCCCGGAGCCGCCGCCCGAACCGCCAGAGCCGCGCGGCCCGCTCTTGTGGGACCCCTTTCCCGGGTCCGAGCCGCCGATCCCGGAGGCCGCGCCCTTTCCCCGCGCCGCCGTCATCGCGGTGCGCGCGTCGACCTGGGCCTTCGCCAATTCGTTGTGCTGCGCCAGCAGCGACATTTCGCGCCCGGTCTGCGCGTTGAGGCGCGCGACCTTGTCAGCGATTTCCGCCTCCCGAAAGGGCGAATTCTCTTCCCTTTCGGCACGAGCGCTGTCGACCTTGAATTGGATCCAGTCGGCGACTACATCGGCGAGGGAACGGCGCTCGTAGTATTCGCCGGATTCCTCCTCCCCGGATTCCTCGTATTCCTCCACTTCGGGCTCGGCGGCCTGCCGGGAGGGAATTCCCTCGGACCGCGAATAGGCCGCCCGGGGCGGCTCGGGGATTACCGGGACGTCCGGCGTCAGGTCGGGGACCACCGGGAGCTCCGGCGCGGGGGCCTCCGGCTTCCGCGCGGTGTCCCCGTAGCGCGGAATCGGGGGTGCGGCGTACGGCTGGTCGCCGCCGCCCGGGAAGGTGATCACCCGCCCGTTGGAGTCGTCGGACACGCTCGCTCCCTTCGAGGGGACTTGACAGAGGGTGGGGTCCTCGTGCACGCGTGCACGCGGGCACGGGTGCACGCGTTATGCGCGCGCGAGGGCCCCGCCGGCACTGCGGCGGGGCCTTCGTGGTGACGCATGGTCACTGCGGGGGGATCTGAGCGGTGACGGTCGTCGCGTAGACCTGGAGGTCGTCCCACACCCTCGGGTCGCCGGCGGCCCGCCGCTGCATCGCGACCAGGACCAGCCGGAGGACGTTGGCCCAGCCGGCGAAGGTGTCCGGGTGGGTCTTGGCCTGCCGCGCCACCCATGCGCGGGTGACGCGGAGCCAGGATTCCGCTGCGCCCTTTTCGTCGCCACGCCGCTCGATCGCCTGGTTCTCGCCCTCGACGTAAAACCGGCGCTGGTTCTCCGCAGTTCGTTCGACGCGGGTCTGCGGCCGTGTCATGCCGACCGCCTGTCACGCAGATCGTGAATCGACCGGGGGTCATCACTGTAGCCGCTTTTCGCGGGCGGCGGAACCTGCCCGGCGGTCCTGTTGACCGGAATGGCCTGGGAAGGGCGGCGCTTGTTCGCCTTTTCCAGGGCCTTCGCGGACCGCAGGCCGGGAAGCGCGGCAACCTTTTCGTCGTGCTTGCGCCGCTGAAAGGCGACCTTTTCCGCAGCCGCGGCGGCGTTGTTCAGCGAATTGACGAGCGCTTTCAGCTGACGCTCGACGGGCAGCGCCCGGGCCCGGGCGTGGAAAAAGCGGTCGCCCTCGACGTGGGTTCCGCGCAGTTCGACCTGGGCCGCGTGGGCGAGCGCGGTGAGCGTCGCGGTGAGGCCCAGGAGGCGGTGCTGCACGTCGGCGAGGTACTTGGCGAACTCCTCCGGGTTGGCGGCCAGCGCCTTCATCGCCTCGCGGACCTGCGGCGGGCTGGAGTCGGGGTTCTCGATTCTGGTCATGATCTCTCCGGGGAAGCGGGTCGGCCTCGGCACTGCCGTGACCTGGGGTGGTGTTCGTCGACCCGGGCTCCGGCCGGTCGGCCGGGTCGTGGGTGGTGCTCGGCGCCGCAACGCCTTCGCCGGTCACCGGAGCGAGGGGATCGCCCCGGTGGCCGGCGGAGAGGCCGGGATCCGGTCGTACAGGGCCTCTCAGGCCTCCAGGGCCTCGTTGCCCGCCGGGCCCCGGTACGAGGCCCGGAACAGCCCGTACAGCTCGCTGTCGGGGTTCTCCAGGTGCTCCTTGGCGAGCACCCGACGGCTCGACGCAGTCCCGACGGAGCAGCCGAGTTCACGCATGATCACCTCGTTGGTGACCGTGCTCTCGTCCTCGGCGGACACGAGCAGGCCCATGACCCGGACCACGTCGAACTCGACCTTGTCCAGCCGCTCGCGAGCGGCGGCCTCGGCCACGCGCGCCCGGCCCTCGGTCGCGCGCCGCTCGGCTTCAACGGCACGTTCGGTGATTTCGGCGGTCCGGGCGCGCAGCTCCGCCGTTTCGGCGCGGGTTTCCTCCGCCAGACGCTCGTCTTCAGCGGCCTTGCGGTCGGCTTCAACGGCGGCCTGGCGGGCTTCAACGGCCTTGCGCTCTGCTTCAGCGGCGTCCAGCTCGTTCTGCTGGGCGGCCAGGAGCTCCTGCGAGTCGGTCAGCCGGCCCAGTGCCCCCATCCTGGCCGCGTGCTGGGCGGCTTCAAGCTGGACCTGCTGGTTCTGCCGGTCCGCCTCGGCCAGGAGGCGCTTCTCCTCCGTCTCGGCCTTGAGCTGCTGGTTCTTGCGGTCGAGGTCGGCCAGGAAGCGCCGGTTGGCGGTCTCGTCCTGGATGGCCTGGATCTCGGCCGCCGCCTCGTCCTGAACCCTCTGCAGCTCGGCCTGAAGACTGGCGGCCTGCCGCTGAAGCTCGACCGTCCGGAGTTGAAGCTCGTTGTCGATCTTGGCTTTGGTCTCGATCTCCGCCAGCTTCAGCTGGCCGTCCGCACGGATCCCGGCGGCCTCCGCTTCGAGGCGCTCCTCGCGGATTTGAAGGTCGGCGTGGATCTGTTGAACCTCGGCCGTCGCTCGTTGAAGGGCCGCCTCCCCGGTCCGGCGCGCGGCCTTCATCTCCTCCTCGAAGGGGATCGCCAGAGCCCGGTCGACGCTGTAGCCGGCGCTGGCCATCTTGAAGGGCAGCAGCTCGTCCGGCGTCGCCTTGGTCTTCCAGTCCTTGCCGTGCTTCTGCCGCAGACGCTCCTCGTACACCGCCAAGTCGTGGGCCATGGCCACGACTACGCCGTAGGGCTTGTTCCACAGCACCATGCGGCGCGAGTGGCCGGCGGTCTTGAAGGGCGAGAGGAGCCACCGGCTGAGCGGCGGCGCCCCGAGATCGGCCGCGCCGTGGAGCAGCTGGCTCCGGCGGCCGATGTAGTGGCGGGCCGCCTCCACGGCCGCGATGTAGAGGATGGGGATGATGCCGTGCATCGCGGCGGCGAGCGGGTCCTTGAGGATCGGGCCCGAGGCTGCGGCGTTGAAGGCGATGGTCGCCAGGGTCAGGCCCAGGGCGATCCAGCGCAGGAGCGGGAACCTGACCCGCTTGTGGACCAGGTAGAGGTCGATGGCCTGCAGGGCGATGATGCCCGCGTCGATGCCAATGGGGAACGCGTAGGAGAAGTCCCCGAAGCCCTTGTCCAGGGCGAGCTTGCGCAGGGTGCCGTAGGAGCCGGCGAACCCGATTCCGGCGACAACGCCGCCCATCACCACCGCGCCCGCCGCCAGGGCGGTCAGGAAGCCGTCACCGTCCTTCTCCTGCTGCCCGCCGTCGGGCTGCGCCTGGAGGTCGTGGTCGTAGATGCTGTCGGGTTCGTCGTCCGGCGGGGTGGGCGGCTGCTTGGTGGTCGGGGTCGGCTGGGTGGGCAGGAGGCTCGGGGGGTGGCCGTTCGCCTTCTGGATGGTGGGGACGGTCACGGCGCCGTCGGCTCCTTTCGGGGGGAAGCGAGGGAAGAGGTGGCGGGCACCGGGCGGGGTGCTCGCGGCGGGTTCGGGGGGCTGTCGGTGTCCAGCTGCCGGTCGATCCGGGCCAGCTGGGCCCACTGCTCGTCCAGGGCCTGTGACCTGGCGGCCAGCTGGGCCTCGGCGGCAAGGGCCTCGGTCTGGAGGGCCTCGGCGGTCCGGGCCTTGTCGGTCCCGGGGCGGTCGGGGAGGTAGACCGGCTCGAAGCCGACGTCCTCGATGTCCGCGGCCTCGGCCGGGCTGAGCTGGTCGCCCGGCTCGTAGACGTCGGGGTCGTGCCGGGTGCGCCGGGCCCTGGCCAGTTCCGCCGCGGCGATCAGCAGCAGCACGGACAGGAGCGCGAGCGCGGTCGGTGCGGGCGGAACGGGCATGAGCGCCTCCGCAGGTCGTGCTGGCCGGTCCTTCCGGCTCCCCGGTCCGCCCGACCGCACCTCGGGGGAGGCGGGCCGGGCGGACCGGGCAACCGGCGGACGGACCCGGCGCGCGGGACCGGAAGGTCCGCACGCCGGGATGTCGTCTCCGCCGGGAGGTCCGGCGGATCAGACCCGGTCGAGCGGCAGGACGCTGCGGGTGTTGCCGTGCTCGTCGGTGACGGTGTAGACGGCGGTGCCCGTGCTGCCCCCGCCGGTCTTCGGGGTGTCGCTGCCGCTCGGGGCGGCCACCGGGCCGCCCGTCACGATGGCGCCGGCGGCGTTGGCGCTGTTCTGGTTGTTCGTCATGATCTGCCTCCAGACGGAGGCCGGGACGGTCCCGGCGCTCCCCATCGCCCAGGGGCCGCCGCGAGGCGGACTCCCTGGGATCAGGGCAACAACGGGGTGCGGGGTCAGGCCCTGGTGGACGGGGCGCAGCTGAGGATGTCGACCGCGGTGGTCACGGCGTCGGCCCAGCGCTCCAGGACCTTGACGGCGCGCGTCGCGGTGCGGGCGTCGAAGGTGTTGGTCAGGGGCTCCAGGAGGGCGCCCGCCGTACGGACGGTCTCCACCGGGTAGTTGAACGGCGCCTCGGTCAGCAACACCAGGAGCGCGCGGATCCCGGTGTCGATCCGCCCGACCTGCCAGCGGACCCGCTTCTCGTCGGCGTTGTCGGGCGCGCTGCGCAGCGTCGTCGCGGTGCGCAGCCGGCTCATCTCGGCGAGGGTGAGGGCGAGCTCGGCCAGGCTGAGGCGGGCGTAGGCCTCGTCGTTCCGCTGACGCAGGCGGGCGACCTCGCCGGCGGTGAAGCCGCCCAGGCGCTCGCGGATCGTCTGGTCGATCGCGCGCTCGGCGGTGGCGCGGGCGAGTCGGACGGTGTGCCAGTCCGACCTGTTGTCGGCGCTGTCCAGCCACTGGCCGAGTCGGCGCAGGTCGCTGAGCGGGTCGTCGGCGTCCTGGTGGTCGTTGAGCCACTGGGGATGGGCCATGGTCTGGTGTTCCTCTCGGTGTCGGTGGTCGGACGGTCGGTCAGGCGGTGCGGGCTCGGTTGCGGGCCGCGCGGCTCTTCAGCGCGCGCCGCTCGTCCTCGCTCATGCCGCCCCAGACGCCGCCGTCCTGACCGGTCTCCAGCGCCCACCGCTGGCAGGTCTCCATCACCGGGCAGCGGCGGCACACCGCCTTCGCCTCCTCGATCTGCAGGAGGGCCGGGCCGACGTTTCCGACCGGGAAGAACAGCTCCGGGTCCTCTTCGCGGCACACGGCGCGGTCGCGCCACTGGCGGCCGCTCTCGCGGGCTTTGAGCGTCATCACTTGCTGTCCTCCTTCTTGCTGGACTTGCTGTCCTTCACGGGGCCGGTGCCGTTGGCGTAGGCGCGGAGGGTGTACATCGGGTCCTCCTTCAAGGACGGTTGGTGCTGGGGTGGGGGTCAGTTCGCGGGCCGGGCGGCGCCGGTCAGGCGGCGGCCTGGTGGTCGGTGCGGGCAGGCCGCTGCCGGCGGACCGGCGGCCAGGGGTGGAGCGGGGTGGTCCTGGCCGGCGTGCGCGCGGGCGGCTGGACGGGGCCGTCCGGGGTGTTGCCGTCCGGGTAGCGGCCCGAGCGGCAGACGAAGCGGGAGTCGGTGCGGCGCTCCTGGAACGGCGAGAACCGCGCGACCAGCTCGTTCTCGGTGGCGGTGCGCCACTGGGGGTCGACGCCGCCGTCGCCCTTGTTCGTGGGCTTCTTGGTGCCGAGCTTGGGGCTGGGGGCCTTGGTGGCCACGGAGCCTCCTGGGTGTGTGGTGGAGGGGACCGGGTCGGTCCCGGAACTCCCCATCACTCCCGGCCTCGGCCGCCCGGCGCTGGTGCGCGGGGCGTGAGGTTTACAGCCCGAAGGCCGTCGTCCCTCCAGCGCCGCCGTGCTGGCGCGGGGGCCGGATGACCGGGAGGTCAGGGCAGCCACGGGGCTGCTCGGTGTGCGTCCCGCCGCCGCGCGGTCGCAGCGGCTGGACGCGCCCGCCGGAAGGGCGGGACTGGCCGGCCTGTCGGGGCCGGCGACCGGGTGACGATCTCTCTGTCTCTCACCTGGAACAGGGCGACATCGCGCGGGGCGGGTGGCACGCCGTAGGGCGTGTTCTCCAGAGCCGGGCCGCTTGGCAGATGCGGGCAGAACCGGATGGTCCGGTCTTGTGTCGCCGACGGCAGTCCCTGCCGTCCGGGGAGACGATCTGTCTCATCTCGTCTTCACGTTCAGGACCCGCTGGTCCCCCGCGCCCGAGGGCGCCGTGCCTGCCAGCACGAAGGGGGAGCAGCTGCGGTGCTGCCGGGCGCGGTTCTACTCCCCGGAGGGGGCAATCCACGCCAGGCTGCGGCCTCCGCTTACGCGGCGGTCCTGCAATGCACATGACACGCTATGGAGTTCTCAAGTGACGGGCGCTCACGGATGAATCCCTTTCGAGGAAGCCTCCGGGCGCTCGGTAGACCTACGGCAAGCCATCACGTAATCACGGAGAGTGATCGTCGATGGTGGAGCGGAGTCCTAGCCAGGTCCCCAACCCCCGCGCCCGCCAGGCGGGTTGTTCGCGGGGCATGGGCAGTTGCTAGAGCTGCTGCTCGGGAGGGATGTCAGACCTGGCGGGGCTCAGCGGGCGGCACCGTGGTGCCCCGCCCCCGAGAAGCCCTGTCGGCCTTGCCGCACGCCGGGACTTCCCTGTCGGCCCCAACCCGGTTGGCCGAGACGTCGTGCCGGATGACCGAGCCGTTCTCGATCCGCCCGAAGGCGAGGAAGCGCTTGTCACCCATCACCGACCACCCGTCCCGGTGGCCGCCTCGGCGACCCGGTCCGCGTGGGCCCGGCAGGTCTTGGCGAACTGGGCGGCCGTCTGGGCGGGGATCGGCGGCGTCGGCACCGGCCGGCCCCCGCTCTTCTGCGCCTGCGGGCTGGCCTGCGCGCTCATGCCGCCACCTGCCCGTCGGCCTCGACCCGCACGGTCACGGCGAGCCGGCCCGTGCGGGTGGTCTTGGTGACGGTGGTGATGTCGCCCTCGGTGCGGATGTCCTCGGCCTCAAGGGCGCAGACGATGGACCCGTAGCACTCCAGGGTGACGGTCCCGAGGTCGAGGGTGCCGACGGCACCGGCCAGAACGGCGCGGTCCAGGAGCTCGACGATGTCGAAGTGGCGGACCTCGGCGAGCTCCTCCGGGGACAGGTCGTCCGGGCAGGCCTGCGGCTCCGCGGGAGCGGCCGGCGCGGTGCGGAGGTTCAGCACCGGCGCGACGGCCAGGGGGGTGTTCGTGGGGTCGGTGTGACCGGGCGAGCCGGCCTGCGGGAAGATGCTCATGGTGATCTGCTCCCTCAGTGACGTTGAGGTCGAGGTGATCGCCAGGAGCAGTAGGCGTACTGCTCCAGCAGCGGGTCCAGGACAGCGAATCCTGGGCCCGCTGTGCCGTTTCCGGGGTGCGAATCCCGGGCCCGACACAGCGATCTGGGGCTGCCACCTGCGGCGATCGGCTTGCGAGGCCGTTCCGCTTGGCGACGAGACAACTCTGACACATCAGCCCGACGCAGTCAAGGCTATGCCGACACAGGTCGACCTTTGCCGATTCAAAGTCGACTTGGAACAACTGATGCCGACATTGACCGTCGTATGGTTGACTATCCCGTAACACTTGGACCGTCACCATCAAGCGAAGAAGGGGGGAGCCGGAGTGGCCAGTAAGTGGGAGCGGCTCGCCGACGACCTTGCCCGGGCCTGCGCCGACCTGCCGGCTGGCGCCGTGCTCCCGAGCACCAAGCAGCTGATCGCCGAAGGGCGCGGATCGAGGACCACCGTCGGAGAGGCATTCAACGAGCTGACCCGGCGCGGCCTCGTGCGAGGAGTGCCTGGCAAGGGCTACGTAGTACTTCCGGTTCTCCGGCGTTCGATGATCCACCTGGTACGACAGGGCCGCACCGACCTCGGCCCCTTTGGCCTGGTAGGCGATGGCCGCCTTGTGCTGGTCGATCAGAACCTCGGTGAGCCGCTGGCGAGCATCGCCATCAAGCTGGCGCTGCCCGAAGATGCGCTCCAAGTGGTGGAGCAGGTGCATCATGTCGTCCGTGCTGAGAACGGTGCCGAGGACCTGCCGATCCTGATCCACCGCGGCTGGTACCCATCCTCTGTCCTTCGTGCCGCTGGTCTCGAAGCCAGCGCTTCGGAGGAGTCCCTGGACGTCCTCCTCGCAGCCGCCAACGCACTCAAGGCCAACGATCGAATCCACTACCGCCTGGCCACCGAGGCAGAAGCCGACGCTCTGGGGCTGCCCCCCATGCAGATGGTCGTCCAGATCGAGCGGCTTCTGGTCAACGAGGCCGACGAACCTCAGGCCTTGACCCGGCTGGTGGCAGCCGCAGAGCGCCTTGACATCAGCTACTCCGCCCCCATGGCGTCGGACAACGGCTAGCACAGCATTCCCCCAGGGCACAGGCTCAACAACGGCTCGGTAACCGTGCCTTGACGGACAGTCCGCTGGAAGTGACACACAGGGGTGACATCGGAGATGTCACCCTGATCTGTCACCTCCGCAGCACAGCGCTCAGATGCCAGACTCGCCGCACCCGACGCTCACAGGAAGGACTAGCGATGTCCGACGACCGTCCAAGCTGGGCACGACGCATGGTGGAGGAACGGGCCGCCCGCGGGTGGTCTCAGCTCGAAGCCGTACGGGTGTTGATCGCCTACCTGCCGTCTGATGTTGAGATCGTCGAGCAGGACCTTCTGCGGCAGTGGAAGCGCTGGGAAGCTGGCGAAGTCGAGCCGAAAAAGTACAAGGCGCAGATCGCCAGGACCTTTGGGACGACCACCGGCGCGTTCTTCCCTGAGCGTGGCAAGCGGGACGGCCGGGCCGAGATCATCCAGGTCAGCGGGATGGACACCGTCGACATCATCGCCCGACTCCGCGCCAGCGACGTCGACACCGCCACCCTGGACGCGCTACGGATCACCGCCGACCGGCTGTGCTGCGAGTACGCCTACATGCCCGCCGACCAGCTGCTGGTCGAAGGCAGGGCGTGGCTGGCCCGCGTCGTCGGCCTTCAACACCAGCGGGTGAACCTGGCCCAGCACCGCGAGCTGATCGCGCTGGCAGGCAAGCTCAGCCTGTTGGTCGGCTGCGTCGAGTACGACTCCGGTCGCCCCCGCGACGCCGAGGCGACCCGCCAGGCTGCGCTGATGCTCGGCGCCGAGGCCGGGGAACTCAGCGTCCAGGGGTGGGCGCACGAGATGAGGGCCTGGTTCGCGCTGACCCGGGGTGACTACCGCGGCGTCATCGCGGCCTCCGAGGCCGGCATCTCGGTCGCATCGAACGAGTCGGTTGCGGCGCAGCTCTACGCTCAGAAGGCCAAGGCCTGGGCCAGGCTGGGCGATCGGCAGCAGACCGAGGTCGCTCTCGATCAGGGACGTCTGCTGCTGGAGCGGCTTCCGTACCCGGAGAACATCGAGAACCACTTCGTGGTGGATCCGGCGAAATATGACTTCTACAGGATGGACGCCTACCGCAAGGTCGGCGAAGACAGGCTGGCCGAGCAGCTGGCCAACGAGGTGATCCGGGCCGGCACTGACTTCGATGGCACAGAGCGTGCTCCGATGCGCATCGCCGAGGCCCGAGTCACACTGGGCGTCGTTGCCGCCCGCGACGGGGACCTGGATACAGCCCTGGCCTATGGCGAACGGGCCCTACAAGGCGACCGTCGGTCGCTTCCGTCACTAGCGATGGTCGCCGGCGACCTGGGGCAGGTGCTGCAGAGTCGATTCGGACACGCTAGCGAGGCCATCGAGTTCGTCTGCCACCTCAAGGAGCTGCGAGCAGGCCATTGACGGTGCGTCTGTCCCCCATTCCATCTCACGAGCGGGTAGTGTCAGATCACCAGAGCTTTCGCTATGCCGACACAGCTCACCTGAGAGGGAATGGCATGGCGAGGAAAGCCCACTGAGGGTTTAGGATCAGGTGCTGACCGCAACTGCGGTTGGGGAGTGGAAGCCCCAGCCAGCTAGTTCAGGTCGCAGAAAAGCCAGAGCCCCGTTGCGACCGCGGCGGGGTGGAAGTCCCGCCGGTCTCGGTCACACCCGGGGCTGGCGAGCCAGGAGCTTCGTGGAAGTCGCTCGACTGGCTCGGCACACCTGTTAGGAGGTGGCTCTGTGATTCAGCGTACCTGGAGTTCAGCTCGTCGGCGCAATAGGCCCCGGCCGGTGTCGCGCGGCTCACTGCCGCGCCCGGTCGCTGCGGGCTTCCTTAAGCATGAAGACTTCCAGCTCAGCGGAACTGTCCGCCGGGTTGGGCTTTCCCGTTCGCATGTCGCACCTGCTGTGGGACTAAGCCGTCCGGGTTGTTCCGCGCTCCGCGTTGTCAGGAGCTCGGTGTCCGCAGCGGCCACTTCGCCTGGCCGACTCGGCATGGGGGTGGGGATGACCTAGGCCGCTGTGGCGGCGCCTTCATCCGCTTGTCCTCCTGCCAGGGAGGTATGGCGGTGGCGCCGCCCGGGAGCTCGCCGGCTACCACAACCGGTGACGCGCCCAGATGTTCCTCGTGGGTGACCGCCTCGCCTTGCCGGGCTTGGCCAGTCGACCTGCTGTTCGGTTCTCCCCAGAACCAGAAGAGCCCTAGGGGCCCTTCGTTATGCCTCCATCTAGTGCTTGGAGAGCACCGTCATGATGCAGCACAACGCTGCCAATTTCCAGTCCGGCATGCCCTCGCGCCTGTCAAACCACCTTTATTCGGACGCTCGTCACCTCTGTTACGCAGCGTCACTCTCCTGTGTCCGCAACCGAGTTGCTCGGAGCGGCCGGTGAGCGTGCCCGCGATGTCCCTGCCGGGCCAGCGCTCGGCCAGCACCCAGCCCACCCGCGCCCCCCGCGGCCGTGGGTGGCTTCGTGCTGTCCCGAACCAGGCGGTTTCGCCGGAGGCGCTGCTTCTGGGTGAGCCGATGCGGCTTCGGCTGCAGGCGGCGGTGCACGCCCTGCTGGCGGACGAGTCGGTGGCCGGCCTGCCGGATGCCGCGCGTCTGGCCGCTGTGGTGGTTCTCGCCAAGGGCGCGGTGGAGAGCGGCCGGACCGTGCTCTGGTCCGGCGAGCTCGCCAAGTGGTTGGGCGTGAGCGTCTCCATGGTCAGCCACAAGGTGCTGCCGCCGCTGCGCGCGAAGGGCGCGCTGCGGACCCTGGTGGTCACCAACGACGCCGGCGAGCCGGTGGCGCTCGACCTGAGCCTGGAGCCGGTGGCGCGGCTTCGGCGTGCCCGCGACGTCCGGCACCCGCTCGCGCTGACCCGCTCCGAGCTGGCGACCCTGATGCGGCTGTGCGAGGCGTTGTTCGGTCCGGGCCGCACGCCGAAGGACGCGGCGCCGACCCCGCCCGGTCGGCTCGCCCAGCGCGAGCGGGAGCAGCGGCACGGGGCGGCCAGCGACCGGCTGGCGCTGCTGCTGCTGGTGCTGTCGTGCCGAGAGAACGGCCGGTTGAAGCTGTGCTCCGGCTCCCTGAAGGCCCCGGAGCTGGGCCGGGGTGCGGCCACCCTCGCACTGCTGATGCGCGGCGGGGCGAAGGCAGTCACGCCCGCGGCGGCCGACCGGCTGCTGTCCCGGCTGGAGGGGTACGACGCGGCCGAGGTCGAGCGGGACGAGAACGGGGTGCCGACGGGCCGGGTGACGCTGCTGCCGGTGGCCGAGAGCTACGCGGCGGTGCGTCCGGCGAAGAAGGTCGCGGGCGCGCGTTCGGTTGCCCGGCCGCGGCTGCGGGAGGTCGAGGTGCCGCAGGCTGCTGCGCCGGCGGCCGGTCCGGGGTGCCCGGATACGGAGGCCGTCCAGGAGGCTCCGGCGGGTTCTTCGTTGCCCTCGGTGAGTACCGAAGGAGATCTTGGAAGCCCGGAGGCACTGTCGGAGGCTCCGGCAGGCTCTGGACCTGCGGAAACGCAGGTTGAGGCGGAGGGTGTGGCGGTTTCGGCGAGTGCCGACTTCCACGCTCCCCACGCTCTAGTGGTTACTCCTAGTGGTTTTGCTGACGAAGTGGATGGCTCTTCCGGCGCTTGCGCCGTTGGGGCTGGCCACCGTCGGCCGGAGCGCGCGGGCGCGCGCGAGGACGGCCCGGAGTCCGGCCTGCCCAAGCTGCGGCTCGTCGGGGCTGCGGAGGACCCGCTTCGCGGGGAACAGCCGAACACCCAGCTCGACCAGAACACCCAGGCGCCACAGGGGGTGGCACCGGACCAGCCGGTGCCGTACGTCGGCCTGCCCTCGGACGGCTACCTGGCGCGGGCCCTCTCGCCCGCCGAGGACCTGTGGGTGCGCCTGACCAACCCCTCCACCAGGGACTTCGTGCTCAAGCACGTCCGGACGGCTCTGGACGGCATCGCGGTGTGGACCGGCGTCGACGACGCGCCGGAGGCCCTGGCCGCCCGGCTGGCGTTCCGGCTCAAGCGCCAGCGCAGCCAGGGCAACCCGACCGTCACGGACCCGGTCGGCTGGTTCCTCAAGCGCGGGCTGCCCCAGGAACGGTGGTGCTCGCACCCCGCCTGCGACAACGGCATCCGTGCCGGCAGCGACGCCGACTGCAACTGCGACCTGCGGGTCCAGGACCGGCGTGCCACCCGTCGCGCCGTGATCCGCCAGGTCGTCCAGCAGATGCCGGGCGCGGACTTCGAGCAGCGGCAGGCTCCGATCGAGCAGGCCCTGGCCGAGCACGCCGCACAGCGCGCCGCTGTCCAGGTCGAGACCGAGCGGCGGGCCCGCGAGGAGGCCGCCCGCTGGGAGGCGCAGCGGCCGGAGCGGGAGGCGCGGGCGGCGGCGGCTGAGCGTGCCCGGCTGGCGGTGCCGTGTGCGGACTGCGGCGCCGAGCAGGCCGGCGGGCTGTGCCGGAGCTGCGCCCGTACCCGCGAGATGGCCGAGGTGGAGCGGGAGTGCCTGGTGGTGGCGCTGGCGTTCCTGGCCGACCTGGCCGATGAGTGGTCGGTGCGTCAGGTGCGGGAGGGCCTGGTGGAGCACCTGGCGAGCTCGCGGGAGTTCGCGCGGCGCGGGGCGGTCGATGGTCTGATCGACGGGGCTGGGCAGATCGCCGAGCTCGGCGCGGTCAAGCTGCTGCTGGCCGACTACCGCCAGCTCGCCGTGGAGTGTTTCGCCGGGTCGGAGCGGGCCCGGGCCGAGGCTGATGCCGCGCACGGCGCGGTGATGCGCGCTGCCCACCGCTACCCCAGCAAGGCCGCCGCCCGCGAGCAGGCCCAGGCGGACGCCGAGCAGGCCCGCGACCGGGCCGCCCGTTGGCTGCTGGAGCAGCAGCTCGCCGTGGTCGCGGACTGGCTTGCCCGGACGGAGCCGCAGCCCGCGGCCCCGGCCGTCGGCGAGGCGGGTCGGGGCGCGGTCGGTGCGGACCTGGTTCGGGCGGCGGTGAACGAGCGCCTGGCCGCCGAGCTGGACCGGGAGCTGCGCGCGGCGGTGCGGGAGTGCATCGACATGGCGGTGGCGGCTCGGGCGAGGCTGTCGGTCTACGCCTCGGTCCGCGAGGTGTGGGAGCAGACCCGCCAGGAGGTGCGGCAGGCGCGGGATGAGGCCCGGGCCGGCGCGGCCGAGGACGTGCGGGTGCGGGCCGAGCTGTCGGCGGTGCAGCGGATGATCGCGGCGTACCGCCAGGAGGCGCTGGAGTGGCTGATGGACTCCGACCGGGCGCAGTCCGCGGCGCAGACGGCGTTCGACGCGGAGCTGCGGTTGCGGGCCTACCAGGGCGAGCGGGCCGCGCGGGCCGGGGCCGAGCGGGCGGCGGACGCCGCGTGCCTGCGGGTCGCGGAGCAGGACCTGGCCCGGCTGGTGGCCGAGGTCCAGCGGCGGCGCGAGCGGGCCGGAGCATCGAAGGCCCGGAAGGCTGAACTGTGACGACGTCCCCTCCGGCCGGCCGCCCGCCACCCCGAGCACCAGGAGGAGAGGGCCCACCTGGTCCGCTGGCAGATCCGCACCGCTCGCAGCACGGCCCGCCACGTCCACCCAACCCGTCGAAACGCCGGGGCGGACGGTGGCTGACCGGCCCGTCCGCGCGCCCCACGTTCCGGCGCTCGGCGCAGGCCGCGGTGGTGACCTGCGGCCGGGGCAGGGCGTTGGACCTGCCGTGAATTCTTCACCCGTCCCGCCGCAGACCCACCCGGATCGGCCACACCACCGCCTGGCCGCCCGGCCACTACTGACGCACCATCAAGGCGCAGCACTCCGCGATCTCCTGGCCTGGGTTTTCGCACGCCGCCTGCCAGACTCTGAGGCCCAGCTCCTCGCCGTGGCCACGGCGATGCGGAGCGGATCCGGCGTCTTCCGCGAGGACGTGGCCGCGCTGAACCTGGACAACCCGCGGGCAGCCGTCGCGGCACTGAGGGCAGCCGGCTGGCGGGCCGGAACGCCGGCCACCCAGGGAGCGCGATCGTCCCCCGTTCTGACCGTGCCCCAACTTCCCGACTGGGTCGACCACCTGCTGCCGCCGCAGCAAGCCGGGCGCACCTGGGTCGGCGATTGGGCCGCCCAGGTGCTGAACGCCGCGCCGGTCGCAGGGCTCTCCACCCCGGCGCGGTTGGCCGCTCTGGCCCTCGCCGCGCACTGCTCCGCGTCTCGGGTTGGGGTTGTCCCGCTCGGGCTCCCCGGCCCCTGCCGGGCCGCGCTGCCAGAGCTCGCCGAGAGCGGCTTCGGGGTCGAGCTTCCGAAGTACCGCTGGCTCCTGAACGTCGACTTCGCGCACCTGGTCGGCCAGCGCCCGCGGACCTGGAAGGAGAAGGCAGCGGGCCGGAAGGCGCAGCGGGACCGCAAGAAGGCGAAGTTGCGGGGGTTCCGGTACGACTCCGACGCCTGGAAGGTCTGGAGGGACTCGGCGTCTCCCGCGCTGCAGCGGCACATCCACGCGGTCGAGTCGTGCCCGCTGTGCCTGTATCCGCGGGCCCTGGTGGCGGAAGGCTTCATGCCCACCCCGCCCCGGCCCTGCACCGAGGACACCGAAGCTGCCCACTGCCGGTGGGCGAGTGACCACCCGGACGCCGGACGGACCGCCGCCGAGGCCACCGTGGTCTTCCGGGCCCGCCACGGCCACGGCCCCTCCTACTCGCAGCTCTGCCAGGCGGTCGGCTGGCAGGTCCGCAGGCCGATGCGGCAGCGCATCGTCGTGGGTCTGTTGGAGGAGGGCTGGCTGACCGAGACCGCACCGGTGCCGTGGACACTGCGCCCCGGGCCGCTGGCACAGAGCCACGGAGTCGTCCTGCCCCCGTCACGCACCCCCGCTCAGGCCGGCCGGGCGCGGTTCACGGACGCGGTGCCCAGCCCGGCGGGGTGAGGGCCGTGTCGGCCAGGATCCGGGCGACCGTGGCTTCCAGCGTGCTGTCCTCGCCGATGACGTGTTCGATGCCGCCGGGCAGGAGGTCCAGCGGCCGGTACCAGTCGGCCATCTGCTCGGCGCTCACCTCGGCGGACAGCGGCCGGGTCGCGTGCCGGCGCACCGTCTCGTCGAAGCCGACGTCCAGGAAGTAGAGGAAGCTGCGCCCGCGGTGGGCGGCGACCAGGTCGGTGAGCATCGCGCCGTACCGGTCGGCGTCGAGAATGCCCTCGACGACGGTGTGGAAGCCGGAATCGAGTGCGTGCCGGGCCACCAGGCCGATCAAGGGGATGTTCGCTCCGCCGGCGACGTCCCGCTCGCGGAGCACCTCCCGGCGCAGTTGGTCCTGCCCGACGATCGCCAGGCCGCGGCCGTAGGCGGAGCGGATCCGGGCGGCGGTGCTGGACTTCCCTGCGCCGCTGGGTCCGCGCACCACCACCAGCACTGTGTCGGTGTTGCCCGTCCCGGCCCCGGCGGCGGGGGGCTTGTCCATGCTGTCGTCCACCATGGCGACCGTACCCACGGCCGGGCCTGGTGACTCAGCCGGGCTGATTGTTCGATGGCTGGAGCGACCCTCGGCCGCTGCGGGCCGCGCCAGGTGGTCGGGCCGTCGGCTCGCTTCGGTTGCGGGCGTTGGCCGGATGTCGTGAACGCCGAAGGTCGGCTGGGCGCCTGCGGCAGACTGTCGGCATGACCTCAGGGCTGCTGCGGATGCACCGGCGATTCCACACCTACGTCTACCGGGCGACTCGGAGCCGGGACGACCGCCGGTGGGGCGGCTGGATCTGGTGGGGTGTCGTCACCGTGGTGCTCTGCGTCGTGGCCGGGTGGACGACGTCGAAGGCGGGGCTGCTCCTGGGCCTGGGCGAGGCCGGCTTGCAGCGCCTCGCGCTGTTCACCAGGATCGGGGCGCTCGTCGGATCGAGCATGTGGCTGCTCTTCGAGCCGGGCGCCCAGTCCCCCCGCGTTGTGGCGGTCACGGCCGGCTGCGTTTTCACGGTCATGGTGGTCCTGATGGTCCTGCTGGTCTGAGCACGTCTTCTGTCGGCGTTCGGCACCGGGTGGGCTCGACGCCGCCGCAATCCGGAACCGCCCGCCGCCACGCCGTCGCCTGCGTACCGCGCGACGGACCGGGCCGCGCGGAGCCGCGCTTCGGGGTCGAACTCCGTCATCCGGTGAGCAGCCAGGACCTGTTGGCGATCACCTGTGCGACGAACTGCCGGACGTGCTCCGCGCAGGGGTCGGGTGCGCCGGTGGAGGCGAAGGCCTGGGCGAAGTTCTCTGTGTCGAGGAGTCCCTGCCGGTCCAGGTCGGTGAGGATGGCGCGGGCCTGGACGGCGGACCTGACGCTGTAGCCGGACGGGGTGCTGGTGAGGGCGGCGATGCGTTCTGCTGCCCGCTGGATGGTGAGCTCCTGGTCGGCGTTGGGTCTCATGGGGCCTCCGTGGCTGGTGGGTGCCTCACCTTCCACCGCGGGAGGCGTCAGGGCAAGCGTTTTTGCAGGTCAACGCTCCAGGACTTTCGCAGGGCCGAAGATCTGGCAGACGTGACGAAAGTGGCCGTACCGCGTTGAGAGGGATGAATCGGCACGGGACGGGGCAGGTATGGGCAAGAAGACGCAGCGGAAGCGGTCGGAGGAGGCCCGGGCGCGGGCTGCTGAGTGGCTGCTGCGGCGGCGGCTGGTGGTGGTGGAGGAACACCGGGCCCGGGCTGCCGCGCGTCAGGAGCGGGGTGCTGGGGTGGTGCCGGTGGACCCGAACGTCGTGGGCAGGGAGCGGGCCCGGGCTGCCGTAGCCGCGCGGTGGGCATCCCGGGAGGCGGGATGCTGACGGCGGCCGGTGCAGGGGTGGGCTGGTGTCGCCTCTGCCGAAGGTTCCGGCGGCGGCTGGCCGGCACGGCCGTGCCTTCGTCGGCGATCGTCCGGCGAGAGGTGGCAGGTCTGCGCCCGCCGCCTCCGAGGCCGTTCCCGTGACGGCGGGGAGGACGGCCATCGCCGGCTCCGGTGAGCGAGGCGCTGTGGGCGCCGGGCGGCGGACCGTGAGGCGGGGTGGTGACCTGGTGGGTCCGCGGGAGGGGCCGTCGTTCTCAGAGTTGATGTGCTGGTTGTCGGCGGGTACCGCTACGGTATCGCTGAACGTAGCCGAGCGGTCACGGATGGGGTGAACTGTGCCTTGCAGCGGGAGATTCTGAGGGCGTTCCGGTTCGCCCTGGATCCGACTGGCCATCAGCTCGCGGAGCTCGCGCGGTACGCGGGTGCGGCGCGGTGGGCGTTCAACCACGCGCTGGCGGCGAAGGTCGCCGCGCACCAGGAGTGGCGGTCCCAGGTCGACACGTTGGTCGGCTCCGGTGTGGAGCCGGTAGCCGCGCGGAGGCAGGTGAAGGTGCCGCTGCCGAACAGCGCCGCGGTGCAGAAGGCGTGGACCCAGGCCAGGGGTGACTCCCGTGCCGGTACGGACGGGGTGTGTCCGTGGTTTCACGAGGTCAATTCGTATTGCTTCCAGTCGGCCTTCCGGGACGCGGACGCCGCGTGGAAGAACTGGCTGGACTCGCTGAAGGGTGCGCGAGCGGGGCGGAGGGTCGGCTACCCGCGGTTCAAGAAGAAGGGCCGCTGCCGGGACAGCTTCCGCCTGCCCCACGACGTGAAGAAGCCGGGCATCCGGCTGGTCGGGTACCGGCGGCTGCGGCTGCCGAAGCTCGGCGAGGTGCGGCTGCACGACTCCGGCAAGCGCCTGGCCCGGCTCGTTGACCGGGGTCAGGCCGTGGTGCAGTCCGTCACCGTCTCCCGCAGCGGGCACCGCTGGTACGCCTCCGTCCTGGTGAAGGTCCAGCAGGAAGTGCCCGACACTCCGACCCGGCGGCAGGCCGAGCGCGGCACGGTCGGCGTCGACCTCGGCGTCAAAGTCACCGCCGCGCTCTCCCAGCCCCTGAACCCCGACGACCCCGCCACCGACCTCATCGCCAACCCCCGCCACCTGCGCAAAGCCGCCAAACGCCTGGCCAAGGCCCAACGCGCGCTGTCCCGAGCCCAGAAGGGCTCGAAGAGGAGGGAGAAGGCGAAGCGCCGGGTGGCCCGGCTGCACCACGACGTCGCCGTCCGCCGCGCAGGCGGTATCCACGAGCTGACCAAGCAACTCACCACCAGGTTCGCGGTCGTCGCGGTGGAGGACCTCAATGTGACGGGGATGACCGCGTCGGCGCGCGGCACCACGGAGCGGCCCGGCCGGAAGGTGCCACAGAAGGCCGGCCTGAACCGGTCCGTCCTCGACGTCGCGCCGGCCGAGGTCCGGCGCCAACTCACCTACAAGACTTCCTGGTACGGGTCCACACTGGCGGTCTGCGACCGCTGGTTTCCCTCCAGCAAGACCTGCTCGGCCTGCGGAGAGCAAAATCCACGCCTCACGCTCGCCGACCGGGAGTACCACTGCGGGCACTGCGGCCTGAGTCTGGACCGCGACATCAACGCGGCCCGCAACATCGCAGTCCACGCCCGTCCCGTACCACCCACCGCCCCTGGTAGAGGGGCGGCCTCTCGCAAGGAGGACGCCCGTGGAGCGCACGTAAGACCGGCAGTCCTCCGGGGCCGTCGGCAGAGCGCGATGAAACGGGAAGACAGCCGGCCGCCCGGCCAGCTGCCACCCCAGCGGAGCGATCCGCTGGCGCTCCCACTCACGCACAACCAGCCGACGCTCTTCTAAACCAGCAGGTCAAGAAGCGTCCGGCCCGCGCGTGCAGGGAGCGACCCACACCCTTGCATCACGACCCGACGGACCGCAGGTCCGGCCCGCGCGTGCAGGGAGCGACCCTGTGACGATGTCCAGCTCGTTCCCCTCCGTCCGGTCCGGCCCGCGCGTGCAGGGAGCGACCCGAACACCTCTCCGTACGGCGTCCGCCAGCACGACCGGGGGCGCCACGACGCGCAGGAAGGCTTCATGGGCAGCAAGAGGAAGACCGGGCAGCGGCGCAGCGGCAACCCTTCCGTGCGTGACGGTGCCCGCGGTGCGGTCACGGTGCCGCGCCAGGCTGTCGAGGCGGGCATCGCCCTCCTGGGCCAGGGACGGGTCGACGTCAACCTCGGCACTGGAGTGTGCTTCCCCGGCGTGATGTTCGACTTCGCGAAGGTGTTCCCCCGGGAACGGGAACGCGATGTCCGCGACGGGTGGGGCTACAGCATCGAACTGCCGGCCGTCCTCGACCTCCTGGACCTGGTCCAGGACGGCCGGGCCGACCCCGCCCAGGCCCGGGAACTGCTCCTGCGCGCGGCCCGCGAACTGTACGTCCCGTTCGAGGCCTACACCTTTGAGGACGAGGGCGACCTGGAGGTCCGCTGCTGGCAGGACCCCCGCGACTGCCCCGTCTGCCGAGCGCACCGCGACTGGTTCGAGGGCGAGCTCGACGCCGCGGACGACCTGTGGGCCCGGTATTCGAAGCCGGAGGCGTACCCCTTCATCGCCGGCCGCAGCGGCCTGCACGAGGTGACCTGTTCGGTTGTCCGGCGCGCTATGCCGCAGGCCTACGCCCGTCCGGCCGGGGACGCCTACACCACCGAGCTGCGCCGGTACGCGCACTCGGTCGACCGTCACAGCGGCCACTCCGACCTGGAGTACGACCGGAACTACCCGCGTTGGAAGGCGATGGACGCCGCGGAGGCCCGCGTCTGGATGGCCGAGCGCACCGGTCCGAAGGGCGGCCGTGCCTACAAGACCTGCGGCCGCTGCGCCCCGACCCCCTGAATCCTGGACGGGTTCCCGCCCGGGACAGACCCGTCGGCCCTTACTGCGTGCGGGAGCGGGTCCCCGCAGCACGTGACGAGAGAGCACGAGGAAACCCACCATGGCGCAGCCCCCGGCGACGGTGGACGGCATCGTCGAGCGGATCCTGTACGTCGGCAGCAACGGCTTCACCGCCCTGCGGCTGGGCCTGGAGGGCGGGCAGAGCCTCACCGCCAAGGGTGAGATCCTCGTCGGTGTCCAGCCCGGCGAGACGCTCCAGCTCACCGGCACCCACGCCCAGCACCCCTCGCACGGGCCGGAGTTCCACGCGGTGGAGTGCCGCTACGTCGAGCCGGCCACCATCCACGCGATCCGCAAGTACCTCGCCTCCGGCCTGGTGCGCGGCATCGGGCCGAAGCTGGCCGACGCCATCGTCGACCACTTCAAGCTGGACACCCTGCAGGTCATCGACACCACCCCCGAGCGGCTGCGGGAGGTTCACCTGATCGGGGACGCCCGCTACGCCGGCATCGTTGAGGCCTGGCAGGTTCACCAGGAGATCCGCCAGCTGATGGTGCTTCTGCAGAGCGCCGGGATCTCCCCTAGCCACGCGCCCCGGATTGCCCACCACTTCCGCGTGGAGCGGCAGGAGGCCCACGACGTCGCCGACGTGCTGGAGATCGTCCAGGAGGCTCCGTACCGGCTCACTGAGGTCTTCCGGATCGGGTTCGCCACGGCCGACAAGCTCGCCCTCGCGCTCGGCTGGCCGGAGCGCAGCCCTGCACGGCTGCAGGCCGCCCTGGTCCACACCCTTGAGGACTCCGCCCGCCGCGACGGCCAGAGCTTCCTCTACGCCACCGAGCTGTTCCGCCAGACCGTGGAGAACCTGCGCGACGAGAGCCTGGGTGACCTTCTGCCGGCCCAGCTCGACGTCCTCGCCGCCGAACGCCGGGTCGTCCTCCAGGACCTGCCCCACCGCGGCCGGCTGCGTCCGGCGGTGTTCACCCCGCGCCTGCACGCGGCGGAGACCTCGGTGGCCTCGCGCATCGCCCGGCTGCGCGCCACCACGACGCGCCTGGGCGCCTTGCGTCCGTGGCGCAAGGGTCCGCTGCCGCTGTTGGACAGCGCCAGCCGGCTCACCGAGGAGCAGGAGGCGGCCGTGCTGATGGCCGTCACCGAGCCCGTGTCCGTGCTGACCGGCGGCCCCGGCTGCGGGAAGTCCTTCACCGTAAAGGCGATCCTCGACCTCGTCGAAGCGGTCGGCGGCCGGGTCGGCCTGGCCGCGCCCACCGGCCGCGCCGCCAAGCGCCTGCAGGAGATCACGGGCCGCCCGGCCGGCACCGTGCACCGGATGATCGGCAAGCCGCGGGAAGAGGACACCGGGCCGCTGAGCCTCTTCGACGCCTACGACCCCCTGGAGGCCGACCTGGTGGTCATCGATGAGGCGTCCATGCTGGACGTGGCGCTGTTCGACCGGCTCCTGGGCAAACTCGCTCCCGGAGTCCACCTTCTGCTGGTCGGCGACGTCCACCAGCTGCCGAGCGTCGGCGCCGGCCAGGTCCTGAGCGACCTCCTGTCGGTGCCCGAGGTCCCCAGGACCCAGCTTGGCACGATCTTCCGCCAGGACGGGGCCAGCACCATCCCCCTCAACGCCCAGCGGATCAACCGTGGCGAGGTCACCCGCAGCGGCGGCGAGTTCTGGTTCCTGCCGGTGCCGGACCACCAGATCACCGACACCGTCGTCGACCTCGTCACCCGGCGCCTGCCCGGCACGTACAAGGTGGGGCCGGGTGACGTCCAGGTCCTGGCTCCCGCGACCAAGGGCCCGGCCGGAACCCGCGACCTCGCCCTGGCCGTCCAGGCCGCCGTCAACCCCCACCAGGACGGCGGACCCCAGCACTTCGCCGACGGCCGGCCCTTCCGCCTGAAGGACCGGGTCATCGCCATCCGCAACGACCCGCGCAAGGGCGTCCTCAACGGCACCACCGGCACCGTCACCGCGATCGACGACAAGGAACGCCGGCTCCACGTCACCATGGACGACCAGGTGACCGCCGTCTACGGATACGAGGAACTCGACGAGCTCCTGCACGCCTACGCCATCACCGTCCACCGCTCCCAGGGCAGCGAGTACCCGATCGTCGTCGTCCCGCTCACCATGGGCGCCTCGTACCTGCTCCTGCGCCGCAACCTGCTTTACACCGCGGTCACCCGCGCCCGACGGATCGTCGTCGTCATCGGTGACCCGGACGCCCTCGCCTCGGCGATCAAGCGGCCGGCCGATCCCCGGAACTCCTCGCTCGCCCCAAGGCTCCACGAGGCCCTGACCGGCAGCACGGTCCTGCCCCGCCCCACCCGCCATCCCGACGGGCAGGCCACCCTGTGCTGACCCGCCCGCTTCCCGGGTCCGGTTCGGCGATCATTCCTTCTGGCCCGCTCGGGTGCCACGGGCCGGACCCGGCGGGCAGGCCGGTCCCCAGCCGGTTTGGGGGCGCATCCCGTAGGTGATGAGGTGGAACTCCGGCTGCGGGCCGGTCCGCCGTCCCCGGCCGGCGGCCGCATCGAGGCCGGCTTCGTCAGAGCAGCACACGGGCTTGATGATGGGCCGCGCTCCCCTGAACGCTGCGCGGAGCTGCCGTCGTGGGCCGGCCTGGAGCTGGGCCCGCATCCTGTGGGGTACGGTCCGCGGCAGGTTATGCGCCGAGGAAGAGCTGGGGAAGCCGGCCGACCACCTCCAGTGCCGACTTGTAGTTCGTCCGGGCCTGCTTCACGGAGCGGATGTCGGTGACCAGCTCGTCGTACAGCTCGCGGGCGTCCTTGCCCCGGGCCTGGCACTTCGCGCTGAGCGCGCCCTCCGCCGCTTCGACGGCGCTCCTGGTCGACCAGCTGGCCTTGGTCACCCGGAGCAGTTCTGCGGCTTGATGGGAGCAGGGCAGGCAGACCTGCAGGTCCTCGATGGTGGCCAGTACTTCGTCGTCGCGGACGAGGTCCAGGATCTGGCCCTGGAAGAAGTCGTCGCGGCCCCGGCGGTTCTCCAGCACGCACGCGTCGAGGAACGCGGCGCCCGCTGCCCGGGCTACGTAGACCCCGTCGTGCAGACGGTACTCGGCATCGTCGAGGCTCTTCGGTACGACCCAGACGCACAACTCACCGTCGCGTTCGTGCAGGACGTGCCAGTGCGGCTGTACGGACAGCCGGTGGCAGCACTTCGGGTCGACGACGTACCCCCAGGGCTTGCCGCGCAGCGTGCAGTCGTCGTCCAGCAGGCTCTGGTGCTGCAGTTGGCTGTAGATCGTCTTGGGCATCCGCTTGCCGTTGACGGTCAGGACCTGGATGGTGACGGCGGCTTCTTCGGTGGCGAGCTCCATGCCAGGAGAACGGCGGACCGGTGGCGGGCGAAGCGGTACCTGCCGGCGTTTCCCGCGTTTGGCCCATCCAGGTGACGCAGGTCCGGCGGGCGCGGGCGGTCCGGCGCCCCGCCGCGGCGGCCGCGGCCGGGACGGCCGGCCTGTGCGGGCGCGTCGCCCTGGAGCGTGTTGAACCGCCTTCAGTGCTGCACGCCAGGCGTGAAAATCACGCGCGAACAGCAAAAGGCGCACGAGGGATGGAAAAACTGAACCCCGGGGGGTAGTGTTTGCTGTGCCGGGAGAGATTCGGCTCCCCCGGCACAGCACTGGCCGAGTGCCGACGTCCTACCGCCGGCACGGGCCAAGCCAGGAGGCTACGCCATGACGACGCGCATCGAGGTCCGGGTCCGCCCGGTCACCGGGGACGCCGAACTCCACCACCGCTACGAGAACGAGAGGGAGCCCCAGCAGCCCTACGTCGAGCTCGGACTCCAGGACGGGATCCTCCTCGCCTCCTACGACGCGCAGGTCGGCTCCGCCACCCCGGGATCGGTCCGATACGGCCTCGACCTGCGCTGGGACATCCCCGCGCTGACCGCCGGGCCGGCCAACGAGCTGCTGGAGCGGATCCGCCCGGCCGCCCAGCGGCTGCTCGACGGCTCCGAGGTCCACTTCGACGGCCAGAACCACGTCGGACACCTCGTCACCGACGACGCCCGCGCCGCCTACGACGAGATCGAGGCCCTGTGCCGGGCCGCCAGGGACAGCACGGCCGGTGTCCTGGAGGTGTGGAGCACCGACAGCATCGGCATGCTCTGGACCGCGGAGGAGGCCGGCGTCACCGCCGGCACCACCGACGCCCAGCTCCTGGAGATCGGGGCCCGCCTCACCCGCGAGTTCCGCGAGAGCATGGACACCGGCCCCCTGGTGATCGACGGCCTGAACGCCCACCTGCGAGACCTGCGCGACACCCTCGCCCGGACCCCGGACGAGGACTGACGGCGCGCGGGCCGAGCCGGCCCGCGCGCCACCCCGAGAATCGGAGCCCGCTTTGAGCACCACCGCCGAACCCGACTGGCTCACCGTTGTCCGCGAAGTCGACGACGGACACGAGTACCTGCGGAAGAAGGCGGAGGAGAGCTCCGACCGGCGCGCGGCCGCCATCGCCGGCGCCGCCGCAGCCCTCGGCCGCGGTGGCCGGGACGAGGTCGCCGAGCAGCTCGGCGGCGCCTCCGTCCGCACCGTGGACAAGGCCATCGCCCGCGCCAAGCGGGGCCGCCCCTACAGCAGCCTGCCCGTCGACCTGGCCGAACGGCTCCTCGCCCTGGAGCTCGCGGACCTCGAACCCTTGCCCGCCGACTGGTGGACGGCCATCGCCCACCTCGCCCGCGGCACCGCCGCCGACAGCACCTGGCTCGACGACCCCGCCGAGCGCCTGGCGAGCCTCCTGGAGGACGCCGCCCGCACACGCGGCAGCCGGGTCGTCCTCGGCCCGATCACCGCCGCCGTCCGCACCTTCAACCGCCCCCAGGCCCTCGCCGTCCTCGAAGCGATCCGGCAGAACAACATCGAATCCCTCCCCACCAGGCGCTAGCCCGGCGGCGGACCCGAACTGCCGCGCCCCGCCGGGGCAATCCACCGACAGCACGTTCGTCCCTACACAGCAGGAGTAGTCATGGAACTGCGAATCGCCATGCAGGCCGGAGGGGCGATCGAGTTCGGGCGCCTGACCACCGGCAAGACCCTCGGCCCGGACGCGACGGCCCAGCAGGTCAGCACGGTGCTCCAGCGCGCGCTCCTGGAGGTCGAGCGCCGCGCGAGCGACCCGGACACCGTCACCAAGGGCCGGTACGTCGTCATCCTGCAGGACCCGGCCGTGCTCGACCCCGAGCAGAGGAACCAGGTCGACGCGATCAACCGGCGCGGCACCGCGGTCGACGTCCGCGTCATGGTGATGACCGGAACCCCGGGCGCCGCCCCCGCCTGAGCGGCAAGGCGCGGGCGCGGAACCGGACCGTCCGGCGGGGGGGGCGCGGCGCCGGCCAGCACCCCCCCGCGCCCCCCCCCCCCCCCCCCCCCCCCCCCCCC
>NZ_JBEOWI010000076.1:0-33488 GCF_040296005.1 Kitasatospora sp. NPDC002551 | reverse complement strand
TAGCCGGCGTGCCGCACCTGGAGGGGCCTCCCCCCCCCGGCGGCGCCCACGCGCCGCGCCGGGGCCCGGGCGGCGCGCTGGTTCGGCGCCCCCCCCCACCCCCCCCCCCCGCGTTCCGGGGCGTGCGCGCCGGCGCCCGGGAGGCGGGACCTAGAACAGACCGGTGGCCTGCGGGGAGTAGCTGACCAGCAGGTTCTTGGTCTGCTGGTAGTGCTCCAGGGCGGCCTTGTGGCCCTCCCGGCCGATGCCGGAGTTCTTGTAGCCGCCGAACGCGGCATGGGCCGGGTAGGCGTGGTAGCAGTTGGTCCAGACCCGGCCGGCCTGGATGGCGCGGCCCGCCCGGTAGGCGGTGTTGCCGTCGCGGGTCCAGACGCCGGCGCCGAGCCCGTACAGGGTGTCGTTGGCCAGCGCGACCGCGTCGTCGAAGTCCTCGAAGCGGGTCACCGCGACGACCGGGCCGAAGATCTCCTCCTGGAAGATCCGCATCCCGTTGACGCCCTCGAAGACGGTCGGCGTGACGTAGTAGCCGCCGGACAGCGCGCCGCCGAGGTCGGCCCGCTCGCCGCCGGCCAGCACCTTGGCGCCCTCGGCCTGGCCGATCTCGACGTAGGAGAGGATCTTGCGCAGCTGCTCGTCGCTGGCCTGCGCGCCGATCTGGGTCTCGGTGTCCAGGGGGTTGCCCTGGCGCATCGCGCGCACCCGGTCCAGGCCGTCGGCGAGCAGCCGGTCGTAGACCGAGGACTCGATCAGCGCCCGGCTGGGGCAAGTGCAGACCTCGCCCTGGTTGAGGGCGAACATCGCGAAGCCCTCGACGGTCTTGTCGTAGAAGGCGTCCTGCTCGGCGGCGACGTCGGCGAAGAACAGGTTGGGGCTCTTGCCGCCGAGCTCCAGCGAGACCGGGATGAGGTTGCCGCTCGCGTACTGCGAGATCAGCCGGCCGGTGGTGGTCTCACCGGTGAAGGCGATCTTCCGGATCCGGTCGCTGGAGGCGAGCGGGCGGCCGGCCTCCAGGCCGTAGCCGTTGACCACGTTGAGCACGCCCGGCGGCAGCAGGTCGGCGGTCAGCTCGACCAGCAGCAGCACGGAGGCCGGGGTCTGCTCGGCGGGCTTGAGCACGACGGCGTTGCCGGCCGCCAGCGCCGGGGCGATCTTCCAGACGGCCATCAGGATCGGGAAGTTCCACGGGATGATCTGGCCGACCACGCCCAGCGGCTCGTGGAAGTGGTAGGCCACGGTGTCCTCGTCCAGCTGCGAGACGCCGCCCTCCTGGGCGCGCAGCGCGCCGGCGAAGTAGCGCAGCTGGTCGACGGCCAGCGGCAGGTCGGCGCCCAGGGTCTCGCGGACCGGCTTGCCGTTCTCCCAGCTCTCCGCGACGGCGAGCCGTTCGAGGTTCTGCTCGATCCGGTCGGCCATCCGCAGCAACACCTGGGCGCGCTCGGCGGGCGGGGTGCGGCCCCAGGCCGGGGCGGCGGCGTGGGCGGCGTCCAGCGCGGCCTCGATGTCCTCGGCGGTGCCGCGGGCGACCTCGGTGAAGACCTCACCGGTGACCGGGCTGGGGTTCTCGAAGTACCGGCCGAGGACCGGCGGCGTCCACCGGCCGCCGATCCAGTGCTCGTAGCGGGGGCGGTAGCCGACGATGGATCCGGGCTGCCCGGGGGGCTGGTAGACCGGCATGCTCTGGTGCCTCCTCGCGCTGTCGGGGGCACCGCCGCGGCGCGTGGGCCGGAGCGGTGCACGCCGGGCCGCGCTGGGCGCGGCCCGGCGGAGGGTACGGACACACACGCGGGCGGAGGTGCCCCTCCGGGGCGTCCGCCGGGCAGCACCCTAACCGGGGGACGGCCGATCCGGCTACGGTCCGTGCGGCGGGGGTCGACGGAGGGTGGCCCGTTCCGGCCGCCCGCCGCGGCCCGGAGGCGAGCGGCGGGTCGTTCAAGCAGCCTGGTAGCGGCCGGTGCGGCGCTCCCAGCTCAGGTAGCCGGCCAGCCAGGTGACCAGGCCGTCGGCGTAGCGCTGCGCGATGATCCGCTCCACCCGGGCCAGGCCCAGCTCCCGGTACACGTCGGGCAGCCCCTCGTAGAGCTCGCGGGCCCGCTCGACCATCAGCTGCGCCTCGGCCATCACCACCGCGCAGGCCTCCTCGGCCGAGCAGTCCCGCTCCCGCCGCACGATCATCACCAGGTTGTTGACATCGCCGCGCGGCGCCTCCAGCGGGAACGACCGCACGTCGTTGGTGAGCGAGGGGATGTCGGCGGCGAGCTGGCGCAACTGGCGCAGCACCGGGTGGTGCAGCACGGCCGGCGGCACCTCGAAGCGGCCGATCCGCTCGATCATGTCGAAGATGGTCTCCATCGCCGCGGTGCCGCGCCGCAGCACCTGGTAGCCGGCCCGGTCCGGCGGACGCGGGCTGATCCGTCCGGCCGCCTCGGCGGGGTGCGAGGCGAGGTAGTACTCCCAGTTGTACGCGGCGCGCGCCTGCCAGCGCGCCGGCATGCCCTGGACGCTGCGCTCCCACAGGTCGGCGAAGGCGCTCTCCACGGGGGACCCGCGGTCGGCCTGCGCGCCGTGCAGGACGGCGATCAGCCGGTCGCAGATCGGCGCGACCTCGGTGGGGCGGCGGCCGAGCGGGCCGTCGAACTGGTCGTCGAAGAGGAAGTAGAAACCCATCAGGTCCGCGGCGAGCGCGAGTTCGTCGGGCCCGGCGTCGGGATAGCCGAGCGCGGCGAGGTCCACCACGTCCCAGTGCGCGTAGGACGGATGGGCCGGGTCGGGCAGCAAGGGGTGGCGGGTCAGCCAGGTGCGGTGCAGTTCGGCGGCGTACGGCCCGTGGTCGCTGCGACGGTGCGGGAACGGAATCTGAAGTGAAATGTCGTCAGACATCGGACTCCCGGGGCTGCGGTAAGTGGGGGCACTGGTTGGGTATCGCGGGCGTTGGTGGGGGAGTTGGGGCGGCGCTGCCGGAGTGGAAGGCATGGTCATGGCATGATCAACTCGGCTCGCGGGGCGTAGAGTATCTGATGCAATGATCCGACGTTAGGGATATAGGGCAATTGCCCTCGGCAGGTCCTCCAAACCCTCCAACTCGCCCCTCGCCTGCGTGAATACACTCCACCAGGCCCCCTGCGGCGCTAACCTCGCCTCACGAGCAGGGATCGGCGAGGCGGAGGCGCGACGGTGACCGAGCGGGACAGGGAATTCTGGGCGGAGGCGATGCCCGGCGCGCGGGAGGCGGAAGGCGCCCCCAATCGCATCAGACTGCGTGACCGCGACGCCGAACTCCGCTCCGCCGAGGCCGCGGTGGACAAGCTCTGCCGCGACTTCGCGGCCGGCGGCACCGAGATCGGCGAACTGCTCACCTTCTCCGGCCGGCCCGGCATCGGCAAGACCAGTCTGCTGCACGAGGTGCGCCGGATCGCCAAGCTGCGCGAAGGCGCCACGGTCCTGTTCGCCCGCGGCGGCGAGCGCCAGTTCAACGATCCGTACCACGTGCTGCGCCAGCTCCTCCAGCCGGTGCTCGGCGGCCTGGAGCCCGACGAGTTCCGCCAGGTGATGGGCACCTGGGAAGAGGTCGTCGGACCGGCGATGGGCCTCAAACAGCCCAGGAAGGGCGCCCGCCGCCTCGACCCGCAGGGCGTCCGGGACGGCCTGGACTTCGTCCTCACCCAGCTCGCCCCGCGGCGCGCCCCGCTGGTGATGATCGTCGACGACCTGCACTGGGCCGACCCCGAATCGCTCGGCTGGCTGGCCCAGTTCGCCGTCCGGGCCCGCGAACTGCCGGTGCTGCTGGTCTTCGCCTACCGCGACGACAGCGCCGACTGGCAACCGGAGTCCCATCCGCACTACCGCGCGGTCGCCGGCCTCGCCACCCGCCGGCACGAGCTGAGCCGGCTGTCCCTGGTCGCGGTCACCGACATGATCCGCGCCGAACTCGGCGACAAGGCCGAGGACGCCTTCTGCTACGAGTTCTGGAACGTCGTCAACGGCAACCCCTTCGAGGTCGTCGCCCTGCTCGACCAGGTCCGCGACCAGGAGCTGGAGCCGGTCGAGGAGAACTCCCTCCAGCTGCGCGAACTCGCCGTCGACGCCACCGGGATGACCCTCAAGTCCTGGCTGGACCGGCTCGGCGCCGCCCACCTGCGCTTCGCCTGGGCCGCCGCGATGCTCGGCACCGACATCCGGCCCGACCTCGCCACCCGGATCTCCGCCCAGAGCGCCGAGGGCGCCCGCGAGTCCATCAAGGAGCTGCGCAAGCAGCGCGTCCTCACCACCACCCCGAACGGCAACCTCGAGTTCGTCCACCCGCTGATCGCCAGCTCGATCTACAACACCATGCCCGAGGCCACCCGCACCGGCATGCACGGCGTGGCCGCCGCCGAGATCGAGAACGCCGGGCTCGGCCTGCTCGCCGCCTCCCGCCACCTGGTGGAGACCTTCGCGGGCGAGGGCGACGACCGCACCGTGCGCAAGCTCCGCCGGGCCGCCTCCGAACACCTGCTGATCGGCGCGCCCGAGGCCGCCCAGCGCTGTCTGCACCGCGCGCTCGCCGAACCGCCGGACGACCAGGACCGCGCCGAGGTGCTGTACGAGCTGGGCTGTTCCGCCCTGCTCACCGACCCCGTCGCCACCGTCAACCAGCTGAAGCTCGCACTGGACCCGGAAGAGGGACCGCTGCGCCCCTCGCTGCGGGTCGACGCCACCTTCCGGCTCTCCGAGGTGCTCGCGCACAGCGGCGAACTGCGCGAGGCCGCGCTGGTCTGCCAGCAGGAGGCGGAGCGCACCCACGGGGACCCGGCGGGCAGGCTGCGGCTGGAGGCCGCGTCGTTCATGTGGCACGCCTACCGCAAGTCCGAGGAGGACGGGCCGGCCCGCTCCGCCCGGCTCGGCGCGCTGTGCGAGAGCCTGACCGGCCGGGAGGCGGCCGACCGGGCGGTGCTGGCACTGCGGGCCTGGGACCTCACCCTGCGCGGCGAGCCCTCGGCCGAGGTGCTGCGGCACGCGGACGACGTGCTGGACAACGGCCGGCTGCCCAAGGGCCTCGGCTGGACCGACAACACCTGGGGCTTCGAGCTGCCCGCCACGCTCGGCCTGTCCTACACGTACAACGACCGGATCGCCCAGGCCGAGCGGCTCTTCGCGGACGCCATCGTCCAGTTCGAGATCGCGGGCTGGAGCGGTGCCCACCGGGGCTTCGCCTACTTCCTGATGGGCCTGGCCCGCTTCCGGCGCGGCCTGCTCGCCGAGGCCGAGGACTTCCTGCGCCGCGCGCTGCGGCTGTCCGAGCGGATCAGCGCCGGGCTGCCGCTGGCCTGGGACGCGGTCGGCGTGCTGATCGACACCCTGATCGCCCGCGGCCGCCCCCAGGAGGCCTGGGAGCTCGCCCTGGAGTTCGGCTTCCACCCGCCGTACCACGCCACCGCGATGGTGCTGCCGGACGCCGCCTCGCTGTACGGGAAGCTGCTGCTCGCCGTCAACCGGCCCGCCGGCGCGGCGGCCGCGCTCACCGAGGCCGGCGCCCAGCTGGACCTCCGGGGCTGGCACAGCACGGTCTGGGCGCCCTGGGCCGGGCACCTGGCCATCGCGATCGCCCCGGACGAGCCGGAGCGGGCCCGCGCGTACGCCCGGCGCTCGGTCGTCGACGCGGAGCGGTTCGGCACCGCCTCGGCGATCGGCACGGCGCTGCGCCTGCACGCCCAGATCGAGGACGGCCAGCAGGCGGTCGAGCTGCTGGAGCGGGCGGTCACCCACCTCGGCCAGTCGCCGGCGGGCTACGAGCACGCCGTCGCGCTGGTCGACCTCGGAGCCGCGCTGCGCCGGGTCGGTCGGCTGGAGGACGCCCAGGAGTACCTCTACCAGGGCATCGAGCTGGCCCAGCACTGCGCGGCGGACGGGCTGGTCGACCGGGCCCGGCGCGAGCTGGCCAACTACGGCCTGCGGCCCAACCGGCTCGGCGACATGCGCGAGACGCTCAGCCAGCCGGAGTGGGACATCGCCGAACTGGCGGTGCGGGGCGTGCCGCCGCAGCGGATCGCCGATCACCTGGCCCTCCCGCTCAGCCTGGTCAACCGCCGGCTGGCCGCCGTCTACCGCAAGGCCGGCAGCGGCCCCGACGGCCTGGCCGCCGCGCTCGGCCTGCCGCCCGCGCAGCGGGACGGCTCCGACCCGCTCGACCGCCCGGGCCGGCCGGACACCACCGGAGGCGGGTCCGGCGCCGGCCGCTGACACCCCGGCACCGGGCGCACGCCGCACCGGACGGCGCGCGGGCACCGCATGAGCGCCTGCGCGCCGTCCCGGCTCACTAGGCTTTCGGCGACCAGGCCCCGCCCGGGGCCCGGTACCCCGGCGAAGGGCGGGCGCGCTCCGGTGGCCCGCCAGGATGAGGAGCAGGCCATGGCGACGCCCCCGGCGAACGGGCCGCAGACCACCAGCGTGCGGCGCGAGCCCTTCGAGCCCTCGGGCGCGGGAGCCGCGATCGAGCGGTGGACGCTGCGCGCCGGCCCGTACGAGGCGAGCGTGCTCACCCTCGGGGCCACCCTGCACACCGTGGTCGCCCCCGACCGGGCCGGGCGCCCCGCCCAGGTGCTGCTCTCCACCGACCGGCTCGCCGACATCCTCGGCCCGGCCCGCCACTACGGCCCCGTCGTCGGCCGCTACGCCAACCGGATCGCCGGCAGCAGCATCACCGTCGACGGCGTGGAGCACCAGCTCGCCCCGACCGGCGGCGGGGTCACCCTGCACGGCGGCCCGGACGGCTTCGCGCACCGGATCTGGGCGGCCGAGGAGGTGCCCGGCGGCGTCCGGCTGTCGCTGCACAGCCCGCACGGCGACCAGGGCTTCCCCGGCGCGCTGGACGTCACCGTCGACTACACCCTCGGCGCGGACGGCGAACTGGCGATCCGCTACGACGCGGTGACCAGCGCGCCGACCGTGGTCAACCTCACCAACCACGCCTACTTCAACCTGGCCGGCGAGGGCTCCGGCGACGTGCTCGGCCACCTGCTCACCCTGGACGCCGACGGCTACACCCCCGTCGACGAGCGGCAGATCCCGTACGGCCGGATCGAGCCGGTGGCGGGGACGCCGTTCGACTTCACCACCGCCCGGCCGATCGGCAAGTCGGTGCACGACGGCCACCCGCAGCTGACCGGCCCCGGCGGCTACGACCACAACTGGGTGCTGCGGCCCCGCCCGGCGGACGGCTCCCCGGCCCGGGCGGCGCGGCTGGAGGACCCGGTGAGCGGCCGCACCCTGGAGGTGTGGACCACCGAGCCGGGCGTCCAGGTCTACACCGCCAACACCTTCCACGGCGCGGTCACCGGCGCGCGGGGGGTCCCGTACGGGCCGTTCGCCGGGATCGCGCTGGAGACCCAGCACTTCCCGGACGCCCCGCACCACCCGGCCTTCCCGAGCACCGAGCTGCGCCCGGGGCAGGAGTTCCGCTCGACGACCCTGCTGCGGTTCGGCGCGGTCGGCTGACGGGGGCTGCAAGAGCCTTTCATCACGGCCTTTCACCACGGAGGGTGGCCCCGGCGGCGCGGCCGACCGGGGCAAACCGGACGAAAATCCGCAAGGCGCCCGCACGTCCACTACTGTGCGGCAACGCGGAGGACACGCGGGCGTAACGATCGCCGTTTCTTGCAGAAACTTGCTGCAAAGGGTTTCCGCACCTGTTGCCCCGCTGTTAACTTCCTTGCGGGCCCGGCGGCAGCAACGGTGCGGTCGGCGCGAGGCAAGGCAGCCATTATGCGCCTGTCTCCGACTATTTCGGGCACCCCCACCCTCCAAGGAGTTCTCATGCGGCGTGGCATCGCGGCCTCTGCCCTCGTTGTGGCCCTCGCGGTCTCGATGGCTGCCTGTGGCAGCAGCGGCTCCAGCTCGGACGGCAAGGCCGACGGGCCGGTCACCCTCACCTACTGGGACACCTCGAACGCCACCAACGAGGCGCCGAACTACCAGGAGCTCGTCAAGAAGTTCGAGGCGGCCAACCCGGGTGTCAAGGTCGACTTCGTCAACGTGCCCTTCGACCAGGCGCAGAACAAGCTCCAGACCGCGATGGGGGCCAAGGGCGCCCCGGACGTGTTCCGCTCCGAGGTCGGCTGGACCGCCGCCTTCGCCAAGGCCGGCTACCTGGCGCCGCTGGACGGCACCCCGGCCGCCGCCGACTCCGCGAAGTTCCAGCCGAGCCTCATCCAGCAGGCCAGCTACGAGGGCAAGCTCTACGGCGTGCCGCTGGTCACCGACACCCTCGGCCTGCTCTACAACAAGGAGCTCTTCGCCAAGGCCGGCATCACCGCCGCCCCCACCACCTGGGACGAGCTCAAGACCGCCGCCGCCGCGGTCAAGGAGAAGGCCGGCGTCGACGGCTTCTGGCTGAAGGCCGCCGACGGCTACTACGCGATGCCGTTCCTGTTCGGCGAGGGCACCGACACCGTCGACGCCAAGGGCAAGAAGATCACCGTCGCCGGGCCGGAGGCCGTCAAGGCGATCGAGACCTACAAGTCCCTGTTCACCGCGCCCGGCACCGCCAAGGCCGACGTCACCACCGACGCCTACGCGCACATGATGGACGCCTTCAACAGCGGCAAGGTCGCGGCGATCGTCCAGGGTCCCTGGGAGATCACCAACATCTACAAGGGCTCCGCCTTCGCCGACAAGACCAACCTGGGCATCGCCCCGGTCCCGGGCGGCACCGCCGGCAAGGGCGGCGCCCCGACCGGCGGCCACAACATCTCCGTCTACGCCGGCGCCGACAAGGCCCACAAGGCCGCCGCCGAGAAGTTCGCCGCCTTCATGACCTCGGCCGAGAGCCAGGCCTTCATCGCGCAGAAGAACTCCACGCTGCCGACCCGCGAGGACGCCTTCACCGCCGAGGTCAAGGCCGACCCCGGCATCGCCGGCTTCCAGGCCGTGCTGTCCAGCGCCAAGCCGCGCCCCGAGCTGCCCGAGTACAGCTCGCTGTTCGCCTCGCTGGGCACCAACCTCGGCAAGATCGTCCAGGGCACCGCGACCCAGGACGGCCTGAACACCGTCGCCACCGACTACGCCAAGCTCCTCCCGGGCTTCGCCAAGTAGTCCCTCCCCAGCCGTCCGGCCCGCCGTTCCCCCGGTGGGCCGGACGGCCGGCCCCGTAGCAGCAGTCGCCGAAGCGAGGCGGCGGACCTCCCCGAGAAGGTGTCGAACAATGTCAGTCGCCGTGCAGGGCGCCACCGGCCAGGGCAGCCGGCAGCGCGATCCGCGTCCGGGCCTGATGGAGCGCCTCAAGCGCTCGTACGCCAAGCACTGGTACGCCTACGCGATGATCGCACCGGTCGTGCTGGTCCTCGGCGTCCTGGTGCTCTACCCGCTCGCCGAGGGCCTCTGGCTCACCCTCACCGACGCCAACAGCCTCAACGTCGCCCGCAAGATCGGCGCCAACGAGATCCCGGCGAGCTACAGCTTCGTCGGCTTCGACAACTACGCCGACATCCTCTGGGGCCCCGGCTCCTACGACCGCTTCTGGTCGCACTTCGTGTGGACCATCGCCTGGACCGCCCTGTGCGTCGGCCTGCACTACACCATCGGCCTGGGCCTCGCCCTGCTGCTCAACCAGAAGCTGCGCGGCCGCGCCGTCTACCGCATGCTGCTGATCCTGCCGTGGGCCGTGCCGACCTTCGTCACCGTCTTCTCCTGGCGCCTGATGCTCGCCGACGGCGGCGCCGTCAACGGCCTGCTCTCCGCCCTGCACCTGCCCGAGCCGGGCTGGCTGGACGACCCGACCGCGCAGAAGGCCGCCGCCGTCCTGGTCAACACCTGGGTCGGCGTGCCGTTCATGATGATCTCGCTGCTCGGCGGCCTCCAGTCGATCCCCGCCGAGCTGTACGAGGCCGCCGAGATGGACGGCGCCACCGCCTGGCAGCGCTTCCGCCACGTCACCCTGCCCGGCCTGCGCACCGTCTCCTCGACCGTCGTGCTGCTCGGCATCATCTGGACGTTCAACCAGTTCGCCGTCATCTTCCTGCTGTTCGGCAACGGCGCCCCCGACGCCCAGCTGCTGGTCACCTGGGCCTACCGGCTCGGCTTCGGCCAGCAGCCCCGGGACTACGCGCAGTCCGCCGCCTACGGCGTCATCCTGCTCTCCATCCTGATCGTCTTCACCGCCTTCTACCGCCGCTGGCTCGCCCGCAACGAGCGGGCGAACGGCTGACCCCGGCGAACCCAGCGACCACGAAGGAGGCACTTCGATGAGCACCACCACCGACCGACCCACCCCCCTCACCGCCCGGCCCGCGGCCCCCGCCGCCCGGCCGGCCAAGGTCCGCCCCCGCGGCGAGTCCGGCCCGCTCGCCAGGACCCTGATGCACGGCGCGCTGACCCTGGCCAGCCTGATCGCGCTCTTCCCGGTGGCGTGGATCCTCTACGTCTCGTTCGGCCCGGACAAGACCGACTACCTGCACCCCGGCGAGATCCTCGGCAAGCTGACGCTGTCCAACTACTCGACGGTGCTGTTCGACACCGACTTCTTCAAGTGGTTCGGCAACGCCTTCCTGGTCTCCGGCGTCACCACCGTGTTCGGCGTGCTGATCGCCGCCTCCACCGGCTACGCCGTCTCCCGGATGCGCTTCCCCGGCCACAAGCCGCTCATGTGGTCGCTGCTGGTCACCCAGATGTTCCCGATCGCCGTGCTGATCGTGCCGATGTACACGATCCTGTCCAAGCTCGACCTGCTGGACAGCTACCTCGGCCTGATCCTGGTCTACTCGACCACCACCGTGCCGTACTGCGCCTGGCTGCTGAAGGGCTACTTCGACACCATCCCGGTGGAGATCGACGAGGCCGGCCGGGTCGACGGGCTCACCCCGTTCGGCACCTTCTGGCGCCTGGTGCTGCCGCTCGCCCGCCCGGGCCTGGCGGTCGCCGCCTTCTACTCCTTCCTCACCGCCTGGGCCGAGGTCGCCTTCGCCTCCACCTTCATGCTCAGCTCCGACAAGTACACCCTGGCCGTCGGCCTGCAGACCTTCGTCAGCGAGCACGACGCCCAGTGGAACCTGATGGCCGCGACCGCCGTGCTGATCGCCATCCCCTCCTCGGTCCTCTTCTACCTGGTGCAGCGCCACCTGGTGACCGGCCTGACCGCCGGCGCCTCGAAGTCCTGAACGACGTCACCCCTCGACGTCCCGACCGCTCCGCCCCCACTTCCCAAGGGATACCGTCCATGACCCAGAACCTGGCCGACACCTCCCGGCCCGCCGCCGACGCCACCGCTCACGAGGCCGGTGCCGCCGCGGACAGAGGCTGGTGGCGGGACGCGGTCATCTACCAGGTGTACCCGCGCAGCTTCGCCGACTCCAACGGCGACGGCATGGGCGACCTGCCCGGCATCCGCAGCCGCCTGCCCTACCTGCGCGACCTCGGCGTGGACGCCGTCTGGCTCTCGCCGTTCTACGCCTCCCCGCAGGCCGACGCCGGCTACGACGTCGCCGACTACCGCGCCGTGGACCCGGTGTTCGGCACCCTGCTGGACGCCGACGCGCTGATCCGCGACGCCCACCAGCTGGGCCTGCGGATCATCGTGGACCTCGTCCCCAACCACTCCTCCGACCAGCACGAGTGGTTCAAGCGCGCCCTGCGCGAGGGCCCCGGCTCCCCGCTGCGCGAGCGCTACCACTTCCGCCCCGGCAAGGGCGAGAACGGCGAACTGCCGCCCAACGACTGGGAGTCCATCTTCGGCGGCCCGGCCTGGACCCGCACCGAGGACCCGGACGGCACCCCCGGCGACTGGTACCTGCACCTGTTCGCCCCGGAGCAGCCCGACTTCAACTGGGAGAACCCGGCCGTCGCCGACGAGTTCCGCTCCATCCTGCGCTTCTGGCTGGACATGGGCGTCGACGGCTTCCGCATCGACGTCGCCCACGGCCTGGTCAAGGCCCCCGGCCTGCCCGACCTCGGCGGCGCCGACCAGCTCAAGCTGCTCGGCAACGACGTCATGCCCTTCTTCGACCAGGACGGCGTGCACGAGATCTACCGCAGCTGGCGCGGGATCCTCGACGAGTACCCGGGGCAGCGGATCGGCGTCGCCGAGGCCTGGACCCCGACCGTCCAGCGCACCGCCAACTACGTGCGCCCCGACGAGCTGCACCAGGCCTTCAACTTCCAGTACCTCGGCACCTCCTGGGACGCCGCCGAGCTGCGCGCGGTGATCGACCTCTCGCTCGACTCGATGCGCCCGGTCGACGCCCCCACCACCTGGGTGCTCTCCAACCACGACGTCACCCGGCACGCCACCCGGTTCGCCAACCCGCCGGGCCTGGGCACCCAGATCCGCACCGCCGGCGACCGCGAACTCGGCCTGCGCCGGGCCCGCGCCGCCACCCTGCTGATGCTCGCGCTGCCCGGCTCCGCCTACGTCTACCAGGGCGAGGAACTCGGCCTGCCGGACGTCACCGACCTGCCCGACGAGGTCCGCCAGGACCCGTCGTTCTTCCGTCAGGCCGGCCAGGACGGCTACCGCGACGGCTGCCGCGTCCCGATCCCGTGGTCCGGCACCGAGGCCCCCTACGGCTTCGGCCCGAGCGCCGGCGGACCGTCCTGGCTGCCGCAGCCCGCCGAGTGGGCCGGCCTCAGTGTCGAGGCGCAGACCGGCGATCCGACCTCCACCCTGGAGCTGTACCGCTCGGCGCTGGCCGTCCGCAAGGCGCGGCCCGACCTCGGCGCCGGCACGGACGTCCAGTGGCTGGAGGGCCCCGAGGGCACCCTGGCGTTCCGCCGCGGCTCCTTCGTCTGCACCGTCAACACCACCGGCGCCCCGGTCCGGATACCGGCCCCCGGCCGACTGCTGCTCACCTCCGCCGGCGCCGACCCGGTGGTGGCGGACGGCGAGGCGGTGCTCGCCGCGGACAGCACCGACTGGTGGGAGGTCTGACGTGGTTGCAATAGGCTCTGGGATCGTGACTACGGCGCGACTCTCAGACATCGCGGCGCAGGCGGGGGTCAGCGAAGCCACCGTCTCCCGCGTGCTCAACGGCAAGGCCAACGTCTCGGCCGCCACCCGGCAGACCGTGCTGGCGGCCCTGGACGTGCTCGGCTACGAGCGGCCGACCCGGCTGCGCCGGCGCAGCGCGGGCCTGATCGGGCTGATCACGCCGGAGCTGAGCAACCCGATCTTCCCGGCGCTGGCCCAGGTGATCGAGCAGGTGCTGAGCCGGCACGGCTACACGCCGGTGCTCTGCACCCAGACGCCGGGCGGCTCCACCGAGGACGAACTGGTGGAGATGCTGGTCGACCGGGGCGTGGCGGGCATCGTCTTCGTCTCCGGCCTGCACGCGGACTCCACCGCCGACCACGACCGCTACGCCCGGCTGGCCGGGCGCGGGGTGCCGTTCGTGCTGATCAACGGCTACAGCGAGCGGATCGACGCGCCGTTCATCTCGCCGGACGACCGGGCCGCGATGTGGATGGCCGTCCAGCACCTCGCCGAACTCGGCCACGAGCGGATCGGCCTGGCGGTCGGCCAGCAGCGGTACGTGCCGGTGCTGCGCAAGATCGAGGGCTTCACCGCGGCCATGCGGGAGGTGCTCGGGCGCAGCCGGGAGGAGGCCGAGGCACTCGTCCACCACACGCTGTTCAGCGTGGAGGGCGGGCACGCGGCGGCCGGGGCGCTGCTCGACAAGGGCTGCACGGCGATCGTCTGCGGCAGCGACATGATGGCGCTCGGCGCGATACGGGCGGTCCGGCAGCGGGGCCTGGCGGTGCCGCAGGACATCTCGGTGGTCGGATTCGACGACTCGCCGCTGATCGCCTTCACCGAGCCGCCGCTGACCACCGTGCGCCAGCCGGTGGAGGCGATGGCCACCGCGGCGGTGGACGCGCTGCTGGAGGAGGTCGGCGGCAACGCCGCGCAGCGCGGGGAGTTCATGTTCCAGCCGGAGCTGGTGATGCGCGGCTCGACCGGCGCCCGCGCGCGCTGAGCAGCCGTGTACTGAGCGGCCCGTGCGCCGATCAGGGTGCCGAAGGGGCCCGGGAGCGGATGTGCTCCCGGGCCCCTTCGGCGTTGCGGCCGCTCAGCCCTCCTGGGCGACCGGGCGGTCCTGGGTGACCCGGTGGCCGTCGGCGGCGTCGCCGGTGCGGGTCTCGGTGCGCCGGCCCCGCTCCAGGTAGTCGCGGAGGATCAGTTCGACGGCGTCCTGCGGGTTCCTGGTGCCGGACAGCATCATCGCGTCGATCGCGAGGTTGGCGTCGAGCGTGACGGTGACCTGGGCCATGGTGACTCCTCCTCGGGTGCAGGGCAGCAGCATGCCCGGTGCGGCCCCGGTTTGACCATGGCCGCTCTTCGCGCGCCCGCGTCCGGGCATGCCGCGGCCCCCGGGGAGGAGCGACCGGACTCTCCCCGGGGGCCGCGGCGTGACGGGATCAGACCCGGCCGGCGAAGTCCGGCGCCCAGTTGGCGACGGTCTGCGTCCGCACGCCCGAGCTCGGGTTGGCGGCCTCGACGTACTTGCCGTCGCCGATGTACAGCGCGACGTGGTAGACGCCGGAGTCCTTGCCGTTGTTGGACCAGAACAGCAGGTCGCCCGGCTTGAGGGCGTCCAGCGAGACGTGGGTGGACGCGGCGGCCTGGTCGGCGGCGACGCGCGGGACGGAGATGCCCGCGGCGCGCAGCGCGGCCTGGGTCAGGCCGGAGCAGTCCCAGCCGCCGTTGCCGGTGCCGCCGTAGACGTAGGCCTGGCCGACCTTCGACTGGGCGAAGGCGACGGCGGCGGCCATGCTGCCGGTGGCCGTCGGGGCCGGCGCCGGGGTCTCGGCCTGCGCGGCGGGCTTGTTCGCCGGCTTGGTGGCCGGGGTCTGGGCCTGGGTCTGGGTCTGCGCGGACGGAGCCCGGGTGTCGCCCTGGGCGCGGTTGAACCAGTCGAAGCCCTGGCCCTGGGCACGGTCGCCCAGGCTCAGCCGCTGGCCCGGGTAGATGGCGTGCGGGCCGTCGGTCAGGGTGGCGCGGTTGAGCTCGTACAGGCGCTGCCAGCCGCCCTGGACGTGCTGCTCGTCGGCGATGGTGGACAGCCAGTCGCCGGCGGCCACGGTGTAGGCCTCGGAGGCCTGCTGGCCGCTCTGCTGACGCCACTGCCGGTCGCTCTGGCGCTGCTCGGCGGCGGGGGCGGTGCCGGGCGCGGTGGTGGCGGCCTGCGGCTGCGCGGCGGGCTTGCCCGCCGGCTTGGCGGCCGGGGCCTGCGCGGCGGGGGTCTGCGCGGCCGGGGCCTGGGTGGCCGGCTTGGCGGCGGCGGAGGTGTCCACCGCGGCCGGGGTGCCGCCCTTGGTCAGACCGGCCTTGACCGAGCAGACCGGCCAGGCGCCGGGGCCCTGCACGGCCAGGACCTTCTCGGCGATCGCGATCTGCTGGTCCTTGGTGGCGAGGTCGGCGCGCGCGGCGTACGCGGTGCCGCCGAACCCGGACCAGGTGGAGTTGGTGAACTGGAGGCCACCGTAGAAGCCGTTGCCGGTGTTGATGCTCCAGTTGCCGCCGCTCTCGCACTGGGCCACCTTGTCCCAGGTGGCGACGGAGGCGGCCGAGGCGGTGCCGGCGGTCAGGCCGGGGACGGTGAGGCCGATGCCCGCGACGCCGAGGGCGGCGATCGCGCGACGGGTACGGCCGGACAGTCGGGTGCCGTTGGTGGGCAGCATGAAGACGTGGTCCTCTCCCACGCCTGCGAGGTGAGCTGTCGGATTCGGGCCGGAGTTGCCCGGCCGCGCTGTGGACGCGGCTTCACCCCTAGCCCGGGGCCGGTCCGAGGACCGGTCCTGGGCGAACTACCTGTGGTTCCCCCGCTCCTGCCGTGGTGCATTGCGCTGCCAGCGCGCCCGACGGCAGGACTCGGCGTCGCGGACGTGCTGGGTCCGTGTGGCCACGAACGGGGAGCACGTTAAGCAGAGGCGCGTTCAAACCGCAAACATGTGTGACGCTCGTCACGGTTTGCGAAATCCGTGCTGAGCGGCTGTCCTTCATGATCAGAAATGACCGGTTTTCCGCAACGCCGGTCGTGGCCAACGCAACTGCCTATGCTTCAGAGCGTCGGCGGCGCGCCGGCACCGCCGCAGCCGTCCGGAGAGAGGGCTACGCACCGATGGGCATCGACGAGGAGCCGAACACCCCCCGTCCGGCCGCCCGGCCACGCGGAGCGCATCGCCGGGCAAAGCACCGCAGAGCGGACATCCCGACCGAACCGTCCCGAACTCACTTGACCCGCCGGGCACTACTGCGCTGGCTGGCCGTCGGCACCGCCTTCGCGGCGATCAGCGGCGAGGAGATCCTGCGCCGCTCGCTGACCGGAGAGACCCGGTTGGTCACCCCGGCCGCGGTCATCGGGACCACCCCGACCGAGGCCGCCGGCCCGATGGGCTCCGACGGCGGCCACGGCGCCGCCCCGCCGGACGGCACCGGCCCCCCGGGTACCGGCGCCCCCGAGCAGCCCGCCCCCGCGCCCACCGTCGACCAGGGCGGCCGCCGCTGGTCCGACCGGGCCGGCTGGGGCGGCAGCCCGCCGGGACCGCGCAGCGCGGTGCGGATCACCGACCGGGTCCTGCTCGACACCGACGCCGAGGTCGGCTCCCTGCTGGTCGAGCCGGGCGGCGCGCTCACCTTCGCCGCCGACCGCACCGTCACCCTCGCCGCCGCCGGCAACGTCGAGGTCCGCGGCGCCCTGGCCCTCGCCCCCGACGGCGGCCACGTCCACACCCTGCGCTTCCCCGGCGTCGACGAGAAGCGGTTCCAGGGCGACGGCATGAAGGTGGTCGACACCGACGTCGGCCTCTGGGTCACCGGCGCCGGCTACCTGCGGCTGGACGGCGCCGCCAAGACCGCCTGGGTCCGCGCCGACCGCGAGCTCGGGGCCGGCGACACGGTCGTCAACCTCACCTCCCCGCCGGCCGGCTGGCTGCCCGGCGACGAACTCGCCGTCACCCCGACCGGCCCGCCCGACCAGGAGGGTTTCGCCGCCGGCTACGACCTCGTCACCATCCGGTCCGTCAGCGGAACCACCGTCACCCTGGACGCCCCGCTGCGGTACGCCCACCCCCGGGTCGCCGCCGGAGGGGGCGTCACCGTCGGCGCCGAGGTGCTCAACCTGACCCGCAGCGTCCGGGTCGAGGGCACCGCCTGGGGCCGCACCCACGTCCACCTCACCAGCTCCCGCCGGGCCGACGTGCGGCACGCCGCGCTGCGCTGGGTCGGCCCGCGCGCCGACACCAGGGAGACCTGGAAGGGACCGGACGGCACCGCCCCGGTCACCGCGCCGGTGCTCGGCCGGTACGGACTGCACTTCCACCGGCTCGGCGACGCCACCCGCGGCACCGTCGTCGAGGGCGTGGTGGTCCGCGACGCCGGCAGCCACGCGTACGTCCCGCACGCCAGCCACGGCATCACCTTCCGCAGCTGCATCAGCCACGAGACCTGGGAGGACGCCTACTGGTGGGACGGTCCGCTGGACACCCGCACCCCCCAGCAGCCGTCCGACGACATCGTCTACGAGTCCTGCGTCGCCTCCCGCACCCTGCTCGAACCCAACCCCCGGGCCTACCGGCTGACCGGCTTCAACCTCGGCGCGGGCACCGGCGGCAAGGCGCTGGACTGCGTGGCGGTCGGCGTGCAGGGGGCGAACGGCGCCTCCGGCTTCGAGTGGCCGGAGAACAGCGAGGGCGTCTGGACCTTTCAGCGCTGCCTGGCCCACAACAACCTGCAGGACGGCATCTTCGTCTGGCTCAACGCCAAGCAGCACCACGTGGTCACCGAGTTCGCCGCGTACCACAACGGCGGCTGGGGCATCGAGCACGGCGCCTACCTCAACGACTTCGACTACACCGCGAGCGTGCTGTACGGCAACGCGGGCGGGGGAGTGGCGCTGCACTCGCTCGGCCGCGACCGGGGCACCGTCTTCGACGGGCTGCTGATCGACGCGGCCGGGAAGAGCGACTTCGCGGTCTCCACCGCGCGGCACGAACTCGCCGGGGAGTCGGTCACCTTCGGCCGCTGCCGGTTCACCGGCTACCGCCGGGCCGGGATCGCCTTCCGCGCCGGGGCCGACGGCAAGCCGGACGACGTGCTGGTGCTGGACTGCGAGTTCGGCGGCAACGAGCTGTGGCTGGACCCGCAGGCCGGTCCGCCCAAGAACGTCCTGCTGCGCCGGGCCGGGTCCACCGAGGTGCTCCAGGTGCGCCGGGCGGGCGAGGAGGGCACCGCCCAGCCGCAGTGGAACGCCGCCGCGGCCGCGGTGCCCACGCTGGCCGGCCAGTCGCGGCCGGTGCAGGTGCCCGCGCTGAAGCTGAAGGACGCCGCCGCGCCCACCACCCGGGTGGGCCGGTAGGGAACGCGAGGAGGGCCCGGGGCGGTGCGTCCGTTCCGGGCCCTTCCGCGTGACGGGGTGCTACTGGGCGGCGTGCCGCCCGCCGGCGCGCGTGCCGTCGGCCTCGTCGGCGTCCGACTCGTCGGCCCCGGCCTCGGGGGCGACGGCCGGCAGCGCGGCCAGGTAGGTGGAGGCGAGCAGCTGGCCCACCGCCTGGTACGCGCCCAGCGGCGCGGCCGACGGGCAGCCGGACTCCTCGGCGGCCGTGGCGAGCAGCTCGGCGTCCGCCTCCGGGCCGATCACCAGCGGGGCCAGCGCCGGGTTCTGGGCGCCCATCTCCTTGAGGTGGGCGACGGCGTCGGCGACGGAGCCGGGCAGGTCCAGCGCGGCGGCGACCACCGGCACGGCGAGCCGGGCGGCCAGCAGCATGCCGGTGATGCCGGCGGCGTCGGCCGCGGCCTGCCCGCCGACGGTGGTGAGCACCACGCCGTCGGCGGCGGTCGCGATGGCGAACAGCCGGGCGCGGTCGGCACGGGCCAGCCCGGCCTCGGAGAGGCGGACGTGGACGCCCTCGGCGAGCAGCGGGTGCGGGCCCAGCGCGTCGGTGACGGGGGCGCCGTACTCGGCGGCGAGCCGGTGCAGTTCGGGCAGGAAGTCGTGCGGGCCGGGCACCAGCGGCACCACGACCGGCGCGGGCAGGCCGGCCTCGGCCGCCTCGGCCAGCAGTTCGGCGACGGTGCGCTCACCGCTCGCCCCGCCGTCACCGGAGGGGAGGTAGCCGGCGGCGGTCCGCACGCCGTTCTGCTCGCTGCGGACGATGGACAGCAGCTCCTCGACGACGGGCCGGGATTCCGGCCCGGCGGCCGCGGGGACGGCGAGCAGCAGGGCCGGGGAACCGGCCGGGATCTCGGGGCGCTCGGGACGGCGGTGGCGCCCCCGCGCACGGGAGCCTGGAGTGCGGACGGGCAGTGGCGCGCCCGGGATGGCTGCGGTGCTCATGGCGGAGATCGTAGGACATCGGTCCGCCCGGCCCGCAGTCGGCTGCCGAACCGGGCGGGGAGGCCGCGGGGAAATGCGGACATAACCGGCCCCCGGGCGGCAGTTCTCCCGGTACCCGCTCAGATGCGCCGGAAGGGGAACCGCGTTGCCGCTCCCGCGCGTGAGATGTCTCACAGCGCGCGGGCGGCCTGACGGAGGGTCACGAAAGGGCGACTCCCGGCGTTCGAAGATCAACAATCGGCGGGTGTTCGCCTACGGGCGGTTAGCGACGGCTTGCCGATTCAGTCGGCTATGTCCGCTTACGTACGGTCGGGGGAGTGCCTCGTGAAGAGTTCCGTTTCGGTGTCGAAAAGGCCGTGCACCTGCAACGTCCCGTGCTGATGCACGTGCACTGGAGCTATCATCACGTCAAGTGAGGCGTTGTGCCGGGCCGGTACGGGGCCGGCCCGTGCGTTCGGCCGGGGCCGGGGCGCCGAGCTGAACGACCCACTCCGGAGCTCTTCGGGAGATTTCTATGCACGACACGCACGACAGGTACGACACGTACAACGGGATGGCTGCCACCGACCTCGAGGGCGTGGTCTGGCAGAAGAGCCTGCACAGCAACTCCCAGGGCAACTGCGTCGAGTTCGCCGCCCTCCCGGGGGGCGAGGTGGCGATGCGCAACTCCCGCTTCCCGGACGGTCCGGCGCTCATCTACACCCGGGCCGAGATCGCCGCACTGCTCCTGGGGGCGAAGGACGGGGAGTTCGACCACCTGGCGGTCTGACCGGCCGCCGGCTTCACCATTCGGGGGGCCGTCGTGGGTGCTGACACCACGACGGCCTTTGTCTTGTCCGGGATCCTCGCCCGGGCTCCTCGTCGGGAGTCGCGGAGTCGCGGAGCCCGTCGTCCGGAACCCTTCCGCGGACCGCCGTCGGGCGGCCCTGCCCGGGACCGGTCCCGGGATGCGCCGGGGATGCGCCGGGGAAGCGCCACGGTTCCCGCCCGCCGCTCTGCCGAGCCGCCGCACGCGGATCGGAGGAGCCGCCACCGCCGGGGGCTGCCGGTGCCCGCTGCCCGAGGGCCGCCGGTCGCCGCTGCCGGGGTGTCGTTCGCCGTGCTGTGGTGGTCGCGCGGGGCCGTTCCGCCGCACGCGGGTCCGCCGGGTGCCGATCAGGCCGAGCGCCGGTGCCGTCCGCCGAACTCCGCCACCGGGGCGGGCGCCGGACGCTGCGCCTCCTGCGCCTCGAACAGGGCCCAGACGACCTTGCCGCCGCCCAGCGGATGCCAGCCCCAGGAGCGGCTGAACGAGTCCACCAGGTGCAGGCCGCGTCCGGACTCCGCCACGAAGTCCGCCTCCCGGGCCACCGGTCCGATGCTGCTCGGATCGCTCACCGCGCAGACCACCTGGGGCGCGCGGTGCACGAGGCTTATTCGGATCGGCAGCCGGCTCTCGGCCGCCGGTTGCGTGGGAAAGTCGTAGTCGTCCGCCGCGGTGGGACACGCGCCGATCGCGTGCCGCAGCGCGTTGGTCACCAGCTCCGATGCCACCAGCGCGACGTCGTCGAAGAGCTCGTCCAGGCCCCAGCGCCGCAGGGCGGTTCTGGCGAAGTCGCGCGCGGTTCTGACGGCCTCATAGCGGGGGGCGAGCGTACAGGTGACCACATGGGGGTCGACTGCCAAAGCCGTTCCGGTGCTCATGAAGAGCTCCTCCCATAAGGGGGCGGACACGGCTGGACCCGCCGGGGTCATGCCGGTCACCTCCGACTCGCTCGGCCGCGCGGCCGCCCCCTCGACCAGGCGCGCGCGCACGAGGGCCCGGAGGCGCGGGGGCGCTGCCGGGCCGGTGCACGGAATCGCGCGTGGGGTCGACGCGGAGCCCGCGGGATTGCCAGGGATGTGCAGGTGCACGTGCACCATCGTGCTCTGCGCTCACTGCAGATGCAAGAGTCGATTCACGTGCAGTCGTTCAAATGGCATATGCAAGCGCCGGATGCACGTGCATCCTGGTGTGCGGAGTGCAGAACTGATAGGAACATCCGTCAGTATCGGCACCGTGAGCGCTCAACTGATGGCAGACTGTGCGCTGTTTGCCCTAGGTGGAGGTTAGGACCGCATGACCACAGTTCAGCCGGGCGGCGGCTCGATGGTCCGCCGGATCCTCCTCGGCTCCCAGCTGCGCCGGCTCCGCGAGACGCGTGGCATCACCCGCGAGGATGCGGGCTACGCGATCCGGGCCTCCGAGTCCAAGATCAGCCGCATGGAACTCGGCCGGGTCAGCTTCAAGGAACGTGACGTCGCCGACCTGCTCAGCCTCTACGGCGTGGACGACGGCCTCGAACGCGAGGCGCTGCTCGGCCTGGTCCGCGAGGCGAACAAGTCGGGCTGGTGGCACAGCTTCAACGACGTCCTGCCGGGCTGGTTCCAGACCTACGTCGGCCTGGAGGAGGCCGCTGCCCTGATCCGTACCTACGAGGTCCAGTTCGTCCCCGGCCTGCTCCAGTCCGAGGAGTACGCACGGGCGGTTTTCGGCCAGAGTCGGCCGGTGATCAGCGAGGAGGAGGTGGAGCGCAGGGTCAGCCTGCGCATGCGCCGCCAGAAGCTGCTCACCGAGGGCAACAGCCCGCGGCTCTGGGCGGTCATCGACGAGGCCGCGCTGCGCCGACCGGTGGGCGGGCCCCAGGTGATGCGGGGCCAGGTCCAGTACCTGATCGACGCCGCCGAGCAGGCCAACGTCGTCATCCAGGTCATGCCCTTCCGCTTCGGCGCGCACGCGGGCGAGTCCGGTGCGTTCACCATCCTGCGCTTCCCCGAGCAGGACCTCGCCGACGTGGTCTACCTGGAGCAGCTGACCAGCGCGCTGTACCTGGACAAGCGCGACGACGTGGACGCCTACATCCAGGTCATGGAGCGGCTCTGCGTGGACAGTCTCACGCCCGAGCGCACCATCGACCTGCTGGCCTCGATCCTGAAGGAGCGCTGAGCGGGAGCCGGGAGGCGGCCGGGGAACCGGGAGCCGACCGGAGCACGGCACGGGGACGGCCGCCGGCCGCCGCGGGTCAGCCGCGGGCCGGCGGCCGTTCCCGTTCCGGCGGGAGCGGCTGCGGCGGGCGGCCCAGCTGCCAGGGCAGGCCGTAGCGGCCGAACAGGTCGGCGCGGATCGGGGCCAGCGGCAGCTCCGCCCCGGGCAGCAGCACGCCTATGCACCCGCCCATCAGCGCGCTGCGCAGCACCGCGTGCTCGGCCACCGGGTCCGGCGCCCCCCAGTCGCGCAGCAGTCCCTGGAGGATGGCGCCGAGGCGCTGCTGCTCCGGGTCCTGGACGAATGCGCCGGTGTCCGGGTCGAGGATCAGCGCGAGGTGCGAGCGCATCACCCGCGGGTGGTCCATGGCCAGTCCGAGTACCGCGTCGATGGCCCGGGCCAGCCGGGCCTCCGGGCCCGCGTCGGGGGCCAGCTCGTCGAGCGCGGCGGAGAGCGCCTGGTGCATCATCCGGTGGGTCGCGGACTGCATCAGCAGCCGTTTGCCGTCGAAGTAGTAGGACAGCAGCCCGCGGGCGAGCCCGGCCCGCTCGGCGATGTCGGTCAGCGTGGTGCCGGCGTATCCGCGCTGGTCGACCAGCTCGACGGTGGCCCGCATGATGCGTCGCCGGGAGCGCTGGCGCATCTCCTCATTGACCGAATCCCCGCGAGGTGCCATCGTGTCTGCTCCGTACGTTCGTTGGCTGGCGGCCAATATACTGGCCGGGCCGGCGGGCGAACCGCGGCGGCCGGCCCTTGGCCGGGCGGCCCGGTTCGGTTCGTACGGTGGCGCCGGCCCTACCAACACGGGGGTTTGGTAGAGCCGGCGCCCTGCCCGACGGAGAGGGCCGAACCCGGATCGGGGCCCTGCCGTCGTCCAGCGTTCGTGGGTCAGCGCTTGCTGAGGATCTCACCGCGCTGCTCTGCCAGGTCTTCCCGGCTGACTGACTGATAATCATAGTCCGGCACGGACGGCGGAGTTGCCTTCTTCCGCCGGTCGACCACGGCGCCGCCCACGGCGATCACCAGTCCGACCAGTGCGACCCCGGTGACGAAGAGCAGCGCGGGCCGGTAGCCGTCCAGCTGGGCCTGGGCGCTGGTGCCGCCGCCGTTGCCCGCGGTGATGATCGCGGTGGCGCCGGCCAGCACCACCGCGGTGCCCACCTGGATCGCGGTGTTCACCAGCCCGGAGGCGAGCCCCTGCTCCTCGTCGGCCACCCCGTCGGTGGCGGCGATGTTCACCGAGGGGAAGGCCAGTGCGAAGCCGACGCCGAGCAGCACGATCGACGGGAGCACCAGCGCCGGGTAGGAGCTGTGCTCGTCCAGCCGCAGGAACAGGGCGAACGCACCGACCAGGGCCAGCAGGCCGATCGGCAGCAGGCGGCCGGTGCCGAAGCGGTCCACCACCGGCCCCATGAAGGGCGCCGAGAGGGCGATCATCGCACCGGCCGGGAGCAGTCCGAGCGCCATCGCCAGGGCCGACCAGCCGAGCAGGTCCTGCAGGTAGAGGGTGACCACGAACTGGAAGCCGCCGTACGCGCCGGCCATCGCGAAGGCGATCACGTTGGCGCGGGCGACCGCGCCGTTGCGGAAGATGCCGAGCCTCACCAGCGGGTGCGCGGTGCGGCTCTCGACCACGAGGAAGGCCGCGACGAGCAGTACCACGACGGCGAGCGAGCCCAGGGTGCGCGGGCTGAGCCAGCCCGCGCCCTGCGCCTCGGTGGCGGTGAAGACCAGCAGCAGGACGGAGGCGGTGCCGGTGATCGCGCCGAGCACGTCGTAGCGGCCGTGCGCCTTCTCCTCGGTCGGGCGGGGGAGCAGCCGGACGGCGAAGACCAGCGCGATCAGCGCGATCGGGACCGGCATCAGGAAGGTCCAGCGCCAGCCCACCGAGGTGAGCAGCCCGCTGAGCACCAGGCCCAGCGAGAAGCCGCTGGCGCCGCAGGTGGTGTAGATCGACAGCGCCCGGTTGCGGGCCGGGCCCTCGGGGAACGTCGTGGTGATGATCGACAGGCCGGCCGGCGCGGTGAAGGCGGCCGCGACGCCCTTGAGGAAGCGGGCGGCGATCAGCAGTCCGCCGTCGTCGACCAGGCCGCCGAGCAGGGAGGCGCCGGCGAAGACGGCGAGCGCGGCGAGGAAGACCCGGCGGCGGCCGAGCAGGTCGGCGGTGCGGCCGCCGAGCAGCAGCAGGCCGCCGTAGCCGAGCACGTAGCCGGAGACCACCCACTGCAGGGTGGAGGTCGACAGGTGCAGTTCGGAGCCGATGGACGGCAGGGCGATGCCCACCATCGAGACGTCCAGGGCGTCCAGGAAGAGCGCGGCGCAGAGCACGATCAGGGTGCCCCAGAGGCGGGGGGTCCAGTGGCCCCCGGCGGATGACGGTGCGTCAGGAGTCGTGGCGGTCGCTGTGGTCATGGCGCAAGAGACTACATGCACATGCATTCAATGCAAGTGAATAAGATGTTAACGCATAAGTTGTGGACGCCTGTGATACCCTGGCGCGGTGGCTGAACTCGACTCCCCGGCGGAGGCAGGTCTGGTCGCCCAGTGGCGCGACCTGCTGGCCCGCCATGCCCAGACCGCCTGCCTGCTCGACCGCGAGCTGGGCGAGAAGCACGGCCTGGGCATGAGCGAGTTCGAAGTGCTGGAGCGCCTCGTCGAGGGCTGTGACGGCACCGGCGGCGGGCTGCGGGTCCAGGAACTCGCCCCCACCGTGCACCTCAGCCAGAGCGCGCTCTCCCGGCTGATCGGCCGCCTGGAGAAGGCCGGACTGGTCACCCGGGCGATGTGCTCGGACGACCGGCGGGGCATCAAGGTCGCGGTGACCGAGGAGGGCCACCGGCGCTACACCGAGGCGCGCCCGCTGCACCGCGAGGTGCTCTCGCTCACCCTGGCCGACGACCCGGTGCCCGCCTGCGGGCCGATCCCGGACTGACCCCCGTCAACACGCGGACGTGACCGGCCGGTTCGCCGCTGTGGTTTGCGCGGCCCGGCCGGTTCAGCGCAGGGCGAGCAGCCCCGGCGCGGCGGCCAGCACGACGACCGCGGCGGGCGCCGCCAGGGCGACCAGGGTCAGCCGCAGCCGGTTGGGCACGGACAGCCGGGGCCGCCCCGCCAGCAGCCGGTCCACCCGCTTCGGGGACTGCGCCAGCCCGGGCGGGCAGGAACCGAAGACCCCGCGCTCCAGATTGACCCCGGCCAGCGCCAGGGCCGTGGTGTGCCGCCCGTGCCGGCGCGCGGCCCGGTCGTCCGCCGCCAGCTCCACCAGCTCGCCCACCTGGTCCCGGAACGCGCTGAACACCCCGACGCCGGGGAATCCGGAGGCGAGCGCCTGGGCGCCCTGCGCCAGCCAGTGGTGCCGGGCCCGGACGTGCCCGCGCTCGTGGCTGAGAACCGCCGCCAGCTCCCGGGCGGTCAGCTTCCGCATCGCCCCGGTGGTCACCACCAGCCGGGACTCGTGCCCCGGCAGCGACCACGCCTCCGGGCGGACGTTCTCCAGCACCACCAGCCGCTCCCGGCGGGGCCGCGCGCCCCGGCCCGAGGCCGGCTCGATCGACTCCGGCAGCGGTGGCGACAGCTCGGCGAGCCGGGCGTGCCGGCGGGCGCGCAGCGCCTTCGCCGTCCGGACCTCGCGGGTCAGCGCGAACACCGTCTGCAGGCCGCCCGCCGCCAGCACCGCCGCGCACAACCGGCCCCAGCCCTCGGCGTTGTGCAGCCCGTACGCGGCCTCCACCCCGTTCGGCGCGCAGGAGAACAGCACCTCGCGCAGCGCGGGCAGGGCGGCCATCGCGGCCAGCACCAGGCTCAGCGCGCAGCACAGCAGCACGGCCACCACCAGGCACTGCCAGACCAGCAGGGCCAGCACCGGTTCGCGTTCCACCCAGCGCGCCCGGGTCAGCAACCGGGGAGCCGTGGTGGCGAGCAGCAGTCCGAGCAGCAGCAGGCCGAGCAGGGCCGTCATGGCATGGGCTCCCCGAGGACGCACGGAGCGCGACAAGCGCGCTTCCCGCCAACTTATGCGCTACCGGAGCGGGGTGGTACGGGTTTCGGCCACCCAGTGACCAACGCCACGGCCGTTCGGCGGCGCGGCGGGTTCCCTCGGCGCCGCGCGGCGGCTACATGGTCAGGAGCATGGCGAACATGCCGATGACCACCGACAGCCGGCAGGCCCGGGGCAGCCCGGCCGAGGCCACCGGCACCGCGCCGGCGGACCCGCTCAGCAGCCGGCTGCCGGACCACAGGGCGTACCCGCCGAAGTAGGCCAGCAGCGCGCCGGTCAGGGCCGGCGAGCCCCCCGTCGCGTGGTGTCCGGCGTGGCCCTGTCCGGCCGTCATCGCCAGTGCCATGTAGGTCATCGCCAGCGCGCCGACCGCGTGGTGCAGCCGGTGCGCGCGCCGGGCCGGACGGCGCAGGGCCGCCAGCAGCAGGAGCACCGCGGGCGGGCCGTACACCCAGGCCCACACCTCGCCCGGCACGGCCGTCCCGGTCACCGCCATGGCCGCCATCCCGCAGCCCATCAGCCCCTCGGCGAGGTCGGACTCGTGGGCGCGCAGCCGCCGCGGCCGGGCCGCTTCCCCGGCCGGGGCGCACGGGGCGCGGCGCAGCCGGGAGAGGCAGTAGCCCCCGGAGGCCGCGGTGAGGACGGCGAGCAGCCAGCTGACCAGGCTCGGACCGTGCAACGGCGGCCTCCCGGGCGGCGTGGGCGGGCGTCCCGTCCCACGATCCCGGCCGGCCGCCGCCCGTAGCAGGGCGCGTACGGGGGCGCGCGGGGGCGCACGGGTGTGACCGCCATGGTGCGACGGGCCGTCAGCGCCGCCCTGTCGCACCTGCCGGGGTGCCTAGCGGGCGAGCCGGCCCGAGGCGATCACCCGGCTCAGGAACCGCCGGGTCCGCTCCTGCCGGGGCGCCCCGAACAGCTGCTCGGGCGGCCCCTGTTCGAGTACCACCCCGGCGTCCAGGAAGCACACCTGGTCGGCGACCTCGCGGGCGAACCCCATCTCGTGCGTGGCGAGCAGCATCGTCATGCCCTGCTCCTTGAGGTCCCGCACCACCGCAAGCACCTCGCCGACCAGCTCGGGGTCGAGCGCGGCGGTGATCTCGTCGAGCAGCAGCAGCCGGGGCCCGGTGGCCAGCGCCCGGACGATCGCCACCCGCTGCTGCTGTCCGCCGGAGAGCCGGTCCGGGTACTCCCGCGCCTTCGCCGCCAGCCCGAGCCGCTCCAGCAGCTCCAGCGCCCGCTCGCGCGCCTCGCCGCGCGCCACGCCGTGCACCCGGCGCGGGGCGAGCGTCACGTTCTCCAGCACCGTCAGATGCGGGAAGAGGTTGTACGCCTGGAACACCACGCCGATCCGCCGCCGGACGGCGTCCTCGTCGACCCGCGGGTCGGTGATCTCCACGCCGTCCAGGAAGACCGCCCCGTCGTCGATCCGCTCCAGCAGGTTGACGCACCGCAGCAGCGTCGACTTGCCGGAGCCGGACGCCCCGATCAGCGCCGTCACCGAGTGCTCGGGGACGGTGAGGTGGACCTCGCGGAGCACCGGCGGGCCGGCCCCGAAGCCCTTGCGCACGGCCTCCAGCCGCAGGACCGGCTCGGTGCGGGCGGGATCGGCCGTCACGGCACGCCTCCTTGGTCTCGGCGGTGGCTCATCCGGGTGGTCAGCCAGCCGGTGAACCGTGTCAGCGGGATGGTCAGCAGCACGAAGACCAGCGCCGCCACCAGGTACGGGGTGGAGTTGAACGAGCGGCCGTTGATGATCTTCGCCGCGTAGACCGCGTCGATCACCCCGCCGATCGACACCAGACCGGTGTCCTTCTGCAGGCTGACCAGGTTGTTGAGCAGCGGCGGCACCACCCGGCGCACCGCCTGCGGCAGCACCACGAACCGCATCGCCTGGGGGTGCGACAGCCCCAGCGAGCGGGCGGCGGCCAGCTGGCCCGGGTGCACCGCCTCGATCCCGGCGCGGAACACCTCGGAGACGTAGGCCGTGTACGTCAGCACCAGCGCCGCGCCGCCCAGCCAGAGCGGGTCGGAGGTCACCCCGGCCAGCCGCAGCGCCGGGACGCCGGTGATCATCACCAGCAGGCAGATGATCATCGGCAGGCCGAGGAAGAAGTCCACGTAGACCGTGGCCAGCAGCCGCACCGGCAGGAACACCGGCCCGCGCAGCGTGCGCAGCATCGCGAGCAGCAGCCCGAGGACGAGGATCAGCGCCCCGCAGACGGCCATCAGCTCCAGGTTGATCCGCAGTCCCTTGAGCACCTCGGGCAGCGCCTGGCGGGCGTACCCGGCGTCGAGGAACGACCGGCGCACGGCCGGCCAGCCGGGCGAGGCGACCACCAGGGCGGTCAGGGCGCCGGCGGTCACCAGGGTGGAGGCGGCGGCGATCAGCGCCGAGCGGCGGGTGCGCCGGCGCCGGTAGGCCTCGTGGGCCAGCCGCCGTGCGGAGGGGCGGTACCCGTCCGGGGCCGCCGCCTTGTCGAGGGGGACGCGCGTGTCCGCCTCGTCGGTGCCCACCTCGTCCGCGCTCACGACAGGACGGGGGCCGCGACGGCGTCGGACAGCCACTCCTTCTCCAGCGCCGCGAGCGTGCCGTCCGCCCGCAGCGCGTCCACCGCGGCGGAGACGCAGCCGGTCAGCCGCGACCCCTTGTCCAGCACCAGACCGAACTGCTCGCCCCCGCCGGACCCGCCCAGCCGGCCCACCACCTGAGCCTCCGTCACCTCCGCGCCGGTGATGTAGAAGGCCGTCGGCAGGTCCACCACCAGCGCCTCGACCTGACCGTTGCGCAGCGCGGCCTTGGCGAGGTCGTTGGAGTCGAAGACGGCCGGCTGGGCCGTCGGCCGGATGGTGTCGGTGATCGCCTGCAGGCTGGTGGTGCCGACCTGCGCGCCGAGCTTGGCCCCCTTGAGGTCGGCCAGGGCGCGGGCCGAGGCGGCCCGGGAGCCCTTCAGCGCGATCACCGCCTGCCGGACGTCGTAGTAGCCGGAGGAGAAGTCCACCGCCTGACGGCGCTCGGCGCTGATCGACACCTGGTTGACGTCGAAGTCGAAGTCCTTGGGGCCGGGGGCGGTCGCCTTGCCGAACGGCGTGACCACCCAGGACACCTTTTCCTTCGGGTAGCCCAGCTTCGCCGCGACCGCGTACGCCACCGCCGACTCGAACCCCTTGCCGTTCTCCGGCCGGTCGTCCGAGAACCAGGGGGCGTAGGCGGGCTTGTCGGTGCCGACGGTGAGCGTGCCCGCCGTCCGGGTGGGCAGCGCGCCGGGCGCGCAGTCCGCGGCGTCGGAGGCCGAAGCGCCGGGGCCGGCGGCGTCCTCCTGGGCGGTGCAGCCGGTGGCCGCGGCCAGCACGGCCCCGGCGAGCAGGACGGCGAGGGCGGAGGTGCGGGGGAGGGGCATGGCGGTGCTCCTGGGCGCGGAGGGGCGGACCGGTCGGGTGGGAAACCTCCCCCGGTGGCGGGGTCCGGACACGCGCGGCATGGTCGCCTTGGGGGGCTTCGTCCGGCCCCGTCCGGAAGGTCCCGTTGACTGTTCACACGCCTGCCACACGTACCCGGGGCGAGGCCCACCGCAGATCCGCCGCCAGGACCCCCCTTGAACAGAAGAACCTTTCGTACTTATGGTGGTCTCGTTGAAAACCCTCCTGTCGAAGTGAGTCCACGATGCAGAATCTTTCGCCAAGGCTCGCTGTGGCGGCCGACGCCCCGGCCCAGAACCTCGCCGAGCACCCGGCCTGGCTGCGACTGAAGGACGCCGTCGAGACCCTGCGCCCGCTGCAGTCCAAGGACGGCTCCATCGACCTGGCCGCCGTGCAGCGCCACACCGTCGACCCGCTGGTCGCCACCGTGCGCGCCGCCGTCGCCGAGCTGGCCCCGCTCTTCCCGCACGACGCCGTCTACCTGGCCGCCGTCGACGCCGACCTGGCCAAGTGGGCCGACACCGGCTACCGGGAGCCCGACTTCCTGGACTCGCTGCTCGCCTTCCAGCCCGCCGACCAGCGCGAGGACGGACTGCAGCACCTGGTCGTCTTCCCGATGTACACGCAGAACGGCAACCCGAACCGCAACCTCGAGGCCGTCCTGCTGAACGTCGTGTGGCCCGAGTGGCTCGCCGAGCTGGAGCGCACCCGCTTCGACAACCCGATGTTCGTGCCGATCACCTTCACCGACTTCACGGCCGGCTACGACACCAACTCCGCCGTCCTCTTCCCCGAGACCGTGGCCGTGCGCAAGGCGCCGGAACGTTTCACCTGGGGCGGCATCTTCTGCGACCGTGAGGCCGCCCGCTTCCGCGTCGTCTCCACCAACGCCGTCGAGCTGCTCGGCCTGGAGATCCCCGCCGACGCCGCGAGCCTGCTGGAGGACCAGGAGCGCTCGCAGCAGACCTTCGTGCTCTGGGACCTCATCCACGACCGGACCCACAGCCACGGCGACCTGCCGTTCGACCCCTTCATGATCAAGCAGCGCAGCCCGTTCTGGATGTACGGCCTGGAGGAGCTCCGCTGCGACCTCACCACCTTCAAGGAGGCGGTGAAGCTGGAGGCCGAGGGCAACGAGCACGCCCGCGACGTCCAGTACGCGATCCTCTTCGACCGCCTCTTCCGCTTCCCGGTCACCGGCGACCGCGTGCGCAACTACGACGGCATGGGCGGCCAGCTGCTCTTCGCCTACCTGCACAAGCACGACGCGCTGCGCTGGCGCGACAACCGCCTCAGCATCGACTGGGACCGCGCCCCGCAGGTCACCAACGAGCTCTGCGCCGAGATCGAGACCCTCTACCGCGACGGCATCGACCGCCCCAAGCCGGCCCACTGGATCGCCGCCTACGAGCTGGTCTCCCGCTACCTCACCCCGCACCCCGCCTCCACCTGGGCGAAGGGCACCGAGGCGCTGCCGTTCGACCTCGCCGACGGCAAGGCGCTCAACAAGGCCCTGTGCGACGCTGTGCTCCCCGACGAGTTCCCGCTGAGCATGTTCTACGAGGCCCTCTCCAAGAAGCTCGGCGGCGTCATCGCCTCCACCGCCGGCATCACCGGCGCCGGCCTGCAGGGAGTTGCCGCGTGACCACCGCACCCAAGGGACCGCTGACCGGCAAGGTCATCGCCGTCGCCGGAGCCAGCGGCCCGGCCGGCCAGGCCGTGCTGCGCCGCCTGGCCGCGGACGGCGCCACCGTCGTGGGCGCCGACATCGACGCCCAGCGCCTGGAGTCCGCGCTCGACTCCGTGCGCGTCGCGGTGCGCGGTGCGCGGATCAGCGGCCAGGTCATCGACCTCCTCGACCCGCAGGAGGTGCACGACTGGGCCGACCACCTGGAGGCCGAGCACGGCCACGTCGACGGCGTCTTCCACCTGGTCGGCGGCTGGCGCGGCAGCAAGACCTTCTTCGACACCCGGATCGACGACTGGGACTTCCTGCACGACACCGTCGTGCGCACCCTCCAGCACACCTCGCTGGCGTTCCAGCCCGCCCTGGTCCGCAGCGAGTCCGGCCGGTACGCGATGATCTCCGCCGCGGGCGCGCACAAGCCCACCGCGGGCGGCGCCGCCTACGCCGCCGCCAAGGCGGCCACCGAGGCCTGGACGCTCGCCATGGCGGACTCCTTCCGCAAGGAGACCACCGCCGAGGACGGCAAGCCCACCGCCGCGGCTGCCATCCTGGTGATCAAGGCGTTGGTCAGTCCCGAGATGCGGGCCGAGAAGCCGGAGGCGAAGTTCGCCGGCTTCACCGACACCGCCGACCTCGCCGCACACCTGGCGGGCCTCTGGGACCGCCCCGCAGAAGAACTGAACGGACAGCACCTGTGGCTGACAGCCCGATGACCGACCTCTCCGCGGCCGACCTCTCCGGCCGCACCGACGCGCAGCGGCGGCACGACCCCGCCGTCCGCGGCTTCGCCAGCGACAACTACGCCGGCGTGCACCCCGAGATCCTCGCGGCGATAGCCCTCGCCAACGGCGGCCACCAGATCGCCTACGGCGAGGACGACTACACCACCCACCTGCAGGACGTCTTCCGTCGCCACTTCGGCGACCAGGCCGAGGCGTACCCCGTCTTCAACGGCACCGGCGCCAACGTCGTCGCCCTGCAGGCCCTGCTCCCGCGCTGGGGCGCGGTGGTCGCCGCCGAGAGCGCCCACATCAACGTGGACGAGGGCGGCGCGCCGGAGAAGATGGGCGGCATCAAGCTGCTCACGGTCCCCACCCCGGACGGCAAGCTCACGCCCGAGCTCATCGACCAGCAGGCCTGGGGCTACGGCGACGAGCACCGCGCGCAGCCGCTCGCGGTCTCGATCACCCAGAGCACCGAGCTCGGCACCCTCTACACCGTGGAGGAGATCCGGGCGATCGTCGACCACGCGCACCAGCTCGGCATGCTGGTCCACGTCGACGGCTCGCGGCTGGCCAACGCCGCGGCCTCGCTCGGCGTCCCGCTGCGCGCCTTCACCACGGACGTGGGCGTCGACGTGCTGTCCTTCGGCGGTACGAAGAACGGTCTGCTGTTCGGCGAGTGCGTGGTCGTGCTCAACCCCGAGAAGGTCCGGAACATCAAGTTCCTGCGCAAGACCTCGATGCAGCTCGCGTCGAAGATGCGCTTCGTCTCGGTCCAGTTCGAGGCGCTGCTCTCCGGCGACCTCTACCTGCGAAACGCCGGCCACGCCAACGCGATGGCCCAGCGCCTGGAGGCGGCGGTGCGGAAGATCGACGGTGTGACCGTCGTCCGCCCGGCGCAGGCCAACGCGGTGTTCGCGATCCTCCCGCGCGAGGTGAGCGAGCGGCTGCAGAAGCGTTACCGCTTCTACTTCTGGAACGAGCACACCGGCGAGGTCCGCTGGATGTGCTCCTTCGACACCACGGAGGCCGACATCGACGCCTTCGCGGCCGCCATCGTCGAGGAGATGGGCCGCGCCTGACGCCGGCTCCGACCGCGGATCGTCCCGTCCTGCGCCAGCAGGGCGGGACGATTTGCATGTGGCGTGCGGTCTCCCCTAGAGTTCCGGAGTCGCCGCGAGAGAGCGGGGACAAGTGGAAAGCGAAGTCGGGTGAATGAAACTCCGGAAAACGGAGCGGAAAACGTCTGATAAGCTGGAAACACGAAAGAGCGAAGCGCCCGGAGGGCCGGTGTGAAAGCCGCCTGATGGAAGCGTCCGTTCCTTGAGAACTCAACAGCGTGCCAAAAGTCAACGCCAGATATGTT
>NZ_JBEOWI010000075.1:0-33523 GCF_040296005.1 Kitasatospora sp. NPDC002551 | reverse complement strand
GGACGGTCTGCTCGACGGGGTCGGACGCCCGGATGACGACGTCCGCGCGCCCGGCCTGGACGACGGTGCCGTGCACCGTGCTGTCCGTCAGCCGGGCAGGGGTGACGCGCCGGGGCGCGGTTCCGCCTCCCGGTCCGAGGTTCTCGCTCGTCGCCCGGTCATGCCCCACACCCCTTCCGAGTGCCGCCAGCAAACTTCTACAATCCTGTAGAGCAAGCCAGGAGCATACAAACCCACCCCCGCGAAGTCATCCCGCCGGGCCTCCGCACCGGAGAAACACCAGGTCAGCGGCGGCTAGGATGGCCACGAACCGCGCCGGACGAACAGAAGGACCATCATGTTCGAGAACCTCAAGAGCCTCGCCGACAAGGCCACCGACCTCGCCCGTGAGCACAGCGGCGCCATCACCCAGGGCCTGGACAAGGTCGCCGACGTCATCGACGACAAGACCGACGGCAAGTACAGCGGCCAGATCGACACCGCCGCCGACAAGGCCAAGGGCTTCATCAACGGTCTCGACGAGTCCAAGTAGCGGCACCCCGCCCCCGGCCGGACGCGGTCCGGGGGCGGCGCCGGTCGGTGTCCCGAAGGATCGCTCAGACGGTGGCGGCCAGGCGGGACGCCCAGTGCGACCGCCAGGCGAGCGCGTCCTCGACCCCCTCGGCGATGGTCCGGCGCGCCGTCCAGCCGAGCAGGTCGCGCGCGGCCGTCACATCGCTGTAGCAGCCGAGCACGTCGCCCGGCCGAGGCTCGGCCTCCCGGACGTCCAGCTTCGCGCCGATCGCCTGCTCGAAGGCGGCGACCAGCTCGCGGACGGTGGTGCCGTCGCCCGTACCGACGTTGACGACCCGGTAGCGCTCGGCGGCCCCGGGGGCGATCACCCGGTCGAACCGGACCAGCGCGGCGACATGGGCCTCGGCGACGTCCTGGACGTGGATGTAGTCGCGGATGCCCGAACCGTCCCGGGTCTCCCACTCGGTCCCGGTGATGGTGAACGGCGTGCCGTTGGTGTGCGCCTCGATCAACTTGCCCAGCGCGTGCGTCGGTGCGAGGTCCTGCAGCCCGGTGCGCAGCTGCGGGTCGGCGCCGATCGGATTGAAGTACCGCAGCGCGATGACCCGCGTCCCGCCGGCCCCCTCGCCGCGCGTCCAGTCCTGGAGCACCTGCTCCATCATCTGCTTGGTGCGCGCGTACGGGCTGTTCGCCTCGACCGGGCAGGACTCGTCGACGCGGCCGGTCGGGGTGGGCCGGTAGATCGAGGCCGAGCTGCTGAAGACCACCCGGGTGCAGCCGTTGCGCTGGAGCGACTCCAGCAGGTCGACGGTCTTGCCGACGTTCTCGCGGTAGTAGAACAGCGGCCGGGAGACCGACTCGGGGACGACGATCCGGGCGGCGCAGTGCAGCGTCGCGTCGATCTCGGGGTGCTCGGCGAAGATCCGGTCGACCAGTTCCGCGTCCGCGATGTCGCCTCGGTAGAACACCCGGCCCTCGACGAACTCGGGCCGGCCCTTGGAGAGGTCGTCGAGGACGACGGGGGTGATGCCGGCGTCCAGCAGGGCCGACGCCACGGTGCTTCCGATGTAGCCCGCCCCGCCGGTGATCAGAACCTTGCGCATGACCGGACGCTCCTTTCCCTCGGTCGGGCACCCGGTGATGCCCGTCGGGGTGGTGGACGACCGGTTCGCATGCGCCGGTTCCCCCGAACGGTGGACCGTCCGGCGCCCAGCCTCGGCGCACCCCAGGGCGCGCGGCGAGCGCGCGCGCCCCGCTGGGGGCGCGCACCGAGGGCGGCGGGGGTGCGCGCCGGGCGATGCAGCGACCGAGCGCGGGGCGGACGAACCGCGGCAGCGCCGGGAACGGGCGCGGGAAGGCGGGCACCGCGCACACAGCGGCGCCGGGGAGCGTACTCGGGGGGTGTACGCTCCCCGGCAGGGGGTGGTGGCGGCCACCGCACCGGTCGTCCGGAGGTCCGGACGCCGGTTGCCGTGACCGGAATGCTAGACCTGCGCGCAGGTCGTGACCAGAGCTCTGACCAGCTAATTTCCCGTCCAGGACATGCCACTTGACCCCCAGGAACCGCTCCGGCCCCGCCCGGCCCGACGGTCCGTCGACCATCGGGCGGGTGTCCGTCCGGCCCGCACCGGGCGGCGGACCGACGAGGCGTCACGAGCGCCCGGCCGCCCCCGGCACGCCTCCGTACGCGCCCTCGATCACCCAGCCGCCCCCCGGTCGCGGCGTGCGCCGACCGGCCGGAACCGGACGGTCCGCCGGGCCCGCTCCGTTCGTTCCACCCGGTTCCGCCGGACCCACCGGACCCACCGGGGTGCGCCCGCCCGCGCCGTCAGGCCGCGACGTCGAGCCGCTGCACGGCGAGGCGGGGGGCGCCGTGCCGGTGCAGGCCGGCGAGGCCCGCGGCGAGCCGCTGCGGGTCCCCGGTCAGCCAGAACCGCAGGGCGGCGGCCAGCGCCGCGCTCGCCGGGCCGATCCGCAGCCCGCTGACGGCGGCGATCCGCTCGCCGACCAGCGGGAGCAGGTCGGCCACCGGCGCCGGCAGCCAGAGGGTCACCGCGCACGGGGCGGGCCGGTGCAGCACCCGCAGCAGCCGCGACATGCCCAGGTCCCCGGCGGCGCCGGGCAGCACCGCTCCGGCCGGCAGCGTGGGCAGGACGTGCAGGCCGGGGATGACGTCGAGCAGACCGTCCACGACCACGTCCGACACGTCGGTGCCGTGGCCGCGCGCGAGTTCGCGCAGCAGGGCCCGCTCGGCAGCCGTGATCCTGACGGTCAGCATGACTTCTTCGCAGTCCATGGTCCCAGTTCCCGTCCAGAGCTTGAGGGTGTGCTCGTCCGTTGTCGGTCGTGTACCGGTCAGCCCGTGCCGATCATTACCTGCCCGTCAGCGGGCTCCGGCTATCGGCGTGATCAAGCCATAGTGACCGTCGTAGCGGCGGTAGAGCACCCGGCCGCGGCCGTCACGGGGATCGGTGTGGAACACGAACGGCCAGCAGGTGAGCCAGAGTTGGCGGGCGGCCTCGGCCGGCTCCAGCCGCGGCGCCGGGTGCGGGCTCTCGGTGAGCGGCAGCCCCGAGCCGCCGAGCCGGACCGTGGAGTGCGCCCGGACCAGCCGGAACCCGCCACCACCCGGCCTGCGGTGGACCACGCTGTCCTGGCCGGTCAGCGCGTCCGAGAAGAGGTGGAACCGGTAGTCCAGCGCCAGCATCTCGCGCACCGCCTGCTCGGGCGTGCGGCGGGCCAGTCGCACGGACTTGTGCCGGACGATCCGCCGTTCGGCGAGCGGGCGCCGCGCGTACTGCGGCCGGTAGGAGCTCTCGAACGCCGAGGCCAGGCCTACGTCTCCCAGCTCGCGCAGCCGTACCGCGCGCCCGGCCAGGGTGCCGAGCGCCAGGTCGACCGCCTCGCGCACCGTGACGGTGGCCAGTTCCACCCGCACCCGGCCGGCACCGTCGAGGTCCACCGAGGCCTGGGCGACGGCGGGCCTGGTGACCGACCGGTCGCGCGGCCGGGTGAGCCGCAGCCGGGCGGCGTGCGCGTCCGGCCCGAGGTCCGTGATCAGCGCCAGCGACCGGGCCCGGGCGTACTCGGCGTCCTCGCGGGGCAGTTCGCCCCGGATCTCCAGACGGACGTCGAGGGCGGGCCGGTGGCGCAGACGGGTCATCAGAGGGTCCTCCTTGGTTCCGCACCATGCTGGACCTGTGTGCACCGTCCCGCCGAGGGCCGAAAGGCCCTGCCTGCCAGGCAGGACGGCCCCGGCGGGTGCCCGAAGAGGTGTCCGAGGAGGTGTCCGAGGGGTTTCGCGATGAGTTTCCCGAGGGGGGCGCGGACGGGTGTGCCGACCGGCGCGCGACCCGGTGCGCGGCCCGCGTCCGCCGGGGCGCCATCATCGGGACACGCCGCACAGACCTTGAGGACACTCCACCAATGGAGTGATCCATCCGAGTACGGCGCAACGCTCGCGGGACCGGCGCGTTTCCCATGGCGTGCGCCCTCTGTCCAAGGCGCGCGCGGGGTTCTGCGTCCACAGGCCCCCGAATCCCGGCTGTCGCGGCGGCGGCTCCGGTGGTACCGCAGCGCCGGGCCGGCCGACCGGTCCGACACCCGGCCGGTCACGCCGGGCCGTCCCACCGGTCCGTCCCCCCGGTCCATCTGGTGAGAGGTGATGTCATGATCCTGACGAACGAGACCCACAGACCGTCCGCCCCGCCCAGAACCGCCTCGGCGGGTCGCCGCCCGGCCCTCCCCCCGTTCGCCCCGGGCGCCGTCCCCGGCCTCGGCCACGCCCCCGCGCTGCTGCGCGACCCGCTCGGCTTCCTCGGCTCGCTCGCCCAGCACGGCGAGGTGGTCCGGATCCGGCTCGGACCGCGCACGGTCTGCGTGGTCACCGACGCCGGGCTGGTCCACACCCTGCTGGTGGCCCTCGCCCACGACTGCCCGCGCGGCGCCGTCCAGGACACCCTCAAGACCGCCTTCGGGGACGGCCTGCTGATGTCCGAGGGCCGCGCCCACCGCGACCGCCGCCGGATCATCCAGCCCTCCTTCGGGCCGGACCGGATGGCCGAGTACCTCGCCGTCATGCACCAGGTGACCGAGGAGCGCGCCGCGCGCTGGCAGCCCGGCGAGGTCCTCGACGTGGCCAAGGAGATGAACCACCTCGCACTGGAGATCGTCACCCGGGCGCTGTTCGACGCCCGGCTGAGCGAGGACGCCACACTCGCCTTCCACCGGGCCCTGCCCGACATGGTGAAGGGCCAGATCGTCCAGTCGCTCTACCCGCACCGGGCCTTCGCCCGGCTGCCGCTGCCGGTCAACCGGCGCTTCGACGCGGCGGTCCGGGTGCTCAACCAGGTCGTCGACCAGGCCGTCAACGGCACCTCCGCCGGGACCGTGGGCGGCACGGCGACCGGAAGCACGTGCGGGACCGCGGCCGGCGCCGCGGCGCACTCGCCGTTCGGCGGCGGGTGCCCGGTGACCGGCGCGGCCGGACGGCGCGGGACCACCCTGCCCGCGCTGCTGCGCGCCGCCGTCGACCCCGCCACCGGCCGGCCGCTCACCGAGGCGGACGTCCGCTCCGAGGCGATCACCATGTTCGGCGCCGGCACCGAGACCGTCTCCACCACGCTCACCTGGCTGATCGACGAGCTGGTCCGCCACCCGCGGATCGAGGCGCGCGTCCTGGCCGAGCTGGACGAGCACCTCCCGGCCGGCACCGTGCCCACCCCGGAGGCGCTCGCCCGCCTCACCTACACCCGCGCGGTCACCCAGGAGGTGGTCCGGCTGCACGCGCCGAACGCCTTCCTGATGCGCACCGCCACCGTGCCGGTCGAACTGGGCCGGTACCTCGTCCCGGCCGGCACCGAGCTGCTCTACAGCCTCACCGCGATCCACCGCGACCCCGCGCTGTACCCCGAGCCGCTCCGCTTCCACCCCGGCCGCTGGTACGGCACGGGCCAGGCACGGGGCCAGGGCGGCGGGGGCGTCGCCCGGCAGGCGTTCCTGCCGTTCGGCGCCGGCAAGCACAAGTGCATCGGCGAGGCCTTCGCCTGGGCCGAGCTGACGGTGGCGGCCGCCGCCATCCTGCGCCGCTGGCGCCCGACGGCCCTGCCCGGGTCCCGGGCCCGCGAGGTGGTGTGGACGACCGTCCAGGCCCAGGGCCTGCGCGTGCGGCTCACGCCGCGCGGCGGCCGCGCCCCGCACGCCGTCGGCCCGCGCCGCACGCCGTCGGCCGGCCATGACGACGCGCCCGCCCAGTGCGTCCCGGTCATCGGCCCGCGCCGGCCCGAATCCGGTCCGCGCGGTCCGCGGCCGGGTGAGACGGGTCCGGCGGGCGCTCCCGGGTCCACCGGGTCCACCGGCCCCGCCGCGCCAGCCGGTCCGGCGGGGCCGCGCCGGTCGACCGTGCTCCCCGCCCAGTCCTCCCTCGCCAACCGCCGGTCCGCCGCCACCGAGCATCCGCAGGCGAGCGCGCTGCGGACCTCGGCCCGCACGGTGGCGCGCACCGGCGGCCCCCGGACCGGCACGACCACGCGCAGCATCACGGTCGACCCGGCCCTCGCCGTACGCCCGGTCACCTACCTCGGACCGCTCACGACGCTCGGACCGGTCACCACCCTCGGGCCGGTCACCACCGTGCGGCAGATCGCCACGGCCCGCCGGGTCACCGCGGTCCGGCAGATCACCGCCGTCCCCCGGACCGCGCTGCCGCTCCGTCCCGAGACACCGACCGCCCCGGCGGCCCGCCCGGCCGCCCGGCGCGCGCCCGACGTCCTGCGCCCGCTGGGCGAGCCACGCGCCCCCGGCGAGCTGCGTGCCCCCCGCGAGCTGCGCGCCGCCGCGGCACGGCACAGCGACTGGGCCCTCGCCCACGGTCTGCTCGCCCCCGAGGACCTCGCGCGGTACCACACCTACGCGCTGCCCGAGCTGATCGGCCACTCCTACCCGCGCGCCCGCGGCACCGAGCTGGACCTGCTGATCGACATCCTCGGCTGGTTCACCATCCTCGACGACCGCTTCGACGGCCCGCCCGGCCGCGACCCCGCCGAGGCCCGCGCCATCGTCGAGCCGCTGCTCGCCGTGCTGGACGGCCGGCCCGTTCCCACGGGTACGTCGCAACCCCACCTGCTCGACGCCTGGCGGGAGCTGTGGCAACGCCAGAGCGCCCCCATGCCGCCGGGCTGGCGGCGGCGCGCCGCCGCCGAGTGGCGCTCCTGTCTGGAGACCTTCCTCGCGGAGACCGCCCACCGGGCCGCCCGCACCCAGCCCGACCTGGCCGAGACCGTTCGGCTGCGGCGCCATGCCAGCTGTCTCTACCCGTTCATGGACATACTGGAGCACGTCCACGGCGGCGAGGCACCGGCCGGGCTGCACGCCGACCCCGCCCTGCACCGCCTGCGCGCGAACACCGCCGACGCGGCCACTCTGATCAACGACCTCTACTCGGCCGACCGCGAGGAACGCCAGAACGTCGCGGCCTTCAACACCGTGCTCACCCTGCAACGGATCCGCGGCTGCACCCGCAGCCGGGCCGCCCGGGCGGTCGGGGCCCGGATCGCCGGGCTGACGGTGGAGAGCGAGACGCTGCGCCGCAGCCTGCTGCTCCGGCACCCCGCGGGCCGCTGGTACCTCGACGGCACCCGGGAACTGGTCGAGGGCGTCTACGCGTGGACCAGCACCAGCCGCCGCTACACCGGGGAGGACGCCCCGCGCTGATCCCGGCCCGGCGGCCGGCGCACCGCGGCGAACCGGTCCCGGCCGCTCCCCGGCCGGGACCGGTCGTCGTGTCCCGCCCCGTCCTGTCCTGCCTGTCCCGTGCTACCGGGTCCGGCCGGGCCCGTTCGCCCCCGGTCCGGTCGCTTCCAGTCCGTTCGCCTCCGGTCCGGTCACTTCCGGTCGCCGAGGGCGAACAGCAGCAGGACGAACCCCGCGAACAGGTGCGTGGCGAAGATGTAGATGCCCGCCCGGATCAGCATCGCCTTGCGCCGCGCCTTCTCCTCCCGCGTGGCCTCGTTCTCCGCCCCGCCGGTGTTCTCGCTCATGCCCGGGCACTCCTTCGGTCGGCGGGCCGGTCATCGCTCGCCTCGGGCGCGGCGCCGGCGGCACCGGCGGCACCGGCGGCACCGGCTTCCGGCGCCCGCAGCTCGGTGAGCAGCGCCCCCTGGTCGGTGATCAGCTCGGTCAGGATCCGCCGCGCGGCCCGCAGCAGCTCGGCGACGTCCGGCGTGCTCAGGGCGTACACGACGGTGTTGCCCTCGCGGGTCGCGGTGACCAGCTGGGTGCGGCGCAGCACCGCGAGCTGCTGGGAGAGGTTCGAGGGCTCGATCTCGATCGAGGCCAGCAGCTCGCGCACCGGCCGCGGCCCGTCCTGGAGCAGTTCCAGTACGCGGATGCGCACCGGGTGCCCGAGCGTGCGGAAGAACTCCGCCTTCGCCTGGTACAGCGGGACCGGCATCGTCCGTCTCTCCCTGCACGTCTCTGGATGGGGCCTGGTTCGGCCCGTTCGGCGGGAAGCATCATCGTTGCAGATGAAGATTTCTTCAAGTCGTCACGGTCGTCCGCCCGCGCACGAGCGGGAAGGGAGCAGGGCGGGCCCGGGGTCACCAGCACCCCGGGCCCGCCCCATTTGCCACCGGTCTACAGCGACCGCGTCATCAGCAGGGCACCACGACGTCGACGGTCACCGGGGCCGGCGACCACGGGAAGGTGGCGACGCTGAAGCTGCCGTGCACGGTGGAGCCGCACGGCACGGTCCCGCCGACCCCCGGCACCTTCACCGTGCTGGCGGTGAACAGGGTCCGGCCGCTGACCGAACCGAGCGACGCGCCGCCGACGACCTGGCCGGAGAGGCCGGTCAGCAGCTCGACGGTCTGCGGCGTGGTGCCCGGGGTCGGCGGGCCCGCCAGGCTGATCTGGCCGTACAGCTGGACGCTGTCGCCGGTCACCTCGGCACAGACCTTGGTGGACAGGCCGGCCTGCAGGCCGGACGCGCCGCAGGTCACGGTGGTGCCGGTGGTGGTCGCCTGCGCGGCGTTCGCCTGGGCCGGAACCGCCAGCAGCGCCGCCGCTCCGGCGATCCCGGCGGCCGTCAGGGTGAGTCGGTTCATCCGCATGATCCCGCTCCTCTTCGTTTCTTCTCTTCGTTGACAAGGGCTTCTGAGTGCCACATGTGACATGTCACATGTGGCACGGCAGAACTCTGACAGGGGAATCGAATGCCGAAAAGGACCAAGATCCAAACAGTCGATGATCAGACTGGAAACCGGCCTTCGATGGCGCAATAACGATCTTGGTCGGCGTCCGGGCCCGGCCCTGGGCCTGGGTTTGGATTTGGGCTTGGATTTGGGCTTGGGCTTCGGCCTGGGCTTCGGCCTGGGCGGCCGGTCACTCCCCCAGGGGCAGGCGATCCGCCCCCAGCCGCCGGGCACTCTCGATCGCCATGTCCATGAACGCGAGCGCGTCGGCCCGCCGGACGAACGGGTTCGGGTAGAGCGAGCGCTGCCGCCCGTCCTCACGGACCCGCAGGCACTCGTCCACGATCCGGCGCCACCGCTCGTCGAACACCACCCTGGCGTACTCGCCCGCCCCGCGCTTGGAGGCGATCCGCCCGGTGGCCAGCGTGTAGTGCAGCCGGCTCACCCCCAGCACACCCCAGGCCGGCCCCCGCCCGTTCAGGCAGGCCAGCCCCGGCCCCGACACCAGCCGCGAGGAGCGCCGCCACCACGGGCGCCAGTACTCCTCCAGGTTGCCGACCGTCCAGGCGGCCAGCTCCCGCGGATCCGTGTCGATCATCAGTTCCTGGGCCCGCGGCCCGCACAGCGTGACACCCTGCCGTGCCAGCGTGTGCCAGAGCACCGGTGTGCGGTCGGACCGCACCCGGCGCCGGAGCGTCCCGCCGAACACGTGCGGCCCCGGCGCCGCCTGTGCCGGCGAGCCCGCCAGCTCGTGCCAGGTGAGGTAGGGGCCGTCGAACGCGGGGCGCGGGTAGCGGACCGCGAGCCGGGCGTGCGCACGCTCCAGTCCGGCGAGCTGCTCCCCCGTCACCGGGTCGGCGGTCACGGCCACGAAGTCGATGTCGCTCCGCGCCGGGTGGAAGTCGCCCAGGGCCGTCGAGCCGACCACGTACAGGCCCTCGACCAGTCCGGGCGCGGCGGCGTCGACCAGGGACAGATAGGCATCGGCGATCTCGTGTACGAGAGGGTGCACAGTCACGGCGAAAAGCCTGCCATCTTGCTGACCCTCCGTGTCCGCTCGTTTCCGCTAAGCATCGGCGCGTGTTGGCCACCCGTGCACCCTCTTCACGCCACCCTCACCCCTTTTCGCGCCACTCCCGCGCCACCCCGCACCGAACGCGGATCAGTGGGGCCGGTCCAGTAGGGTCGGCCCGCGACGGGTGTCCCGCCGGGGCCGGGGCCGGGGAGGTTGACGTGTTGGTCGGATCGCGGACCGGATTCGGTCTGGAGTTCCCCATCGAACAGGCCCCGGGACTGCTGTGCGTCGACGTCTTCGTCGGCGGGCTCCACGTGAACACGTGGGACAACGCGTTCTACCCACCACTGCTGGTCAAGAAGCTCAAGGACGAGCTCGGCCGCTTCCGCACGCCGGCCGCGCTGCCGACGGGGTTCACCTCGCCGTCCGAGTCCTTTCTCACCGCCGAGAGGTGGATGTACGACGGCTCCCGCACCGGGACCTCGTCCGGAACCGAGGAGGCACTCGCACGGTGTGCCTTCCTGGAGTGGGGCGAGTGCACCGACGAGGTGACGGCCTTCGCCTTCCCCGACGGCGACCGACTGCACCTCGTCTGCCGGGTACGCGACGGAGGCGGCCCCGCCTGGGGCACCGAGGCCCGCCACGAGCCGACGGTGGCGTCGGTGAGCCGCCCGGCCCTCCTCGACACACTGGAACGCGGCCTCGCCCTCGCCGAACACGAGTGGTCCACCCGCCTCACCGCCCCCAAGGGCCACCTCTAGGAGGCGTTCACGGGGCTGCGGTCGCGGCGGCTCGCGCCACTGATCGGGGTCTCGACGGCGACGGCGGGCCGCATCGTGAAGCGCCTCGGCCCGCACCACGAGGCACAGGCCGTCGCCCACCCGCACGACCTCGCCCGAACCGCATGAAGCCAGCAGGCCGGACCACACACCGACCTGCCCACGCCCGGGCTTCTGCAACAGGCTTCAGCGCGGCACGTCCGCGCCCTTGTCCCAGTGCCGGTCGAAGTACGAGCGGAAGTAGGCCGCCGCCTCGCCGCCCTCGATGCGCATGCCGGCCACCCGGTCGTCGGTGGTGAAGGCGAGGAACACCCCGTCACCCATGATGGCCATGCTCATCAGGTCCGCCTCGATCGGCCAGCTCACCTCGCGGATGTGATACCTGCTCAGGTCCCGGGTGTCCTGCCGGTGCTGCGCCGTCCAGCGCGCGTACTCCGGTGACGGGCCTGAGCAGAACAGTCGACGGACGGACCCGCCCTGCCGCGCCCAGTCGAGCACGGCCTCGAAGTACGCGGCGAAGGCCGGCGTCGAGTCGCTGAAGGTGTCCGGGGTCCCGATCCTCATGTACCAGGTGTCGAGATGGCTGGGATTGTGTTTCCGCAGGTAGTCGGTGGCCGCCCGGTAGAACTCGGCGGCGTCCGGGTAGTGCTCCACCCGGGAGAACGCTGCGGAGCGGAACTCCCTTTGCAGCGATGCCAGTTCGATGCGCAGGTCGGCGATCTCCCGCTGCGCCCCCTTCAGTGGCAGCAGCAGCCGCAGGATCGCGTAGACCGCCGCGAAGAGGAACGGCATCAGCCAGGTCGGCGGCACGTCGAACACCGCCGCGACGGTCGACCCGACGACGACCAGCGCGCAGGCGACGGCGAACCCCCGCTCCTCCCATCGGTCGATCAGGCTGCCCGTATTCGGCGCGCCTTGCGGATGAGCCATGAATCCCCCACGTCACCCTCTGGCAGGTCGTCAGATCATAGACCTGTAGCTGACCTTCGCGTGCCCGGTCGGCGGGGCGCACGAGGTACGCCACCGGGGTTCCGGCGCACGCCGGGAGCTCGCTGGGGAGCACGCCGGAAGCACGCCGGAGTCGGTGAGGGGAGATACCGGGGGCCGTCAGGAGGCGGTGAAGGAGGTGCGGAGGGCGTCGACGCGGCGGACGGCCTCGGTGAAGCCGGCGGTGTCGAGGCGGCCGCTGTCGAGCGCGGTGGCGAGGGCCTCGACGGCGGCGTCGCCCTGCTGGACGTCGCGGGCCGAGCAGAGCAGGAGGTCCATGCCGGCGTCGGCGGCGGCGACAGCCCGCTCGCCCACGTCACCGAAGGCGGCGAGGGCGCCGGCTTCGAGGGCGTCGGTGATGGTCACGCCGCGGAAGCCGAGGCGCTCGCGCAACTCGCCCTGGACGATGGTGCGCGAGAGGCCAGCCGGACGGTAGGCGTCGAGGGCCGGGTAGACCGCCCAGGAGGTCATGACCAGCCGGACCCCGGCGGCGATGGCGGCGCGGTACGGCTCCTCGCCGCGGGCCCTGAGGTCGGCGAGCGGGACCGGGAGGACGACGGGACGCTCGTCGGTGTTCTCCTCGCGGGCGGCGGCGCCGAGGCCCGGGAAGTGCTTGGCCGTCGCGGCGACACCGAGGCGCTGCTGGGCGGCCAGGAAGGCGGATCCCGACTCGGCCACCACGTCCGGCTTCTGGCCGTAGGAGCGCTCGAAGTGGTCGATGAAGTTGTCGGGCGTGTCGAAGACGTCGAGCACGGGGGCGAGGTTGACGTTCAGGCCCGCCTCGCTCAGCGTGCCGGCCGCTCCGGCCCCGGAGCGGGCCGCCTCGCCGGCCGGGTCGGCGGCCAGGCCGGTCTTCCGGGCGGAGAGGTCCGGGGCGCCGGGCAGTCGGCGGACCTTCCCGCCCTCCTGGTCGGTCATCAGCAGGAGCGGGGACGCTGACGGGGCCTCGGCCGCCGCCTGCCGCAACTCGGCGACGCTGGCCTGGAGTTTGCGCACCGAGGGGACGTTGTCCTTGAAGAAGATGACGCCGGCGGCGCGGCCCGCCCGGACGGCGTCGAGCAGCGCGGCGGGTGGGGTGTCGCCGGAGTAGGAGTAGATGACCCGGCGGCCGGCGAGCTGGAGCGATTCGGTGGTGGGCACGAGAGGCGTCCTCTCCGTGGAGATGGGGGGTGTCGGGGCCGTCGCGCCGGGTTCGGCCGAGCGCTCGACGGGCTGGGGCGGCCGGGCGGCGTCTCCCGCGCCGGGCGGGTCCAGCCGGGCGAGCGGGGCTGACGGGGCCAGGGCGGAGAACAGCAGGGCGAGGAGCGCGACATGGACGGTTCGGCGGGGTATCGGCATCCGGCCTCCCTCGGTCGGGTCCGGGCGGTCGGGGCTCGGGGCTCGGGGCTCGGGGCTCGGGGCTCGGGGCTCGGGCGAACGACGGTGCGCCCGGAGTGTGCCCGGGGCGCCCGGGGGCGCCCGGCCCAGGATGGCGGGGCGCGCGAGGTGACACCAGCAGCCTCACCCCAACTGTGGTCGTCCCGCCTCCCGGAGCAGCCGTCCGAGGACGGCGACGCCCTCCTCGATCTCGCCGGGCGCTCCGGCGGCGTAGCCGAGGACCAGCCCCGGCGCGTGCGGCAGCCGGGCGTGCCAGGAGAGCGGCTGCACCTTGACGCCGTGGGCCAGCGCCGCCGTGGCGAGCTCGGTGTCCGTGCAGGCCAGGCCGTCGGGGAAGGTGACCAGGAGATGCAGTCCGGCCGACGCCCCGTGGACGACGGCGCCGGGCAGATGGGCGGCGATCGCGGCGGTCATCGCGTCGCGGCGGCGCCGGTGGCGCGGGCGCAGCAGCCGCAGGTGGCGCTCCAGCGCGCCGGAGTCCATCAGCCGGGCGAGGACGAGCTGGGGCAGCGCGGCGTTGCCGAGGTCACTGAGCCGTTTGGCGTCGACCAGGAGGTCCCGGTAGCGGGCGGGGGCGAGCATCCAGCCGGTGCGCAGGGCGGGGGCGAGCAGCTTGGAGACGCTGCCGAGGTAGAGCACGTGGTCGGGGTGGACGCCGCGCAGTGCGGGCACCGGCGGGCGGTCGTAGCGGTGTTCGGCGTCGTAGTCGTCCTCGATGACGAGCCCGCCCTCCGCCGCCCACCGGAGCAGCTCGCGCCGCCGGGCGCCGCCGAGGACCACGCCGGTCGGGAACTGGTGGGCGGGTGTGAGCAGGACGGCGCGGGCGCCGGTGGCGCGCAGCGCGTCGACCCGGATGCCCTCGGCGTCGACGGGGACGGGCGGGGTGGCGGTGATCCGGTGGCCGAGGTGCTGGCGGGTGCCGAGTGAGCCCGGGTCCTCGACGGCGACCGCGTCGAGGCCGGTCGCGCGGAGCACCTCGCCGGCCAGGGCCAGGGCCTGCGCGGCCCCGGCCACGATGAGGACGTCCTCGGGGTCGGCGCGGATGCCGCGGTTGCGGCCGAGCCAGTCGGCGACCGCGCGGCGCAGGGCGGGGGTGCCGCGCGGGTCGCCGTAGCCGAAGTCCCGGGCGGCGAGGTCGTGCAGGACGGCGCGCTCGGCGCGCAGCCAGGCGGTGCGGGGGAAGGCGGCGAGGTCAGGGACTCCGGGTGAGAGGTCGATCCGGGCGGGGGCGTTGCGCAGGGCGTCGAAGCTGGCCGGGACGGGTGTGCCGTCGAAGGGTGCGTCGGGGTCGGGGGCGGGGGCGGGGGCGGGGACTGCCCCGGGTGCTGGATGTATCGGACGTACCGGGTGCGCCGGGGCCCGGACGAGCGGGTCGACCACGATGGTGCCGCCCCTGCCCCTCCCCGCGATCCGCCCCTCCTCGGTGAGCCGGCGGTAGGCGTCGGTGACCACGCCCCGGGAGACCCGGAGGTCGGCGGCGAGCACGCGGGTGGCGGGCAGCCGGCTGCCGACCGGCAGCCGGCCGTCGGCGATCGCCTGCCTCAGCCGCCGGGCCAGCCAGTCCGCGAGTCCGCCGGCGGGGGCCTCGCCGGGGTCGAGCTGGAGGAAGTCGGCACCGGCGGTTGTGGACCTGTCGACCAGCCGTTCATTGGACCTGTGCACCGGTCCATTGTGCCGGGAGGGTGGGGGCATGACGACGAACACCCCGCTCCCCACCGACCTTCGCCCCGCGCCGGTCCCCGGCACCGGCCACGCCTATGTGCACGGCTACTCCCCCACCGAGGCCCGGCGCCTCGGCGACCAGGCCGACACCCTCGCCGACCTGCTGCACGCGGGCACCGCCTACCCGCCGGGCAGCCGGGTCCTGGAGGTCGGCTGCGGCGTCGGTGCGCAGACGGTGCACCTGCTGGCCACCAGCCCCGGCGTGCTGCTGACCGCCGCCGACATCTCGGCGGACTCGCTGGCGCTGGCGCGGGCCCGGGTCGCCGCGCACGCACCCGACGCGCGGGTCGACTGGCACCACGGCGACCTGCACCGGCTGCCCTTTCCCGACGCCTCCTTCGACCACCTCTTCGTCTGCTTCGTCCTGGAACACCTCGCCGACCCGACGGCGGCGCTGGCCGCGCTGCGCCGGGTGCTGAGGCCCGGCGGCACCATCACCGTGATCGAGGGCGACCACGGCACCGCGTGCTTCCACCCGCGCGGCGAGGCCGCGCAGCGGGTCGTCGACCACCTGGTCCGGCTCCAGGCGGACGGCGGCGGGGACGCCCTGATCGGGCGGCGGCTGCAGCCGCTGCTCACCGACGCCGGCTTCCGGGACGTCGCGGTGGGCCTGCGCACGATGTACGCCGACACCACCCGGCCGGCGCTGGCCGAGGGGTTCACCCGGCGCACCTTCGTCGCGATGGTCGAGGCGGTGCGGGCCGAGGCCATTGGGGCCGGCCTCAGCACGGACGAGGCGTTCGACCGCGGCCTCGCCGAGCTGCGCCGTGCGGCGGAGCCGGGCGGGACCTTCCACTACACCTTCTCCAAGGCGGTCGCGGTCAACCCTTGACGGTCGGCCCCCGACGGTCGGCCCCCGACGGCGGGCGGGGGCAGGGCGCCGGCCGGCGGTGGCGCGTGGTCACTCCGGGCTGTCGCCGAGGGTGGTGAGCACGACGCGCAGGGCGTCGATGAACGCGGCGGTCTGCGCCTCGTCCAGCCCGGCCAGGACACGGCGCTCGGTGGCGAGGTGGTCGGGCAGGGCGCGGTCCATCAGGGCGTACCCCTCGTCGGTGAGCGCGACGTCGCGACTGCGCCCGTCGGAGCCGCTGGCGGTGCGGGTCACCAGGCCTCGGGCCTCCAGCCGGTCGAGACGCTGGCTGATCGCGCCGGAGGTGACCATCGCGGACCGCATCAGGCCGGTCGGGGTGAGCCGGTACGGCGGGCCACTGCGGCGGAGGGTGGCGAGCACGTCGAAGGAGGCGAAGTCGAGGTCGTGCCGGGCGAAGGTCTCCTTCAGCTCGGCGTCGACCAGGCGGGTGAGCCGCTTGAGGCGGCCGAGCACCTCCATCGGCGAGACATCCAGGTCGGGACGCTCCGCGCCCCACTGCCGCACCACCCGGTCCACATGATCTTCGCGTTCTGCCATGCCCTCCAGCCTAAACGATGCCTTAGCGGTGAGATACCTCACAGCAGCCCACCCCCAACACCCCGCCCGGATTCCTTAGCGCTGAGATACATTGGCTTAGTGCTAAGGAATCGACTCGCCATCGTGCTGCTCACCGCCCTCGCCCCCGCCATCTGGGGCTCCACCTACCTGGTCACCACCGAGCTGCTGCCGCCCGGGCGCCCGCTGCTCGCCGGGGTCCTCCGCGCCCTGCCCGCCGGGCTGCTGCTCATCGCCCTCACCCGCCGCCTGCCCAAGGGCAGCTGGTGGTGGCGCTCGCTCGTCCTCGGCACGCTGAACATCGGCGCCTTCTTCGCCCTCCTCTTCGTCGCCGCCTACCGCCTTCCCGGTGGCGTCGCCGCCACCGTCGGCGCCGTCCAGCCACTGATCGCCGCCGGCCTCTCGGCCGCCCTCCTGGGCGACCGCCTCTCGCTGCGCACCCTCCTCTCCGGCATCGCCGGCGTGGCCGGGGTCAGCCTGCTCGTCCTGCGTGCCAACGCCCAGCTGGACGCCCTCGGCATCCTGGCCGCGCTCGGCGGCGCGGTGGTGATGGCCACCGGTGTCGTCCTCTCCAAGCGCTGGACCTCACCGGCCCCGCTGCTCGCCACCACCGGATGGCAGCTCACCGCGGGCGGTCTGCTGCTCCTTCCGGTCGCCCTGCTGGTCGAGGGGCCGCCGCCGTCCCACCTCACCGGCGCCAACCTGCTCGGCTACGGCTACCTGAGCCTGATCGGCGCGGCCGTCGCCTACGCGCTCTGGTTCCGCGGCATCCGCGCCCTGCCGCCCACCTCGGTCACCTTCCTCGGTCTGCTCAGCCCCGTGGTCGCCACCGCCCTCGGCTGGCTCGTGCTCGGCCAGGACCTCGCGCCCGTCCAGGCACTCGGCGCGCTGATCGTGCTCGGCTCGCTCGTCGCCGCGCAGACCCAGCGACCGCGCACCCCGTCGAAGGTGGTCGCCGCCTCCTCCGACGCCGCTTCCGACGGCGCCGCCGCCGACCGCGCCGACACCCGCACCCGCCAAACCGCCTGACCGCCTGACCGTCCGGCGCGCCGCCGGACACCTCCTCTCCATCGCATCCCAGTCCCAGCCCCAGTCCCAATCCCAGGAGAACTCCCCATGCGCATCACCGTGTTCGGCGCGAGCGGCAACGTCGGCAGCCGGGTGGTGGCCGAGGCGGCCGCCCGCGGCCACCAGGTCACCGCCGTCCTGCGGGACCCCTCCCGCCCGCACAGGCTCGCGCCGACGGTCGGGATCGCCACCGGTGACGCCCGCGACCCCGCCGACGTCCACCGCCTCGCCGCCGGGCAGGACCTGGTGGTCACGGCCACCCGCCCGGCCCCCGGCCGCGAGGACGAACTGGCCACCGCGACCAAGGGCCTGCTGGCCGGCCTGGCCGGAACCGGCGTGCGGCTGCTGGTCGTCGGCGGCGCCGGCAGCCTCGCCCTGCCCGGCGGGAGCGGCACCACCCTCGCCGAAGCCCCGGACTTCCCCGCCGCCCTGCGCCCGATCGCCGATGCCTGCGGCGAGCAGCTCGCCCTCTGCCGCGCGGACACCGAGGTCGACTGGACCTACCTCAGCCCGCCGGCCCTGCTCGAACCGGGCGAGCGGACCGGCCGCTACCGGCTGGGCCGCGACGAGCTCCTCGTCGACCCGGACGGCACCTCGGCCATCTCCATGGAGGACCTCGCCGTCGCCCTCCTCGACGAGGCCGAGCACCCCGCCCACCGCCGCCTGCGCTTCACCGTCGCTTCTTAATGTCGTTGTCAAGCCGCCGTGGTCACTGGAGGTGTGACGTGGCAGCACCGTCGGTCACGGATCAGCGCCCACAGGACGTTGACGCGGCGGCGGGCCAGGGCCATCACGGCTTGGACGTGCCGCTTGCCTTCCGCGCGTTTGCGGTCGTAGAAGGCCCGCGAGTTCGGATCGCAGCGGATGCTGACCAACGCGGAGGTGTAGAAGACGCGTTGGAGCCGGCGGTGGTAGACCATCGGCCGATGGAGGTTGCCGCTGACCTTGCCCGAGTCGCGGGGCGCCGGTGCGACGCCGGCGAACGCCGCCAGAGCATCCGGGGAGGGAAAGCCGTCCAGGCTGCCGCCGACGCCGGCCAGGAACTCGGCACCGAGAACGGTGCCGATACCGGGGACGTTCTCGACTATCGCGGCGAGCTCGTGCTCGCGAAACCGGCCCTCGATGAGCTTGTCGATCTCGGCGATCTGCTCATTGAGGGCCATCACCACCTCGGCCAGGGTGTGGACCAGCTTCGCGGTGGTCTTCTCCCCGGGGACGGAGGTGTGCTGGCGTTCGGCAGCCTCAACAGCCGCCTCCGCGAGGGCTCTCGCGTTTCGGACCTTGCGGTTGGCGAGCCACTTCGTCAGCCGCGCGGTCCCGGTGCGGCGGATCGCCGCGGGGGTCTGGTAGCCGGTCAGGAGCTTGAGCGGGCCGGCGTTGGTCACCTCCAGGGCCCGTTCCAGGGCTGGGAACATGCTCAGCAGGGTGCCGCGCAGGCGGTTGATCGACCGCGTGCGGTCCTCGACCAGGTCGGCCCGCCGTCCGGTCAGCAGCTTGAGCTCGATCGCGGCCTCGTCGCCGGGACGGACGGGCTCCAGGTCGCGGCGCATCCGGGCCTGGTCGGCGATCACGTAGGCGTCGCGGGCGTCGGTCTTGCCCTCGCCGCGGTAGCCGTCGGAGGCCCGGTTCACCAGGCGGCCGGGGATGTACAGGACCTCCTGGCCGTGGGCGACCAGCAGGCTCAGCAGCAGGGCCGGCTCCCCGCCGGTCATGTCGATCGCCCACGTCACCGGCTCGCCGCCGGCGAGGGCCAGGACGTCCGCGATCAGTTCCAGCAGCTCGGGCTCGTCGTTGGCGACCCGCCGCGACAGCACCTTCCTGCCGTCCGCGTCGAGGGCCAGGCCGTGGTGGTGGCCCTTGCCACTGTCGATCCCCGCCCATATCCGGCTCATCATGCTCCTGACGTGCGTGTTCGTGCTGTTCGTACCACGGACGACCTCGCCGGCATTGCTCTACTCAGCGACTTGCTCGCACTTCCTAATCGGCGGCCGAGTCGTCGTGGGGCGCCGGGCGGCGAAGCGACGGAAGCCATGAGACGGCAGCCCACTGATAGCCACACCCAGCACCCCTGGGTGATCCAACCCTACGAATGACCAGACCAACCCGGCTCAGAAGGTAGAGCTCAGAAGGTAGAGCCCACTGAATCCCCGCCCGGCCGCCCCGCACCGGCGGCGCCCGGGGTACCCGCCGGTCGGCGGGGGCCCGGCGCCCGTTCCCCGTTCCGATTCTCGCCCGGGCCTCCGCCCTCGGCCTGCTGCTCCGCATCCGTGCACTCCCTCCTCGTGGTCCCCGACCTGAGCGGCCGCCGCGACGGCCGCTCACCCCTCTCGACGGATCCCACCCGGCGGAAGGGAGCAGCCGCCGTCAACCATCTCGTCGAAGACTCACCCCGGCGGGGGATCAGCTGCACCTGACGCCCCCTCAGAGGTGGTTCAGGCGCCAGGGGAAAGACGGGTGCCCACTGGATCGACCACGACCGGTCGACCGGCCACGATCGACGCATGACCACATGGACCACCAACCGCACCGGGCGTCGCTCCCGGCTCTCCGCCCTCGGCCAGCGCACCGTGGCCCTGCTCGCCGTCCTCGCCCTGGCCCAGACGGCGGGCACCGCGAACGCCGTCGCGGCGCCCGCCGGAGCGACCGCCCCCGGTGTCCCCGCCCGCTACTCCCAGCAACGACTCGACTGGCAGCCCTGCGCGGAGGAGGCCGCGCTGGAGTGCGCCGCCATGACCGTGCCCCGGGACTGGCACCACCCCGGGCGGGGGCCGGACCTCACCGTCGCGGTCTCCCGGCACCGCGCGAGCGACCCGGGCCGACGGATCGGCACCCTGCTCACGGCCGCCGGCGGCCCCGGCGGCAAGGGCCTGCGGCGCCCGGCGGGCTTCGTCCGGGACGCGCCCGCGCTCGGCGCCGCCTACGACGTCGTGGGCTTCGACCAGCGCGGTGTCGGCCACAGCACCCGGGCCGTCTGCCAGACGCCCGAGGAGTTCCGGGCGTTCTTCGCCGGGGACTTCCGCGACGACACGCCGGCCGACCGGGCCCGGGTGATCACGGCCTCGCGCGGGTTCGCCGCCGACTGCGAGCGGCGCAGCGACGGCCTGCTGCCCTACCTCACCACCGAGCAGGCCGTCCGGGACCTCGACCTGCTGCGCGCCCTGCTCGGCGAACGCCGGGTCAGCTACTACGGGCCGTCCTACGGCACCGTGATCGGCGCGTACTACGCGACGCTCTTCCCACAGCGGGTCGAGCGGATGGTGCTGGACAGCGTCATCGGCTTCGACGGCACCTGGGAGCGGTTCGAGCAGCGGCTGCCGATGAGCTTCCAGCGCCGGTTCGAGGAGGACTTCCTGCCCTGGCTGGCCGCCCGGGACGCCGTCTACCACTACGGCACGACCGCCGCCGAGGTGAAGGCCCGCTGGGAGGCGCGCCGGGCGGCGCCGCACGAGCACCCGCTGGTCGACGGCACGCTCACCATCGGGCCCAACCAACTGGACAACGGCACGATCCAGAACGTCTACCGCACGAACGCGGGCTTCACCCAACTGGCCACCGCGCTGGCCGCGCTCGACGACTGGCCGGGCGCCGAACCGGCCGCCCGCACCACCGCCCGGCGGGTCTTCGGCGAGTACCTCGACCCGGAGTTCCTCGCCGAGTACTTCGCGGTCACCTGCACCGACACCCCGTGGACCCGCGACCTGTCCGTCTGGGTGGACCGGGGCACCGGGAACACCGCCCGCCGGCCGCTGGCCGGGGCCCGTACGCTCGCCTTCTCCGCGGTCTGCGCCTCCTGCCCGGCGCCCACGGCGCCCCCGGTGCGGGTCACGGGTGCGGGCCTGCCGCCCACGCTGATGCTCAACTCGGTGCACGACCCCGCGACGCCCGTCGAGGCCGCGCTCTCCGCGCACCGGGCCCTGCGCGGCTCGCGTCTGGTGACGGTCACCGGGAACGGCGACCACGGCCAGTACCCCGGGCCGAACCCGTGCGTGCGCTCCATCGTGGAGTCCTACCTGCTCACCGGGACGATCCCGCCCGCCGACCTCACCTGTCCGTCACCGGAGGCGGCGTGAACAGCGTCCCCCGGGCGTCCGGGAGCAGGCCGAGCGCGCGTGGTGCTCCTGAACGCGGCCGCCCGCGGCGGAGTCCTCCCCCCGGAGGACCCCACCGCTGGCGGCGTCGGGTGGGCGCCGGGCCGTCAGGGACGGTCGAGCGTGATCGAGTTGATCGGCGTCAGGTCGGCGTAGACGCCCGTCTGGGCGGGGAGGTCCTCGCCGCAGCCGGTGCCGTTGTACCCGGTGCACAGGTGGGCGTGCGCCCCGCCCGACTGGTTGTTGAGCACCCAGTGCCAGCCGTTCTGGTTGCGGAGGTTGTGGGCGCCGTAGCTCCAGAAGACGTCGGTCGGCGGCTTGCTGGTGTCGGAGTCCTGCGGGTAGATGCAGACCGCCCCGTACGGGCAGCCGTCCCAGGGACCGTCGGCGGCCTGGGCGCCGGAGGCCCCCATCGTGGTGACGGCGGCGGCCGCGAGGGCGAGCGCGGCGGCGGCGTGCAGGATCTTGCGCATGGTGGTTCTCCCTCAGGTGCTGGTCCGGTCCGTGTCCGGCCGGTGCTCAGCAGCGTAGGAAGGGGCCGCCCGCAGCGGTCCCTGACGGATGACAGGGTGCCGGGGCGGCCCGGGCGCGGGCCGACGCGGTGCCGGTCTGCGCTGCGCCGGTCAGCGCTGCGCGGCGAAGGTGTCGCAGCGGGCCGGGTCGCCGGTGCGGTAGCCGGTGGTGAACCAGGCCTTGCGCTGGTCGGAGGAGCCGTGGGTCCAGGTGTCGGGATCGATCCGGCCGGTGGCCTGCTTCTGGATCCGGTCGTCGCCGACGGCCGCCGCGGCGTCCAGGCCCTGGGCGATGTCCTGGTCGGTGAGGGTGCTGATCAGCGGCCGTCCGGTGGAGGCCTGAGGGGTGGTGGTGGCGTGGTGGGCCCAGACGCCGGCGTAGCAGTCGGCCTGGAGTTCCAGCTTCACCGAGGCGCTGTCCCGGCCCTGCCGGTCCTGCCCGACCTTCTGCATGGTGCCGGTCAGGTTCTGGATGTGGTGACCGTACTCGTGGGCGACCACGTAGGCCTCGGCGAACGGGCCGCCGCCGGCCCCGAAGCGGGTGGACAGTTCGTCGAAGAAGCCGAGGTCGAAGTAGGCGCGCCGGTCGGCCGGGCAGTAGAACGGGCCGACGGCGGAGCTCGCCGCGCCGCAGGCGGTGGAGACCCGGCCGGTGAACAGGACCGTCTCGGCGGGCCGGTAGGCGACGCCCAAGCGGGGCAACTGCCCGCCCCAGTACTCCTGGAGGCTGTTGGTGACGGCCACGATCCGGCAGTCCTGCCGGCGGTTGGCGTCGGCACCGGTCCTGCAGACCTGCTGGACCTCCCCCGCGGTGGTGGTCCCCCCGGACCCGGCGTCCGAGCCGCCGCCGTCGGAGAGCCCGAGGATGCTCGGGTCGACGCCGAAGAGCACCGCGATCAGAACGGCGATCAGACCGGCCGCGCCACCGCCGACGGCGACCTTCCCCCCGGGGATGCCGCGCCGGTCGTCCACCTGCGAGGTGTCGAGGTCGCCCTGGTCGTCGAACTGCATGCCGGTCCGTCCCTTGTGTGCGGCCGGCGCCCCGGGGCGCCGGGCGGCCGCGCCCGGCCGCCCGGCCACGGTAGCCGCTCAGCGCGCCGCTTCCGGCGAAGGACGCGCAGGTCAGAGGGGGTCTTCCGGACACGGGACGGGGTCGGTGACCGGCGGTGGCTGCCGCATCACACCCTGCTGGCCCCCGAGACCGGCGGAGTGCCGTGCCCGGCCGTCAGGAACGCCTCTGCCCGGCGCCGGACCTCGTCCGGGAGGCCCGGCCCCGGGACGGACACCGTCCCCCGGAGGGCGGCGGCAAGCCGGGCGGCGAGACCGGGCCGGGCCGTCCAGACCTCCGGGGCGCGGCCGAGCACGGCGGACAGGAGATCGCCCGGGTGGAGGTCGCCCCCGGCCAGGGGGTCACGGCAGAGCAGCTCGACCGCGCGCGGAAGCAGGTGGGTCAGCCCGATGTCCTGGCCGATCAGCAACCGCAGTTCCTCGGCGCCGAGGTCGGCGACCGGACGACGGCGCAGGGCGTGGGCGGTGACGGCCAGCCGGGTGGCGTCCGCCCCCGGTTCGGGCCACCGGTTGCCCTCAAGCGCCGCCAACGAACCGGGGACGACGACGCCGCGCGCCCGTGCGGAGCCGGCCCGGGACGCCGCGCGGGACCAAGCCCCGGAGGCGGAACGGGCGCGGCTCACCGGAGCGCCGCGCCTTCGGCCGCCCCGGCGTCGAGCTGCTGACAGCCGACCACCCGCAGGAGTTCGAGGGCTTCCGCGGTCGCGCTGCCGGGCGGCGCGGTGTGGACGAGGAGCAGCTGGTCCTGACCCGCGGCGGCCAGCATCTCGCAGTCGAGGTCGAGCCGGCCGACCAGCGGATGCAGGACGGTCTTGCGACCGCTGCGCCGCACGGCCACGTCGTGCCGCGCCCAGAGGGCGGCGAACTCCTCACCGGTGGCGAGCAGGCGTGCCACCAGCCGGCCCAGGTGCGCGTCCCCGGGGCGGGCCGCGTGGGCGGCGCGCAGGTGGGCGACGTGCCCGCGCGCCAGCTCCTCGTGCTGCTCGGCGGGGAAGAGCGCGCGGGACCCGGGCTCGGCGAACCAACGCAGGACGACGTTGCGCCGCTCCGGCGGCCGCTGGGCGACGTCGCCGAACAGGGCGGCGGCCATCGCGTTCTGGGCGAGGACGTCACCGACGTCCGACATCACCTGGGCCGGGGTGTCGTGCAGGCGGTCCAGGATCAGCAGCAGGCCCGGCCGGACATGGGTGAGCGGGGTGTGCCGGCGCGGCGGCCGGTGACCGGCGAGGTGGAACAGGTGGTCGCGCTCGTCCTCGGTCAGCCGCAGCGCCCGGGAGAGGGCCGCGACCAGCTGCGGCGAGGGCTGCGGACCGCGCCGCTGCTCCAGGCGCGCGTAGTAGTCCACCGAGAGCCCGGCGAGCTGGGCCACCTCCTCGCGGCGCAGGCCGGGTGTGCGGCGGCGCGCGCCGGGCGGCAGGCCGACGTCGGCGGGAGTGAGCGCGGCGCGGCGGCGGGTCAGGAAGTCGGCGAGGGCCGGTCGGTCGATCACCCTCCCATCCTCCGCCCCGGGCGGGGCGCTCAACCAGGGATCGCCAGTCCCTGGTTGAGGAGGTCTCTGCCGCCGCCACCGCTTCCCCGCCACGGTGGTGACGGGGAGGGCGGCACCCGCTGCACCGGGCGAAACCTGGCGAACCTGGTGAACCGGGCGAACGGGCGCCGCCCCGACCACGAGCGACCACCTCGCAAGGGAGTTGAGACAGCGATGACGACGTTTCTGGTGACGGGCTCCACCGGCCAGGTCGGCCGCCGGTTCGTGCCGCGGCTGGCGCAGTGGACCGGGCCCGGCGCGGTCCGGGTGCTGGTGCGGCACGAGGAGCAGGCGCGGGCGGCGACCGCCGCGGGACTCCAGGCGGTCGTCGGCGACCTGCGGGAGCCGGCCGACCGGGCGCGGGCCCTGGAGGGCGCCGACGTGGTGGTGCACCTGGCCGCCGGGCGGCGCGGGATGCCGGACGAGGAGGCCTTCGCGGTGAACCGGGACGCCACCGTCGCCCTCGGGCGGGACGCGGCCGGAGCCGGGGTCCGACGGTTCGTGCACACCAGCACCAACCTGGTGTACGGGCGGAGGCTGGGCCGGCCGGCCGTGGAGGACGATCCGCTGGCCCCGGACGCCCTCTGGGGCGCCTACGCCGCCTCCAAGGCCGCGGCGGAGCACGGGCTGCGCGCGTTCGGCGACCGGCTGCCGCTGGTCGTGGTCCGCCCCGCCTTCGTGTACGGCGAGGGCGACCCGCATCTCGCGGACTCGCTGCACTGGGCGGGCCGCTGGCCCTCGCACCAACGGCTGTCCGTGGTCCACCACGCCGACGTGGCGCGGGCCCTGTGGGGCGCGGCGGTGACGCCGGGGGTGGAGGGGCGCAGCTACAACGTGGCGGACGACGCACCGGTGACCGCCTGGGACCTGCACGGGATCAACGACGTGCCCCGCCCGGAGTCCTGGACCGCCGCACCCGGCGACACGCCGCAGGCCGACGCGGTCGTCCTGCCGAAGGGGGCCGGGCCCGCCGACCCCTGGGAGGGCCAGGTCTCCACCGCCGCGATCCGCCGCGAGCTCGGCTGGCGCCCGCTCTACCCATCGGTGTGGACGGCCCGCGACGCGGGCGCGCTGTAGGCGCACGGGCGCCCCGGCACCCGGCACCCGGCACCCGGCCGGCCGCCTGACCGGCAACCCGGGCGACGACGCGGGCCGCTACCGTGACGGGCATGATCACTCATCTGGTCCCCACCTGGGAGGTCTCGGAGAGCCGGGGCGTCGAGACGGCCTGGGTCGAACTCGGCGACGACCGCCTGCGTGCCCACGGCCGGGTGGCCGGCCTGATGCCCACGCCCTACTGGCTCGACTACGAGCTCGACACCGGGCCCGGCTGGACGACCCGCCGGCTCGCGGTCCGCGCCGCCTCGGCGCAGGGCGTGCGGGAGCTGGAGCTGCTGAACCACGACGGACGGTGGACCGTCGACGGGCACCACCGGCCGGAGCTGGACGGGGCGCTCGACTGCGACCTCGGCCTCTCCCCGCTGACCAACGCCATGCCGCTGCTCCGCCACCGGCTCCACCGGGAGCCGGGGCGGCACGACTTCCTGATGGCGTGGGTCCGGGTGCCCGACCTGACGGTCCACCCGTCGCGCCAGACGTACACCCACCTGGGGCCGACCGGGAACGAGGACGCCGCCGGTGCGGCGGCGACCGTCCGGTACGAGTCCGGCGGTTTCCGCGCCGACCTGCTCGTCGACCTGCACGGCCTGGTCCTCGACTACCCGGCCTGGCCCGCCGCCACAACTGAGGCCCCGCCGCAGCTGAGCCACCACGACAACTGAGTCACGACTACAGCTGAGCCACCACCACGGCTGCGCCGGTGGCCGGCCGGCCACCGGGGGGGGTGGCCCGCCGACCGACGGCCCGCCGGCTGGGTTCTGTCCGCGCGATCATGAGCGGTGCCAGATGGCACGGTCATGGTCGCCGCTTGTCCATGACGGGCTCGAACCGGGTGCGGTCGGCGCATTGTCCCGGCGTGATGACCAGGGACAAAGCCCGGCAGCGGCCCTCCGCGCTCAGGGGGAGCTTGGTGGTGCGACCGCCTCGGGACCGTCCGGGGCCTCGCCGGCCGCCCGGGTGGCGGGCGAGCCGGGGCTCGGCCCGTGGGTGGTGCTCGGCAAGACCTTCAAGGGGCCGACCGACCGAACGCTCGCCCGGCAGACCGCCGAGTTGCCCGCCCGGGAGACCGGGCGGGACGCCCGGACGGTGCTGGTCCGGCCGGAACTGGTCGAGGTCGCCTACGACGGCCTCCAACGCAGCCCCCGCTGCCCCGCAGGGCCGGCCCTGCGGGGCAGCCCCCGTTTCCCCGCCGGGCAGTCCCCGCTACCTCGCCGGGCCGGGCCTGCGGTTCGCCCGGGTGGTGCGCTACCGGCCGGACAAGAGCGCCGCCGAGTCCGAAATGGTGTCCTCCGTAAGGGAGTTGGCTAACGCCGAAGGTTTGTGAAGCCGTCCGCCTGGCCGGGTCCGCCGACCCTTCCGGCGAAGTACCACGGGCTGAAACACATTGCGCCGCACGGGGGTTCAGGCACAGGGGCCGAATCAGCCATTCTCGATCCGGCCACCGGGCCCCTCCGTGAACGGACCAGCGATGGCTAGGTTGACCGTGACAACGAGAGGTGGCCGCCGGGCAGTCGGCGCCGCCCTGGCGAAAGGTGCCCGACATGCAGGTGAGCGTCGACCGGGACCGTTGCTGCAGCTCCGGCATGTGCGTGACGAACGCCCCCGCGGTCTTCGACCAGGACGACCGGGACAGTCTCGTGAGGCTCCGTCAGACCGTCCTGCTGCCCGAGCAGTTCGACGGCGTGCGACTCGCCTCCGAGCTCTGCCCGGGCCGGGCGATCACCGTCACCGGGGACGAGCCCGCGCGGACCGGGGCCTGACGGACCCCCGCCGTCGGCCCCGCAGGCCGCCGGAAACCCTCCCGGGCCCCGAACCCCACGAGAACACCCGCGACGTGAGGAGACCCCCGCCTTGACCACCGCAACCACCACCGCAACCACCAGCGCAACCACCACCGCAACCACCACCCCCGTCCTCCCACTGCCGGCCCGGCACTCCGGCGGCTGCCCGTTCGGCCCGCCGCCCGCGTACGCCGAGGCCGCCGCCACCGGGCCGGTGACCAGGGCCGAGCTGCCCGACGGCGACCTCTGCTGGCTGGTCACCGGCTTCGCCGAGGTCCGCACCGTGCTGTCCGACCGCCGGTTCAGTGCCGACATACGCCACCCGACCTTCCCGCTGCTGGTCGCCGGCGCTCGCGAGCTGATCACCGACAATCCGGACTTCCTGCGGCTCGACGACCCCGAGCACGCCCGCCAGCGCCGCATGCTCACCGGGGAATTCCTGGTCAAGCGGGTGGAGGCGCTGCGCCCGGAGATCCAGCGGATCGTGGACGAGGCACTGGACCGGATGACCGCGGGCCGGACCACGGCCGACCTGGTCACCGACTTCGCGCTGCCGGTGCCCTCGCTGGTGATCTGCCTGCTGCTCGGCGTGCCGTACGAGGACCACGACCGCTTCCAGAGCCTGAGCCGCACGATGCTCAACCAGGAGAGCACCGTGGAGCAACTCCGGGAGGCCCAGGAGGAGGTCCGGGACTACCTGTGCGACCTGACGGCCCGCAAGCGCGCACAGCCGGAGGACGACGTCCTCAGCCGACTCGCGGCGCGGGACGACCTGACCCCGGACGACGTGGCCGGCATGGGCGTGCTGCTGCTGATCGCCGGGCACGAGACGACCGCGAACATGATCGCGCTGTCGACCGCGCTGCTGCTGGAGCACCCCGAGCAGATCCCCGGCCTGGCCGACCCGGCCACCCTGCCGGGCGCGGTGGAGGAGCTGTTGCGGCTGCTGACCATCGTGCACACCGGCCTGCCCCGGGTGGCGCTGGAGGACGTGGAGCTGGGCGGCGTCACCGTCCGGGCCGGGGAGGGCGTGTTGGCGATGCTCTCCACCGCCAACCGGGACGAGGCGGTGTTCGGCGGCGCCGGCCATCGGGCGACGGACGAGCTGGACCTGTACCGGGACGCCCGGCGGCAGCTGGCGTTCGGCTTCGGCGTGCACCAGTGCCTGGGCCAGCCGCTGGCCCGCGCCGAACTCCAGATCGCCCTGGAGACGCTGTTCCGCCGGCTGCCGGGGCTGCGGCCGGCCGGCGAGCGCGAGTTCCGTACCGAGTCGTTCATCTACGGGATGCGGTCACTGCCCGTGACCTGGTGAGCGGGGCCCGATGGAGCACTCTCACTGGGGTACCGGGCGATCATGTGCGGAGCCGGATGACGAGAGCGGCCGCGGCGACGGTGCCGGGGTAGACGTATCCGCGCTTGTCGTATCGGGTTGCGACCGCTCGGGCGTGCTTGAGCGCGTGCTTGAGCTTGTTGACGGCCCGTTCGACGGTGTCGCGCTTCTTGTACCGCTTCTCGTCGAAGGCCGGTGGGCACCCGCCGCGTGAGCCTTTGCGCAGGCGGGCGGCCTGACTTTCCGCCTTCTCCGGGATCGTGTGCCGGAGGCCGCGCCTGCGCAGGCAGGCGCGGCACGGGCCGAACAGGCGTTGTGGCCGGTGGCGGGACCATCGGCAGGTGATCGACGGGATCCTGCACCCGGTGCGGACCGGTGTGCACTGGTGTGATCTGCCCGAGCGGTTCGGGCCCTGGAAAGCGGTCGATGAACGCCACCGGCTGCGGTCGGCCGACGGGACAGGGGAACGATCGTGCGGGCCCACCAGCACGCGGCCGGCGCCCGGACCGATCCGCCGCCGGCCCTGGCCTCAAAGGCAGAGCCTCGTCGCCCGCCCGCTGTCCCCGGTCGTCACGCCGGGGCAGCGGGCGGACCGCACGCAGTTCGAGCCGGTACCGGAGAGGATCCTGCTGACCGGCAGGAACGGCCGCAGCCGTTCCCACTCGGCATGGTCACATGATCGGCCGGACAGCTCCGCGCGCGCCCGCCGGTGCCGGGGCGTACCCGGCCGGGCGAGTGGCGAAGGTGCCGCGGCCCCGGGTGCGGCTGCGCAGGGCGGTCGCGTAGCCGAACAGTTCGGCGAGCGGCACGATCGCCGTCACCACCGCCGTCCCGCCGCGCGGGTCCGAGCCCTGGACGCGGCCCCGGCGGGCGGCGAGGTCACCGAGGACACCGCCCACCGCCTCCTGCGGCACGGTCACCGTCACCTCGGCGACCGGTTCCAGGAGCACCATCCGACAGGCCCGCAGGGCCTCGCGCAGTGCCAGCCGCCCGGCGGTGCGGAACGCGAGGTCCGAGGAGTCCTTCGGGTGGGTGGCCCCGTCGGTCAGGACGACCCGCAGGCCGGTGACCGGGTGGCCGCCCAGCGGGCCCTCGGCGAGCGCGTCCCGGCAGCCCGCCTCGACCGCCTGGACGTACTCCTTCGGCACCCGCCCGCCGGTGACGGTGGACGCGAACACGAACCCCTCTCCTTCCGCCTCCTCGGCCGGGCCGTCCAGCGGTGCCACGTCGAGCACCACGTGGGCGAACTGCCCGGCGCCGCCGTCCTGTTTGACGTGCCGGTGGACGTGGCCGGTGACCCCGCGCTCCACGGTCTCCCGGTGGGCGACCTGCGGACGGCCGACGGTCACCTCCAGGCCGTGCGCGCGGCGGACCTTCTCCACCGCCACCTCCAGGTGCAGTTCGCCCATGCCGGACAGCACCCGCTGCCCGGTCTCCGGATCGGTGCGGACGACCAGCGACGGGTCCTCCTCGGCGAGCCGGGCGAGCGCGAGGGCCAGCCGCTCGGTGTCCACCGTACGCCGCGCCTCGACGGCCACCGTCACCACGGGCTCCGCCACGACGGCCGCTTCCAAGACCAGCGGCGCGCCGGGCGCGCACAGCGTCGCGCCGGTGCGCGCGGCCTTGACGCCCGCCACCGCGACGATGTCGCCGGCGACGGCCGTGTCCGCCTCGACGTGGCTGTCGGCCTGCACCCGCAGGATCCGGGCGATCCGTTCGGTGCGGCCGGTGCCGGCGTCCAGCACGGTGTCCCCCTTGCGCAGGGTGCCCGTGTACAGCCGCAGGTAGGTGAGCCGGCCGGAGGCGCTGATCTCCACCTTGAACACCAGCGCGGTGAGCGGCCCGTCGGGATCGGCGGCCCGTTCCACCTCCTCGTCCTGCGCCGGGCCGACCCCGGTGCCGCGCACCGGCGGAACGTCCAGCGGCGACGGCAGGTAGGCCGTCATGGCGTCCAGCAGCGGCTCGATCCCCCGGTTGCGGTAGGCCGAGCCGCACAGCACCACCACGGCCTCCCCGCCGCGGGTGAGGTCCCGCAGGGCGGTGGCCAGAGTGGCCGTGGAGAGCGCCGCGTGTGCGCAGTACTCCTCCAGCGCGGCCGGGTGGAGACCGGCCACCGCCTCGTCCAGCAGGCGGCGGCGCCGCTCGGCCTCCTCCTGGAGCCCGTCGGGCACCGGCCCCTGCCGCAGACCGTCCCCGTCGGGGCCGTCGTCCCAGGTCAGGGCCCGCATCGTCAGCAGGTCCACGACGCCGGTGAAGCCGTCCTCCCGTCCGATGGGCAGTTGGACGGCCAGCGGGGCCGGGTGCAGCCGCGCGCGGATGGAGGCGACGGCGGCGTCCAGGTCGGCGCCGGGCCGGTCGAGCTTGTTGACGAAGGCGATCCGCGGCACGCCGTGCCGGTCGGCCTGGCGCCAGACGCTCTCGCTCTGCGGTTCGACCCCCGCGACGGCGTCGAAGACCGCGACCGCGCCGTCCAGCACCCGCAGCGAGCGCTCGACCTCGTCGGCGAAGTCGACGTGGCCGGGGGTGTCGATCAGGTTGATCCGGTGGCCGTTCCACAGACAGCTGACCGCCGCCGCGAAGATGGTGATGCCCCGCTCGCGCTCCTGCGGGTGGCAGTCGGTGACGGTGGTGCCGTCGTGCACCTCGCCGCGCTTGTGGGTCTCGCCGGTCAGGTAGAGGACCCGCTCGGTGACGGTGGTCTTGCCCGCGTCCACGTGGGCGAGGATGCCCAGGTTGCGGACGGCGGCGATGGCGGCGGCCGTGGTGGCGGTGGTGGTGACAGCGGTGGTGGTTCGGACGTCGGTGCGCATGGCCCGGTGCCTTTCGAAGCTCGCGGGAAGGAAAGGGGCGGCGCGATTGCGGCGGCGACGACGAGGCCGGAAGCCGGGGGCCGGCTCTCAGGAGCCGGGAACCGCGGACCCGTCCCGGGTCCGCGGTTGAGGAAAGGGTCTTCTGTCCCGGCGTCAGCTGCTCGTCACGCACACCACCCGGTGCCGGCCGCGCAGCGGGCACCGGAGGGACGAGGACACCAGGATCACCTCGAACCGGGACGAGGGGACGACGGCAGCGCTGCGGTGGCGCACGACCGGTCCTCCCCCGACTCGTCACGGCGCGCCCACCACCGGAACCACGGGCGGCGCGCCTCTGGGTGCCGAGTGTAGGACCGGCCCGCCCCCGGGTCACCCGCTTTTCCCCACCGACCGTCAGCGGCTCTACCACCCGAACCCTTTCACGCGTTCTCGGCGTCGAGCCCTGACGGCGGGGGGCTTCGACGGCGGGGGCTTCGACGGCGGGGACCCGGTCGGCTCAGGAGTCCTGGACGAGCAGCCCGCCCCGGGCGCCGTCCCCGGACACGAAGGCGAACAGCCTCGGCGCCGCGCCGAGGACGAGGTGGAACGGCACCCAGTTCGGGTCGAGTTGCAGCAGCAACTGCCAGGGGCCGCCGTCCGGCCACTGGTCGCCCTGGACGAACACCGGTGCGCCGCCGATCTTGTCGCCGTCGAACCGCTCCAGGTCCCGGCCGTGGCCCTCGTCGACCGGGCACAGGTCGAGGGCGTACTCCACCGCCGACCCGTCGGGGGCGTAGAGCCCGGGGCCGGTCGCCAGCGGGCGCAGCCGGCCCGCGTACTCCCCGCCCGGCTGGACGATCACCGCGTTCTCGCCGCCGGCCGGGTCGATGATGTCGGGGTCGAAGAAGTCCTCCCCGTGATCGGCGTGGGTCACGAAGACATAGGCCACCTTCCCCCGGCCGGCGCTCCCGAGCACCGCGTCCAGCTCGATCTGGGCGACGAACCGCATCGGCCGGTCCCAGGCCGCGCTGACCGGCCACTGCGGGTCCGTCACCCACACGGGTTGGCCGCCGAACTTGGTGGTCGGCGTGACGACCGGCCGGTCGACCGGGGTGAAGGCCTCGATGCGCAGTGATCTCACCATGTCCGACATCGTGGCAGCCGGAGGCGACATCCCGGTCCGGTCGGGCCTCGTCGGGAGGACCTCGGCATGACGGGTCAGGGGTCGTGACGGGCCACGGCGAGGCCTCCCGGGCGGCGCGGGAGACCGGCCGGGCGATCGGACGGCGGGGCGAGGCCGCCGTCGGCGACAGCCCTGCCGCGCTGCTCAGAACCTTCCTGCCCGCACTGATCGAGGTGGACACCGAGGGCGCCCGGCCGATCCGGTGCGCGGTCGCCGTGCTCGGCCGGGCGATGTCCGCCCCGGCGATGGCCACCCCCTGGGACCGGGCGACGAGGAACTCCTGTCGTTCACCGCCCACCCGATCGCCGGCGCCCGGCACGCGCGCCACGGAGGCGAGGGCCCGCCCGAGCCGGCGGACCTCGTGGAGGCGGACATCTGCCGGACGCCGGCCACCGGCCTCGCGGTGGACACCGCACGCGGGCTCCGCACCCCCGAGGCCACGCGCGGTGCTCGACCACCACCTGACCGGCCTCCTCGACAGGGAAGCCGCCAGGCGACGGAACGGCTCCGCCTAGGGAGGCGGACTCACCCGCGCCGCCCCAGCGGGGCCCCGCGGCTCGGGCCGGGCACCCGGCCCGGCCGAAGCCGCAGCCGCAGCCGCAGCCGCCGGGCGGTCGGCGCGTGCCCCGCGGGGGCGGCCGAGGGCGACTCCGGCGAGGACCAGCAGCAGGCCCGCGATCTGGAGCGGGCCGAGGCCCTCGCCCGCCAGCGCCGTGCCGAGCAGGACGCCGGTCAGCGGGTTGAGCAGCCCGAGCAGGCCGACGGTCCCGGCCGGGAGACGGCGCAGGCCGGCGAACCACGCCGCGAAGGCCAGCGCGGTCGCCACCCCCGCGACATAGCCGAAGGCGAGCAGTTCCCGCCCGGTGGGCGCGGCGGGCGCGCCCTCGAAGGCCGCCGCCAGGGGCAGCAGGACCAGCCCGCCGGCCAGCAGCTGCCAGGCGGTGGTGGCGAGCACGTCGGGGCCGTCCCGCCAGCGGCCGGCCAGCACGTAGCCCAGCGAGGAGACGAGCATCGCCGCCGCCGAGGCGGCCAGTCCGGGCAGGCTGACC
>NZ_JBEOWI010000074.1:0-33635 GCF_040296005.1 Kitasatospora sp. NPDC002551 | reverse complement strand
CGCCCGGTTACATTCCGAACCCGGAAGCTAAGCCTCATAGCGCCGATGGTACTGCAGGGGGGACCCTGTGGGAGAGTAGGACGCCGCCGAACAATTCTTCTGAGAAGCCCCTGCCGGGGAACCGGCAGGGGCTTTTCGCATTTCCGCGCCCTGAGGAGGCACCGGGCCAGGGGTGGACCTAACACCACCTTGAAGTCGGGTGGGACGGCCAGTGCGCTCGCCGGGTGTGCGGGGAAAACTTGGTCAGGACGATCGGAGCCGGTGTGCGGCATCGGCCTACCAGTGGGATCAGCAACAGGAGCGCTCGTGGCAACGGAGAGTCGAATCAGCGGCGGTGGCGCCGTGCGCGCCCGGACCGAGGCGGCACTCGCGGCGGGCGGTCTCGGGCTGGCCCGGTTGTCGCTGCTGGTGCTGGGCACGGTCCCGCTCGTGGCGGTGCCGGCCTTCGGCGCGGTGTTCGCGGGTGCCACCGTCGCGTGGATGCTGGACTCCTACTACCCGGCGGCGTTGTTCGCTCTCGTCGCCGCCGTGGTGGCGGGGCTGGCGCTGGCCGGGATGTTCGTGCGCCCGTGCGCGCGTCGGACGCGGGCACAGCTGGGCAACTGGTACGGGGTCCGTCTGCCCGTCTCCTACAGTCCGCGGCCGGCGCTGGAGGCGGACGCGCGCGGCCACTGGTGGACGGGGTACTCGTACCACCGTTCCCACAACGTGGCCCGGTTCGCGCAACTGCTGCACTGGTCGTTGAGGGACCGGGCGACCCGGTCGGAGATGCTCTGGCTGGTGGTCAGGCCGCTGCTGGTGACCGCGCTCGGGGCGCTGGTGACGGGGCTGCTGGCCGCCGGGGTGGTGTACCTGGTCATGGCGGTGGAGAGTTACCGGTCCTACGGTCCGAACCCTGAGACGACGGCGCTGTTCGCCGGGTTGCTGGGGCTCGCGCTGATCGCCGCCGGCGTGCTGCTGGCGCCGTACGCGGTCCGCCTGTACGCGGAGGTGGCACGGCGGGTGCTCGACCAGGACGGCCGGGCCACGCACGCCCAGCTGACCCGGCGGGTGGCGGAGCTGACCGAGACCCGTGCCGACGCGGTCGGCAGCCAGGCGGCGGAGCTGCGGCGGATCGAGCGGGACCTGCACGACGGTGCGCAGGCGCGGCTGGTCGCGATCGGGATGACGCTGGGCACCATCGAGCACCTGATGGAGACGGATCCGGCGGCGGCGCGCGAGTTGCTGTCGGAGGCCCGGCAGTCCTCGGCCCGCGCGCTCCAGGAGCTGCGCGACCTGGTCCGCGGCATTCACCCGCCGGTGCTGGCGGAGCGCGGGCTGGGGGACGCGGTGCGGGCGCTGGCGCTGGACTGCGCGCTGCCGACCGAGGTGTGCGTGAGCCTGCCGGACCGCCCGCCGGCGCCGGTGGAGGCCACGGCGTACTTCAGCATCTGCGAGCTGCTGGCGAACGCGGCCAAGCACTCGGGGGCCGAGCAGGTCTGGGTGGACATCCTGTACCGGGCGGGCCGGCTGCGGGTCACGGTGACGGACGACGGTGTCGGCGTGGCGGATCCCACCCGGGGGACCGGGCTGCGCGGGATAGAACGCCGATTGGGTACCTTCGACGGTGTCCTCGCCATCGACAGTACGTCGGGCGGTCCGACCACCATCACCTTGGAGCTGCCGTGCGAGTTGTCCTCGCAGAGGACCTCTACCTCCTTCGAGAAGGTCTGATCCGGCTGCTGGAAGCGCACGGCTTCACGATCGCCGCCGCGGTCGAGACCGGGCCGGAGCTGTTGGACGCGCTGCTGACGCACCGTCCGGACGTCGCGGTGGTCGACGTGCGGCTGCCGCCGACCCTCACCGACGAGGGTCTGCAGGCGGCCCTCAAGGCGCGCCGGGAGATCCCCGGCCTGCCGGTGCTGGTGCTGTCGCAGCACGTCCAGCAGCTCTACGCGCGGGAGTTGCTGGCCGACGGCACGGGCGGGATCGGCTACCTGCTGAAGGACCGGGTGTTCGCCGCCGACCAGTTCATCGACGCGGTCCGCCGGGTGGCGGCCGGCGGAACCGCGATGGACCCGGACGTCATCGCCAAGCTGATGCAGACCACCTCCCGTCGTCCCGGCCCGTTGCAGCGCCTGTCGCCGCGCGAGCGTGAGGTGCTGGAGCTGATGGCGGAGGGCTGTTCGAACTCGGCGATCGCCGCCCGGCTGACGGTGAGCGACGGCGCGGTCGCCAAGCACATCGCCAACATCTTCACCAAGCTGGAGCTGGCCCCGGCCGAGGACGCCAATCGCCGGGTGATGGCCGTGCTCGCGTACCTCAACGGGACGGCGGGACGGGCGGCCTGACCAGCCACCTGTTCGGGGCGCTGTGACGGTCCGGGCTGCGAGAACGCTGAGACGGGTGTACGAGTAAACTCCGGTGGGCCGAGCCCGGAGGTGCTTCAGCCGTCCGGCGCCCCGACACGCGGGAACCGGCAGCCGGAGCAGCGTACGGCCGCAGCCGACATCCAGGGGTTGATAGACGTTATGGCACGCCCTTCGCTCACCAAGGCCCACCGGGGTCTTCTCGGCCTGGTCGCCGCCGGGGCCTGTGTCATCTCGGGGATCGGCTTCGCCGGTTCGTACAACGCGGTCAAGGAACTGGCCGAGGAGAAGGGGTTCGGCGCCTTCTCCTACGCCTTCCCGATCGGCGTGGACGCCGGCATCGTGGTGCTGCTCGCGCTGGACCTGGTGCTGACCTGGCTGCGCATACCCTTCCCGCTGCTGCGGCAGACCGCCTGGCTGCTGACGGTCGCGACGATCGCCTTCAACGCCGCGGCCTCCTGGGGCGACCCGCTCGGCATGGGCATGCACGCGGTCATCCCGCTGCTGTTCGTCGTCGTGGTCGAGGCCTCGCGGCACGCGGTCGGCCGGATCGCGGCGATCACGGCCGACCGGCACATGGAGTCGGTCCGGGTGATGCGCTGGCTGCTGTCCCCGGTGCCGACCTTCCGGCTCTGGCGGCGGATGAAGCTGTGGGAACTGCGCTCGTACGACGAGGTCGTGCGGCTGGAGCAGAACCGGCTGGTCTACCGGGCGCAGCTGCGGTTCCGGTACGGGCGGGGCTGGCGCCGGTCGGCGCCGATCCAGGCGCTGCTGCCGCTGAAGCTGGCCAAGTACGGTGTGCCCCTCGATCCGGCGGTGTTCGACCGGATGGACGAGGAGTCGCAGGCGGTCCGCGAGGCGAAGGAGGCCCGGGAGGCCGAGGCCGCGGCCCGCGCGGAGGCGCTGGCCGCCCAGGAGGCCCGGGCCCTGGCGGAGAGCCGCGCGGCGGCGGCTCTGGTGCCGGCCGGGCCGCAGGAGCCGGGTCGGCAGGAGGAACAGCTCCAGGCCCAGCCCCAGCCCCACGCTCAGCCTCAACCCCAGCCCCAGCTCCAGCCCCAGCCCGAGGCGGTGCCGGCCGGTCCGGAGCCGCTGCCCGCGGAGGTCGCGGCGCCGATGCTCGCCAAGCTCGCCCAGGTTCGGCTGCGCGCGGCGCAGGAGCCCGAGGGCGGGGAGGTGGTCCCGCCGCAGCCGAGGGACGAACTGAACGTCTGGACTGAGCGCGCCGTGCGGGCGACCGGCCACTCCAACGAGGCCGCGCCGGGCGGCCGCGTGCCGGGTCAGGCCTCGCCGTGGTTCAAGCCGCCGCGCCCGACGGGTGCGGACGAACCGCAGGAGGCGCACCCGGCGGTCGTCGCGCGCGGTGTCGAACTCGGGGAGGAGGCGCCGCCGTACGCCGAGTACCCGGAGGGGGATTTCCCGCAGGAGCCGGACTTCGACGCGCTGCCGGAGTTCCCGCAGGAGGCGGTGGTCGCCGAGCGCCCGCTGCGGGCGGGGTCGCACCGGCTGGACCCGGAGCTGGCCTACCAGGGACTGGTCAGCTACCTCGACAGCCATGAAGGGCAGCAGCCCAACGCGGAGCGGCTCGCCGACTGGCTGACCCGCGAGCTCGGCGCGCGCGGCAGCCGTCCGGACGGGTCGGTGCACCCGAAGGAGGTCGACCGGCTCATCCCCGAGCTGCGCGACCGCTACGCCGCCTCCGGGCGGGACTGACCCCCGTCCGGTCGCACACCCGGTCATTGACGCCCGGTCGGGGCCCGTCTACCTTCGCATCAACAAACCGTTGCAGCGCCGGCCGGGCGCGGGCCCGCGCGCATGTCTGCCTGAGGGGTGGCGGATGACGCAGGGCGGGACGGGCCGGACCGGGCCGACGGGCGCGGCGGGGTTCTCCACCGCCGCCCGGGCCGCCGTGGACGCGCTGCTGGCACCCGTCGACGCCGAGCTGGCCCGCCGCTACCCGGGCGACCCGGGCGGCCGCCAGCCGGTCCACACCGTCTACGTGCCGGCCGACGCCTTCGCCGCCGACACCGTGCGGACCTGGGGCCGGCAGGCCCTGGAGGCCTTCGACACCCACGCCGGGACCCCGGCCGAGCTGGCCCGCGCGCTCGGCGTGCCGGACGACGCGCTGCTGGCCGAGGTCCACCGCCGGGTGCGGGCCAAGCTGGAACGCGAGCCGGTCGAAGACCTGCGGATCGACTTCGAGGACGGCTACGGCCCGCGGCCCGACGCGGAGGAGGACGCGGCCGCCGTCCGGGCCGCCGAGCTGCTCGCCGCCGCGGTCGCCGACGGCAGCGCCCCGCCGTACCTCGGCATCCGGATCAAGTGTCTGGAGGCGGCGGTCCGGGACCGGGGCATCCGCACCCTGGAACTCTTCCTCTCCACCCTGCTGGCCCACGGCGGAGCGCCCGACGGGCTGGTGCTCACCCTGCCCAAGGTGACCTACGCCGAGCAGGTCACCGCGCTGGTCCGGCTGCTGGAGGACTTCGAGCGCACCGCCGGGCTGCCGGCCGGGCGGCTCGGCTTCGAGATCCAGATCGAGACCACCCAGGCGATCCTCGGCCCGGACGGCCGGGCCACTGTCGCCCGGATGATCGGGGCGGCCGGCGGACGGGCCACCGGCCTGCACTACGGCACCTTCGACTACAGCGCCGCGTGCGGGGTCGCCGCCGCCCACCAGCGCATGGACCACCCGGCCGCCGACCACGCCAAGGCGGTGATGCAGGTGGCCGCCGCCGGGACCGGGGTCCGGCTCTCCGACGGCTCCACCAACGTGGTCCCGGCCGGGACCACCGCCCAGGTGCACGCCGCCTGGAGGCTCCACCACGACCTGGTCCGCCGCTCGCTCGCCCGGGCCTACTACCAGGGATGGGACGTGCACCCGGCGCACCTGCCGACCCGGTACGCCGCGGTGTACTCCTTCTACCGGGAGGGTCTCGCCGCGGCCGCCGCCCGGCTGTCCGCGTACGTGGCCGAGGCGGGCGGGGACGCCACGGGGGACGTCATGGACGAGCCGGCGACCGCCCGGGCGCTCGGCGGGTACCTGGTGCGCGGGCTGGACTGCGGGGCGGTCGACCTCGCCGAGGTCACCGGGGCCACCGGTCTGGACCGCGCCCGGCTGCAGGCGCTCGCCGGCCGCCGCTGAACGGCCGCCCTTGAACGGCCGCCGCCGGTGGGCAACCGGTCGGGCACCGGCCGGGGGTTAGGCTGGCGGAGCGGTCCCCGGTCGAGCTGTCGCCCGGTGCGGGCCGCACCGCCCGCCCCTCGTCGCCCTCCGGGAGAACCGCCGCGCCATGTCCGCCACACCGGAGCCGACCCCCAGGCCCTACCTGACCATCCGGAGCGCGGGCACGCACGAGCTGGAGATCAAGAAGTCCCGGTTCATCTGCCACCTCGCCCGGGTCGCCGACGAGGAGGAGGCCCAGGCGTTCATCGCGGGCATCCGCAAGCGGTACTGGGACGCCCGGCACAACTGCACGGCCTTCGTGGTCGGCGACGAGCAGCGCCGCGAGCGCTCCAGCGACGACGGTGAGCCCGGCGGGACCGCCGGGGTGCCGATGCTGGAGGTGCTGCGGCGGCGCGGCGTCACCGACACGGTGGCGGTGGTGACCCGGTACTTCGGCGGCATCAAGCTCGGCGCGGGCGGTCTGGTGCGCGCCTACGGGAGCTCGGTGTCGGAGGCGCTGGACGAGGTCGGGCTGCTGGAGCGGCGGCCGGTCGCGCTGCTCGCGGTGACGGCGGACCACACCCGGGCCGGGCGGGTGGAGAACGACCTGCGGGCGGCCGGGTTCACCGTGAGCGACCTGGCCTACGAGGCGGCCGGGGTGCGGATCGAGGTCGGGGTGCCGGAGCCGGAGGTCGCGGCGTTCCACACCTGGCTGGCCGAGGCGACCGGCGGGACGGCGGTCGCGGTGGCGGCGGGCCGCACGTACGTCGAGGTGCCGGTCTGAGCGGTGCCCGGGCCCGGCCGGAGCCGTGCCGGCGCCGGACGCCGCACCGGCCGACGCGACCCTGACGCGCCCGCAGGAGCGGTCGGGGGACCGCTCGCCGGCCCCAGCAGATCCTCGTCGTCCGCGCTGGGCGGCTTGAGCAGATTCACCCGAATGTAGTGACGTGGCCCGGAGTTGGAACTTCCGCTCCGGGCCATGGCGTTTCCTGGGCACAGGTCCGGCGAACCGGACCAATGACCCATCGATGGAGGACACGGGACCCCACCACCGAACCCGGAGGTATGCGCATGACCTCGGACCGCTCGTCGTCGTCGGTGCCCGCCCCTGCCGGTCCGCCCGGACCCGGAGGCCCGACGCCCTACCGGATGACCGTCACCACCGCCCTCCCGCACGCCGACGCCCTCGCCCTGGCCGACCAGTGCCTCGCCGCCTGGCTGAAACGGGAATGGCGCGAGGAACCCCCACCCCTCGAACCCGCCCCGCCCACCGGCGAGGCCGTACCCCGGGCCGAACGGCTGCGGCTCGGCGAGCGCGTACTGCTGGACCGCGACGGCGGCCCGCTCGACGGCCCGCCGCCCGGCGGCCGCTACGACCGCCGCCAGGTGCGCACCCCCGCTCCGCACGGCACCGACCGGCTCACCCTGACCGTGGCGACCGGGCCCGTGGGCCCCACCTGGCTCCGGCTGGAGGCCGCCACCCGCACCACCGGCAGCGGTGTGCGCACGCCCGGGCGGGTACCGCTGCCCGAGGTGGTCCGCGCGCTGCTGCCCCTGCTGGACGCCGCCGACGGCCCGGCCGCCGTGCCGGCCGCACCCCGGGTGCTCACCGCCGCCGGGGTCGACCGGCTCGTCGACGAACTCTGCGACCCGGACCGCCGGATGCCCACCGTGGTGGCCAGCGTCCCGGCCGGCCTCGGCACCGGGCAGTGGCTCGCCGACGTGGTCGGCCCGCTCTGCGACCAGCTGCCCGGCCTCGCCGGCCTGTACGTCCTCGACGCCGACGCCCGGACCAGGTTCAACGTCGCGCTGGAGTACCACGCCGTCTACGGCGGCGCGGTCCGCACCTACCTGCCCGAGGTCGACCCGGCCTCCCGCCGGGACGGCCGGCGCCACCCGGTGCTGGCACGGAACCGGATCGAGGAGGACCTGCGGCGCGCGGCCGCCCTGCTGTCCCGCGAGCCGCGCCGGCTCGCCGCCGAACGGCCGCTGCCGGCGGTGCTGGCGGGCGTCCCGGCGCTGCGGGTGCCCAGGCCCGGCCCGGTCCCCGAGCCCGCGCCCGCGGCCCCGGCACCCTCCCACGGGCGGGAGGAGCACGAGCGGGGTGCCCGCCCGTCCCGGCACGAGGGCCGCCGGGAACACCACCGGGAACGGCCGAAGCCCAAGGCGCCGTCCGCCGGAGCCGCCACCGGACGGGCGGCCGGTCCCGGCCAGGGGCGTGTCTCCGTCGGCCGGCTCTGCGTCGCGCCGGCCGGTGCGGGCACCCCCGCCGCACCCGCCGTTCCCGCCCACCGGCCGGGGAGGTGGCGGGCCGGACCGCCCGGCGGGCGCGCCGGCGTCCCGCTGACCTTCACCGAACTCATGGCCCGGCTCGGCGAGTTCCCGCTGCTCACCTTCACCGGCGACCAGAAGGCCGCGCTCGCCCTCGACGACCTGCGCTGCGCCGGCGGCGGCTGGGCCCGGCTCACCTGGGACGGCCTCACCGCGCTCCAGGAGTACGCCGAGGCGGCCGTGCGCGGCCAGGCCGGCGGGGACTTCAAGCAGTGGTGCGAGCGGACCCCGGCCGGCTGCCACCGCTTCCCGCCCCGCAAGGCGGTGCGCGGCGAGTCCCGGACGGTGCACAGCCACGCCAAGTGGAAACGCGAACGGATGCTCCCGGTGCCGGAATGCGTGGACGCGTCCCGGCGCGCCTTCATGGGCGCGCACCTGCGGATCGGCGGCGGCCGCACCGCGCCCCGGCTGCACTACCTCGACGACTGTTCGGGCAGTGGCCGGATCTATGTCGGCTACATCGGGCTGCACCTGACCAACACCCGGACCAACTGAGAGGCTTGGCTGACCGGTGCGCCCGTTCGGTGGACAATGTCCGGAAGGGGGCGGGCCTCGGGGCGGCCGACGGGTCGCCGACCGCCCCGGGCAGGCGCCGGACGAGCATGGGGGAACGACCACCGATGCAGTACTCAGCAGACGGCCAGTCCGACGGTGCTGTCACGGCCCTCCAGCCGGGCTTCCTGGCCTCGGTCTTCCGTGACCTCGGGGTCGAGCCGGAGGACGACGGACCGGCCGCACCGTCCGGACCGTCCGGCCCGCGTCCCGGCACCGCGGACGGCGGCCCGGACGGTCCGTCACCCGACGGTCCGCCGGGCCCGGACGGCGACGAGGCCGTCGCCGCCCACGCCCGGGCCGCCACGCTCACCCACCACCGCACGCTCACCGTCCAGGCCGAGCAGGAGCGGCTGGCCGACCTGCTCCGACGGGCCGCGCTGCCCGTCTCGGCCATGGACTTCGAGAGCCAGCTGCGCCGCTACGAGCCGCGTCCCTACCCGGCCGACGGGCCGGCCGCGGCGGCGGGCGGCGAGGACCCGGAGCCGCGCTGGGAGGATTACGCGCCCGCCGAGCCGCCCGCCGCCGACCCCGACGAGGCCCCGTCCCGCCGGCTGCTGGACTCGGGCTACCAGCGCGAGCTCGCCACGGCCCGGCTCGCGCACCAGCGCGCCCTGCGCGAATGGCGCACCCGGCAGGCCGAGGCCGCGGACCCGGTCGCCGACGAGTCCCGGCGCGCCCACGACGAGGCCGAGCAGGCCAAGGCCCGCGCGGTGCGCGAGTACAACGAGTCCCTGGAGGAGTGCCGCCGGGCCTACCGGCAGGCCGAGCCGGCCGCCGTCGAGTCGCTGCTGGAGCGCGCGCTCGCCGCCGCCGAGACCCGTACCCAGGACCTCCCGGCGCCCTGCCGGGCCGTCTACCGGCCGCTGACCCGCACCGCCGTGCTCGACCTCGACCTGCCGCCCCTCGACGTGGTGCCCTCGCTGACCGGCTACCGGCTCGGCCCGGACGGCGACATCCTCCCGGTGCCGCGCCCGCCGGCCGACCGGGCCGCCGACTACCTGCGGCTGGTCGCCCGGCTCGCGCTGCGCGCCCTGCAGGCCGCCGACGCCGTCGACACCGACGAGATCCTCGCCGGGGTGGTGCTCAACGGCTGGCTGCGCGAGCCCGGCGGGACCGATCCGCTCTGCCTGGTGAGCGTGGACGCGGACCGCGACGCACTGGCCCGCACCAGGCTGCTGCCGCCCGCCGACCCCGACGAGGAGCCCGACGGCGAGGGCGTCTACGCGGACGCCGAGCAGGACGAGGCCCTGGTCCGGCTGCGCCGGCTCGGCGCCGCCGTCAGCCCCGACCCGTACGGGCGGGCGGGCGTCGAACCGGCCGCGCAGGCGGCGCCCGCCGTCCCGGCCGCGCCGGACCTGTCGGCGAACGAGTTCGCCCAGCTGGTCCGCGAACTGCTCACCCGGGGCGGGCTCGGCCAGTGGAGCGTGCGGCTGCGCGGCCCGGCCGGCCTGGTGGCCACCGGTGAGGGACCGAACGGCAGCGCGCTGCCCGGCCGCTGGGTGGTCTGGGCCTCGCGGGGCGCCGATCCGGTGGGGGAGGAGGAGATCCGCACACTGGCGGAGGCGGTCCGCGAGGAGTCCGCCGAGCGCGGCCTGCGGCTCACCACCGGCCACTTCACCGACGGGGCGCTCGACCTCACCGGCGAGGACGGGCACCGGCACATCCACCTGGTCGACGGGGACGGGGTGCGCGAGCTGGCGCGCACCCACCTCGGGCTGCCGCTCGCCGCCGGGCGCTGAACCGGGCGCCCGGCGCCGTACGACGACGCGCCGGCGTCCGGCCGGCTCACCCCGACGGACCGTCCGGCGGGCGTCGGGGGGCGGGCTGCACGACGCTGGGGGACACGGCCGTCCCGCACCGGTCGACGACCGGCCCGGGGACGGCGGAACAGGGGGGAGACGAGTGAACAGACGGTCCGTCACGGCGGGGCAGCGGTGACCGCGGTCCTGGTCGCCGCCGGGGCCTTCCTGATGACGCTGATCGGCGGCTGGGTCGCCCAGCGCACCGGGGACCGCCGCCACCTGGTGCTCGGTTTCGCCGCCGGGCTGATGCTCGGGGTGGTCGCCTTCGACCTCCTCCCGGAGGCGCTGCACCAGGCGCCCGAGGAGGTCCACGGGGTGCCCCAGGCACTGCTGATGTTCGCGGCCGGGTTCCTGGCCATCCACATCGTCGAGCGGGCGGTGGCCATCCACCGCGGCCACGAGGCGGAGTACGCCGCGCACACCCACGGCCAGCGGCCCGCGCAGGGCGATGCCCACGCCCACGGGCACGCGCACGGCCGGAGCCGGTCCGGCGTCGACGGGCACCAGGGCGTCGGCCTGACCGCCGCCTTCGCCCTGGTCGGCCACAGCGTGATGGACGGCTTCGCGATCGGCGCGGCCTTCCAGGCCGGGACGACGGTCGGGACGGTGGTGGCGATCGCCGTGGTCGCGCACGACTTCGCCGACGGCTTCAACACCTACACGATCACCAGGCTCTACGGGAACAACAAACGGCGGGCGCTGACCCTGCTCGCGGCGGACGCGCTCGCGCCGGTCACCGGCGCCGCGATCACCCTGCTGTTCACCATCTCCGAGCACGTGCTCGGCCTCTACCTGGGGTTCTTCGCCGGGTTCCTGCTCTACCTGGCGACCTCCGACATCCTGCCCGAGGCGCACAGCCCGCACCCCTCGCGCACCACCCTGCTCTGCACCCTCGCCGGGGTGGGCTTCATGTGGCTGGTGATCGGCTTCGCCGGCTGACACCGCGTCGGGCCGGACCGGTCCGGCCCGACGCTCCGGGCAGGTCAGCCGCTCCGGGCGTCCCACCGGGCCCGCATCGCGGCCAGCGCCTCGGTGATCGCCGGGCGGCGCGAGGCCTGCGAGCGCCAGAGCGCGAACACCCGCCGGGCCGGCTCCGGCACGACCGGCCTGGCGACCACCCCCGGCGGCAGCGTTCCCCGCCCCAGCCGCGGCACCAGCCCCACGCCCAGTCCCGCCGCGATCAGCGCGATCTGCGTCTCGAACTCGCCGACCTGGTAGCGCACGTCCGGTTCCTCGCCGGCCTCGCGCAGCGTCCGCACCAGCCAGTCGTGACAGATGTTGCCCGGCGGCACGCTGGTCCACCGCTGTCCGCGCAGCCGTTCCTCGGGCACCACCGGGAGCCCGGCCAGCGGATGGCCGGCCGGCAGCAGCAGGTCCACCGGGTCCTCGCCGAGGTCCGTCCGGGACAGGCCGTCCTGGACCGGCAGCGGCACCGTCGGCCAGTCCTGGACGAGCGCCAGGTCGACCTCCCCGCGCGCCACCAGGTCGGCCGCCGGGTACGGGTCGCTCTCCAGCAGCCGCACGTCCAGGTCGGGGCAGCGCTCGCGCAGGTCGGCCAGCACGCCCGGCATCAGCCCGCGCGCGCCGGTCGCGAAGGCGGCCACCAGCAGCTGTCCGACCGCCTGGCCGCGCTGCTCCTCCAGCCGCACCTCGGCCCGCTCCACCAGGCCCAGCACCGCCTGCGCGGTGTCCGCCAGTTCGCGCGCCGCGTCGGTCAGCACCACCCCGCGGCCCTGGCGCTCCAGCAGCACCGTCCTGGTCTCCCGCTCCAGCTTGGCGATCTGCTGGGAGACGGCGGACGGCGTGAAGCCGAGGGCCGCGGCAGCCCCGCCGACCGAGCCGTGCACCGCCACCGCGTGCAGCGCCCGCAGGCGCCCCAGATCCATCATGAAGCCATGCTAAAGCATGGCCTTCAATATTCATCGCTGGTGCTACACGGTCCCCCGCGGCCATCCTCGTGCCATGAGCGCATCCCCCCAGACCGCCCCGGGCGGCGGCAACGGCGGCATGAGGCCGCGTCACATCGCCCTGGCGGTCCTGGTCGCCGCCGTCTGGGGTCTCAACTTCGTCCTCATCCACGTCGGCCTGGAGAACTTCCCCCCGCTGCTCTTCTGCGCCCTGCGCTTCGCGGTGGTCGCCGTCCCGGCGGTCTTCCTCGTCGGCCCGCCGAAGGTCGCCTGGCGGTGGGTGCTCGCGGTCGGTCTGGTGCTCGGGGTGGTCAAGTTCGGCCTGCTCTTCCTCGGCATGCACGCCGGGATGCCGGCCGGTCTCTCCTCCCTGGTGCTCCAGGGGCAGGCGGTCTTCACCGCCCTGTTCGCCGGCGTCCTGCTGGGCGAGCGGCCCGGCGGGCAGCGGCTGTTCGGCCTGGCCGTCGCCTTCGCCGGAATCGGCCTGAGCGCCGTCGACCGCGGCCTCGGCGGGCCGCTCGGCGCCTTCGCCCTGGTCGTGCTCGCGGCGGCCGCCTGGGGCCTGTCCAACGTGCTGACCCGCAAGGCCGCCCCGCCGGACGCGCTGCGCTGGATGGTCTGGGTCAGCGCCGTGCCGCCGCTGCCGCTGCTCGGCCTCTCGCTGCTGGTCGAGGGCCCGGAGGCGGACCTGCGGGCGCTGCGCGGGATCGGCCTCGCCGGACTCGGCGCGATCGGCTACGTCGGGCTGGTCTCCACCCTGTTCGGCTTCGTCGCCTGGAGCTACCTGCTGCGCAGCTACGACGCCACCGCCGTCGCGCCCTACTCGCTGCTGGTGCCGGTGTTCGGGATGTCCTCGGCCTGGCTGCTGCTCGGCGAGTCGGTCGGCCCGGCGGCCGTCGTCGCGGCGGTGCTGGTGGTCGCCGGGATCGGGATCACCGCGCTGCGCCCGGGGGCACCGTCCGGCGCGGCCCGGCGCTGGGCGCGGCGAGCGCCGCGTACGCGGACTCGGCGGTCCGCAGCGCCCGCAGCAGCGCGTCCTGCTCGGCGGGGCTGACCGGGCCGAAGTACTCCTGGGCGACCTCGTGCCGGACCTGACCGATCCGCTCCACCGCCGACCGTCCGGCCGCGGTGAGCAGGATCCGCACGGCCCGGCGGTCGGCCGGGTCCGGGTTCCGCTCGACCAGACCGGCCTCCTCCAGGGCGTCGACCACCGTGGTGGCCGAGCGCGGGGCGATGTGCAGCCGGTCGGCCAGGTCGCTCAGCCGCATCGCGCGGTCGGGGAGCTCGCAGCCGGGAGCGTGTGCCAGGGCCCGCAGGGCGCGGCCCTGACCGGGGGTGATGCCGTAGGGCTCCAGCCGCTCGCTGGTGCGGCGGCGGATCCGCTTGATCGCCCGGGTCATCGCGTCGGCCAGCTCGGCGGCGGTGTCCGGGGCGCCCGCCGGGTCCGGAACGGGGGAGGAGCTCGCCGCGTCGTCGGTCGGCGTGGTGGTCATGGCGGCTCTCCTCGGCAGGTGTCCGACCCAGGGTATCGGCCGGTCCCGAGGCGCTCGGAAACATGTTGAGCAAGGCTCAGTATCTGGGTTAGCGTAGACCACAAGTGAGGGCACCCTAAGTTCCCTCCCCCGACTCTGGAGGGCCCGTGCCCCGCTCCGAAGCCCGCGTCGCCACCGCCCGTTCCGCCCGCTACGCCAAGCAGCTCGCGGCCCACATGGGCCGCAAGATCCAGGCCGACTGGTCCGAGGAGACCGGCCGCGGCACCCTCGTCTTCGGTGCCGGCACCGCCACGCTGGAGGCCGCCCCCGACGCGCTGCTGCTCGCGGTCGAGGGCGCGACCGAGAACCTGCCCGGCCTGGAGGACGTCGTCGGCCGTCACCTGGTCCGCTTCGGTGCCCGCGACGAACTGGTCGTCGAGTGGCACCGCGACAACGGCGAGCCCGGCCTCGTCCACCGCAACGACGAGGACCCGGCCGAGGGCTGACGGCTGAAGGCCGGGCAGCTGGAGGCTAACGCCCGGGCGGCGGCGTCCGGGGCGTGCCCGGGCGGCCGGTGAGCGGCCACCGGGCGAGGGTCCACAGCACCAGGCCGCCCAGGCACCAGCTGGCCACCACGTCCAGCAGCCAGTGGTAGTCGCTCCACACCAGCCCGAGCCCGACACCCGCCACCAGCAGGGCCGTTCCCGCGGCGAGCACCCGCCGCGCCCGCCGGCCGGCCGCCCGGGCCAGCAGCAGCGCCGCGACCCCGTAGCCGAGCGCGGCGGTCGCGGTGTGGCCGGACGGGTACCAGCCCCATTGGTCCGCCGCCAGCGGCAGCCCGAACGGCCCGGGCCGCGCGAACCACGCCTTCGCCGGCACGACCAGCAGCGGGATCAGCCCGGCCGTCAGCACCGCCACCGGGACCGGCAGCCACCAGCGCGCGAAGCCCGCCCGGAACTCCCGCCAGGCCGCCACCCCCGCGCCGGACAGCAGCACCGGGACCGCCACCGAGCCGCCGCCCAGGTCGGAGAGCGCCTTGCCGAGGTGGTTGAGCAGGGTGCTGCGCAGCGTGTGCCGGGTCTCCAGGACGGCGTGCCGGGTCCAGCGGTCCAGCCCCAGCAGCGGCCCGTCCACCGCGACCTGCCAGGACACCAGGAGCAGCACCACCCCGAGGACCGCCGGCCCCACCGGGTGCGCCAGGACGCGAGGCAGCCGCCCCGGAGCAGGGGGGAGAGCTCCGGGGCGGCCCTGATGATCGCCGCTCCGTGCGCCCCGGGGGGTGTGGGTCGGACGGCCGGTCGATCGGCTTTCGGTATGCACCGCCCCGGGCGGGACGGCCTGGTTGTCCTCGCGGCCCTCGCGCGGAGCCGCCCCGGAGAGCGGTGCCGCGGACGGATCCGCCCATGGCTGGGGCTCGCTGTCCATCTGTGATGACACTACGTCAAGGTCCGTGCGCAGCCGAGGAGCTTCAGCGATTCCGCACACCATCTTCACCGTCCGCGCCGGTCGCGTCACGCCGGGTTCGAACCGAACGGCCCGCGGGGACGAGGTCCCCACGGGCCGTTCGGCGCTGTCCGGACATCCCTCCGGCGGGTCTTCGGTGCGGTGCGGGCCGTCGCCGCGGCCGCGGGCCGGCTCAGACGGCGGCGAACGCGCCCTCGAGGATGTCCAGGCCCTCGTTCAGCAGGTGCTCCGGCATCACCAGCGGCGGCAGGAAGCGCAGCACGTTGCCGTAGGTGCCGGCGGTCAGCACGACCAGGCCCTCGGCGTGGCAGGCCTTGGCGATGGCCGCGGTGGCCTCCGCGTTCGGCTCCTTGCCGCCCGGCTTCACCAGCTCGACGGCGATCATCGCGCCGCGGCCGCGGACCTCACCGATGCGGACACGGTCGGAGTCGGCGAACTTCTCCTGCAGGGCGCGCAGGCGGCCCAGCATGATCTCGCCGATCCGCTGCGCCTTGCCGACGAGGTCCTGCTCCTTCATGGTCTCGATGGCGCCCAGCGCGGCCGCGCAGGCCACCGGGTTGCCGCCGTAGGTGCCGCCCAGGCCGCCGGTCTGCGCGGCGTCCATGATCTCGGCGCGGCCGGTCAGCGCGGACAGCGGCAGACCGCCGGCGATGCCCTTGGCGGTGGTGATCAGGTCCGGGACGATGCCCTCGTCCTCACAGGCGAACCACTGGCCGGTGCGGCAGAAGCCGGTCTGGATCTCGTCCGCGACGAACACGATCCCGTTCGCCTTCGCGAACTCCACGATCGCCGGCAGGAAGCCCTTGGCCGGCTCGATGAACCCGCCCTCGCCCTGGATCGGCTCGATGATGATCGCGGCGACGTTCTCGGCGCCGATCTGCTTGTTGATGGTGTCGATCGCCTGGGCGGCGGCCTCGGCGGCGCAGTTCTCCGCACCGGTCAGCCAGCGGTAGGGGTAGGCCACCGGCACCCGGTAGACCTCGGGGGCGAACGGACCGAAGCCCTGCTTGTACGGCATGTTCTTCGCCGTCAGCGCCAGGGTCAGGTTGGTGCGGCCGTGGTAGCCGTGGTCGAACACCACGACGGCCTGGCGCTTGGTGTAGGCGCGGGCGATCTTCACCGCGTTCTCGACGGCCTCGGAGCCGGAGTTGAACAGCGCGGTGCGCTTCTCGTGGTCGCCCGGGGTCAGCTCGTTCAGCTGCTCGGCCACGGCCACGTAACCCTCGTACGGGGTCACCATGAAGCAGGTGTGGGTGAAGGCGGCCAGCTGCTCGGTCGTCTTCGCCACGACGGCCTCGGCGCTGTTGCCGACGTTGGTCACGGCGATGCCGGAGCCGAAGTCGATCAGCGAGTTGCCGTCCACGTCCTCCAGCACGCCGCCGCCGGCGCGGGACACGTACACCGGAAGGGTGGTGCCGACGCCGGCCGCCACCGCACCCAGCTTGCGGGCGTGCAGCTCCTGCGACTTCGGACCGGGGATCGCGGTGACCAGGCGGCGCTCCTGCGGGAGCGGCGTTGCGGCGCTCATGGGTTTCTCCAGACTCTTCGGCTCGGTAGTTCGCAGGCTACGGCGGTGCTCTCCGGGCGGGCATGCGCCACTCGGTAGCAGTGGGCCGTCCGACTTGTCCGGGGCGGCCAGCGCGCGCGACGCCACGACCGGCGGGCCGCGCTCCACTACATTGAGCGCGGGCGTGTCGCCGGGGCGGCGGCATGGGTATGGGCGGCACCGACGGCGGTCGGGCCGGCGGGCGAGGGAGCGGGGCCGTACATGGGACTGGACGGGGCACGGAGCCACAGCGAGCGGACCACCGCCATCCCCCGGAACGCGTCCACCCCGATGCCGCACCCGCGACCCCCGGCCCGCGCGCCGTTCGACCTCGCCGCCTGGGTCGCGGCCCCGCGGCCGGAGGCCGCCCCGGGCGTCTTCCGCGAGGGCTACCGGCAGCTCGACCCCGACCGCGCCGAGGCCGCCAAGGTCCCCACCTGGCCCCTCCTCCTGCGCGCGGGCCTGAATGCGGTGGTGGGGTGGCTGGCGTACGTCTACGGGGTCGAGCTGGCCAAGTTCGGGACGACGCTCATCGGGGTTCTGCCGACGCGTTCGGCGTTCGTCGCGGTTTCGGTCATCCTCACCCTCAATGTGCTGGTCGCGGGCATCGTCATCAAGGTCTTCGGGCGGATGGGCCGGTGGGTGGAGGTGTGGCGGCGGTACGCGATGCCGTTGCTGTCGCGGACGGTGACGGAGGAGGAGCCCGCGTCCGTGGAGGAGCAGGCGGAGGCGGTGCGGCTGCGGGATCCGTGGGCGGTGCTGCGGCAGGGCGGGGCGGCGGCCGCGGCCGGGCGGCTGGACGGCGAGGCGGTCGGGGACGTCGACTACGTGCGGATCCAGCGGGCGTGGGAGTCCGCCCAGGCCGACCGGGCCTTCGTGCCGGCCTTCGACGAGCAGGTGGCGCTGCGCGGCGCCGCCGCGTTCGCGCACCCGTCGGAGGCGCGCGAGCTGCCGGGGCGGGCGGAGCGGCACGACCTGCTGCTGGCCCAGGTGCGGCTCGGTACCGCGCAGGACGTGCCGAAGAACCCGCTGACCCACCGGGCGGCGGGCTTCGCGCTGGACCCGGCGGTGCTGGGTACCTCGCTGCTGGCGGTGGGCCCGGCCGGAACGGGGAAGACGGCCCGGCTGGCCCGCCCGGTGGCGGAGGCGCTGTGCCTGCAGGCGCTGGCCGGGACGGCGTGCGCGGTGGTGATCGGGTCGGCGGAGGCGGACCTCGGGCCGGACGACTGGTACGACGTGGTGATCGCCCCGGGCCACGCCGCGTCCCGCTACGGGCTGGACCTGTACGGCGGGGCGCAGGACCCGGACGAGGCGGCGGCCCGGCTGGCGGAGGCGCTGCTGCCCGACGAGCTGACGGCGCGCGCCGAGACGGCGCGGACGGCGTTGCAGCAGATGGTGGGACCGTTCCACGCCGCGTTCGGCCGCTACCCGGGGGTGCGCGAGCTGCGGGCGCTGCTCGCCGGGGAGGCGGAGGCGCTGGAGTCGCTGGTGAAGGGGCTGCGGGCGGCGGGCCGGCTGGGCTCGTACGAGCGGGACCTGGAGCACCGGGAGCGCCAGCGCGGCCGGGCGGACGATCCGGGGGCGCTGCTGGCGGACCGGCTGGCGCTGCTGGACCGGCCGGCCTTCGAGGGGGTGTTCGCGACCGACGGGACGGGCCGTCCGCCGTTCGCGATGCGGGTGCTGGACCATCCGCTGCGGGTGCGGGTGAAGCTGCCGGAGCACAGCCACCCGGAGGCCGCGCGGATGCTGTCGCGGCTGCTGGTGGGCCAGTTCGTGCAGGCCGCGGGCGCGCGCGGGGACCGGTCGCTGTTCGCCGGGCTGGTGGTGGACGACGCCTCGGCGGCCCTGGACGCCGGGATCGTGCGCGGGCTGCAGCGCCTGCGCGGGGCGAACGCCGGGGTGGTGCTGCTGCTGCGGACGCTGGTCGACCTGCCGGAGGCGCTGCGGGCGCCGCTGTTCGGGGCGGTGGGCTGCCGGGCGGCGTTCCCGGGCATCGCGCCGTGGGACGGCCGGCTGTTCTCGGAGGCCTGGGGCACGCACCTGGTGCGGGAGACGGCGGTGACCCTGGCGCCGGACACCTCGGGCGGGATCGTGCGGCGGGCCGGGCGGCTGGGCCGCAAGGCGCTGTCGGGGACGACCGCCCAGACGGAGTCGGTGACCACCCGGGAGGTGGAACGGCTGCGCTGGTCCCCGTCGGACCTGGCGCACGCGCTGCCGGCCGGGCACGCGGTGCTGTCGCTGACGGCGGTGTCGGGGGAGCAGGTGCCGCCGCTGCTGGTGGACCTCCGGGGCTGAGAGCCGCGGGGGAGGGGAGGAGAGGGGCGCGGACAAAGCTCGCCTTCGAGGTGGATTCGGCAGTGCCGGTTGTCCGGGGCGTCCATAATGAGAAGTGGGATCCCCCCAGGACCCCCAGTCCTCTCTCGCCCGGCCGCAACGGCGCGGTCGGGTCGTTCCCTCGAAGGTGCCATGCCCCCCACACTTGCCTCCGTCGTCCGCAACACCTCGCTCCATCTGACGGTCCTCGCCGGTGCGGACCACCTGGAGCGGCCGGTCCGCTGGGTGCACACCAGCGAGCTGGACGACCCGACGCCGTTCCTGGAGGGTGGCGAGCTGCTGCTCACCACCGGGATCAAGCTCGGCCGCACGGCCGCCCAGTTGCAGGCCTACGTGCACCGGCTGGCCGACGCGGGGGTGGTCGGGCTCGGACTGGGGGTGGGCCTGTCGCACACCGAGGTCCCGCAGCCGCTGGTGGACGCGGCGGCGCAGCGCGGCCTCCCGCTGCTGCGGGTGCCGGAGCCGACGCCGTTCATCGCGATCAGCAAGGTCGTGTCGGCGGCGCTGGCCGCCGAGCAGTACGAGGCGGTGACGACCAGCTTCGAGGCGCAGGAGGAGCTGACCCGGGCCGCGCTGGGCAAGGACGGCACGACCGCGGTGGTGCGGCGGCTGGCGGCCCGGCTGGGCGGCTGGGCGGCGCTGTACGACGGCTCGGGCGCGCTGTCGGTGGTGGCGCCGGACTGGGCGGCGCGCCGGGCCGGGCGGCTGGCGGCGGAGGTGGACCGGCTGCGCCGGCGGCCGGCGCCGTCGAGTGCCGCGCTGCAGGGCCGCGCGCCGGGGATAGACACGGCGGACGAGGACTACGTGGTGGTCCAGTCGCTGGGGGCGGACCGGCGGGCCCGGGGTTTCCTGGCGGTGGGCACCGAGGACCGGATCACGCCGACCGAGCGGTACGTGCTGAACGCGGCGGTGGCGCTGCTGACGCTGACCCTGGAGCGGTCGCGGGAGCTGCGGCAGGCCGAGGAGAGGATGGGCGCCGCCCTGCTGCGGATGGTGCTGGCCGGGGAGGTGGCGACGGCGCGCCAGGTGGCGGCCGGTCTGTTCGGCGGGCTGCCGGAGGGGACCGTGCGGGTGTTGGTGGCCGGGGCGGCCCAGGGGGCGGAAGCCGGGGAGGCGCTGGGCGAGCTGGGCGACCGCGCCGAGCAGGCCGGGTCGCGGGTCGGCGAGAAGCTGCTGGTGGCGCGGGAGGACGGCGCGCACGGGGCGCGGCTGATGGTGCTGGCGCTGGACAACGGCGCGGTGCACCGGGCGTGCCTGGGGGCGGTGGAGGAGCACGAGGGTCTGTCGCTGGGCGTGTCGGCGCCGGCCGCGCTGGAGGACGCCGGGACGGCGCACGCGCAGGCCGAGCGGGCGCTGGCGGTGGCGCTGCGCGGCGGGCGGCGTTCGGTGGACCACGAGGAGGTCGGCGCGGGCTCGCTGCTGCCGCTGCTCGGTGAGGACGCCGTGACGGCCTTCGCGGAGGGCCTGCTGCGGCCGCTGCGGGAGCACGACCGGACGGCGCGCGGCGATCTGGTGGCCTCGCTGCGGGCGTGGCTGTCGCGGCACGGGCAGTGGGACGCGGCGGCGGCCGACCTCGGGGTGCACCGGCACACCCTGCGCTACCGGATGCGGCGGGTGGAGGAGCTGCTGGGGCGGTCGCTGGACGACACGGACGTCCGGATGGAGCTCTGGCTGGCGCTGCGTTCCGGCGAGGAGTGAGCGGGGGGCGCCCGTTCGGGGCTGGACGCGGTGGAGTGGCGGTGGGGGCGAACGCTACTCGGTGTCCAATCCGGTCGGCGCGTCGGCCGCCCTACCCTCGGTTCTGGCTCCACGTCCGTGGGGCGTGAGGACGACGAGGAGAGGGCCGGTACCACGGTGACCACCACGTACGATTTCTGGCTGGCCGGCCGCCGGGCGAGCGGCGACGCCGACTTCGAGGTGCACAACAGCTGGGACGGCCGCCTGGTCGGCAAGGTGAGCATCCCCACCGAGGCGCAGGTCGAGGAGGCCCTGGAGGCCGCCGTCGCCGCGCTGCCGGTGTTCGCCGCGACCCCCGCGCACGTGCGCTCCGCCGCCCTGGACCACGTGGCCCGGCGGCTGACCGAGCGCACCGAGGAGATCGCCCAGCTGATCACCGCCGAGAACGGCAAGCCGATCAAGTGGGCCCGCGGTGAGATCGGCCGCGCCGTCTCGGTGTTCCGCTGGGCCGCCGAGGAGGCCCGCCGGACCAACGGCGAGACCATGCGGCTGGACACCGACCCGGGCGGCACGGGCCGCTTCGCGGTGGTGCGGCGCTTCCCGCGCGGCGTGGTGCTGGGCATCGCCCCCTTCAACTTCCCGCTGAACCTGGTCGCCCACAAGATCGCCCCGGCGATCGCGGTCGGCGCGCCGATCATCCTCAAGCCGGCCCCGGCCACCCCGCTGTCGGCGATGGTGCTGGGCGAGATCCTGGCCGAGACCGACCTGCCGGTCGGCTCCTGGAGCGTCCTGCCGGTGCCGAACGACCGGATGCCGGCCCTGGTGCAGGACCCGCGTCTGCCGGTGATCTCCTTCACCGGTTCGGACAAGGTCGGCTACCAGATCATGGACTCGGTGCCGCGCAAGCACACCACCCTGGAGCTGGGCGGCAACGCGGCGGCCGTGGTGCTCGCCGACTGGTCCTCCGAGGCGGACCTGGACTGGGCGGCCACCCGGATCGCGATGTTCGCCAACTACCAGGGCGGCCAGTCCTGCATCTCGGTGCAGCGGGTGATCGCCGACGCGTCGGTGTACGACGCGCTGGCGGAGAAGGTCGTCGCCAAGGTTCGGGCGCAGGTCACCGGTGACCCCAACGACGACGCGACGGACGTCGGCCCGCTGGTCGACGAGAACGCCGCCAAGCGGGTGGAGTCCTGGGTGGACGACGCGGTCGCCAAGGGCGCGAAGCTGCTCACCGGCGGCACCCGCGAGGGCGCGACCTACGCCCCCACCGTGCTGGCCGAGCTGCCGGCCGACGCGATCCTGGCCACCTCCGAGGTGTTCGGCCCGGTCCTGTCGCTGCACAAGGTGGACGGCGTGGACGAGGCCTTCGCGGCCGTCAACGACTCGCTGTTCGGCCTGCAGGCGGGTGTGTTCACGCACGACCTGCAGACCGCCTTCCGCGCCCACCGGGAGCTGGAGGTCGGCGGTGTGATCATCGGCGACGCGCCGTCCTACCGCGCCGACCAGATGCCGTACGGCGGCGTCAAGGACTCCGGCGTCGGCCGTGAGGGCGTCCGGTACGCGATGGACGACTACACCGTCGAGAAGGTCCTGGTCCTCACCGGCCTCGACCTCTGAGGGTGACCTGAGCGAGGGCCCGGCCGCACCGTGCGGCCGGGCCCTCGCGCGTGCCGGGCCGTGGCCGGGTTCAGCCGTGGCCGGCGACGGCCGCGACCGCCTCGGCCACGGTCGCGTTGCCGGCCACCAGCTCCAGGGTCTGTCCGGCGGTGCCGGGCTCGTGCAGCAGCCCGGCGAGCACGGCGGCGACGTCCTGCCGGTCGACCGACCCGCGCGACACGCTCGGCGCGAGCCGGACCAGACCGGTGCCCGGGCCGTCGGTGAGGCGGCCGGGGCGCAGCACCGTCCAGTCCAGCGCGGTGCGCGCCCGGACGGCGTCGTCGGCGGCGCCCTTGGCCCGCAGATAGGTCTCGAAGACCTCGTCGGAGGGGTAGCCGGCATGGGCGTCGGCGCCGATCCCGGAGACCATGACGTACCGGCGCACGCCGGCCAGCACGGCGGCGTCGGCGAGCAGCACGGCGGCGTCCCGGTCGACGGTGAGCTTGCGGGCGGCCCCGCTGCCCGGCCCGGCGCCGGCCGCGAACACCACGGCGTCCGCGCCCTCCAGTAGCCGGGCGAGTTCCGGCGGGGCGGCGGCCTCCAGGTCGAGCAGCAGCGGTTCGGCCCCGGCGGCGACGAGGTCGTCGGCCTGTTCGGGGCGGCGGATGATTCCGGCGGGGCGGTCGCCGCGGTCGGCGAGCAGCCGTTCCAGGCGGAGGGCGATCTGTCCGTGGCCCCCGGCGATGACGATGCGCATGGCTCCGACGGTAGCCCGGGAGCGCGCCCGGCGTCCCGGGAACGGTCCCGTGGTGCCGGGCCGGGAGCCGGGCAGGACACAATGGGCGCATGACTTCGCTCGCCCACCCGCAGCTGCGGTTCACCCCCGAGGTGACCACCCCCTCCGGCCCCCGGGAGCTGGTGATCCTCGGTTCCACCGGTTCGATCGGCACCCAGGCCATCGACGTGGTCCTGCGCAACCCGGACCGGTTCCGGGTGGTGGCCCTCTCGGCCGCCGGCGGCCGGGTGGAACTGCTCGCCGAGCAGGCGCTGCGGCTGGGCGTGCACACCGTGGCGGTGGCCGAGCCGGCGGCCGAGCCGGCGCTGCGCGAGGCGCTGGCGGCGAAGGCGGCGGGCCGTGCGCTGCCGGCCGTGCTGGCCGGTCCGGACGCGGCGACGGAGCTGGCGGCGATGGAGTGCCACTCGGTGCTGAACGGCATCACCGGCTCGATCGGCCTGCGCCCGACGCTGGCCGCGCTGCGGGCCGGCCGGGTGCTGGTGCTGGCCAACAAGGAGTCGCTGATCGTCGGGGGTCCGCTGGTGAAGGCGGTCGCGAGGCCGGGGCAGATCGTGCCGGTGGACTCCGAGCACGCCGCGCTGTTCCAGGCGCTGGCCGGCGGCACCCGGGCCGAGGTCCGCAAGCTGGTGGTGACCGCGAGCGGCGGCCCGTTCCGCAACCGCGGCCGCGCCGAGCTGGCGGGCGTCACCCCGGCGGACGCGCTGGCGCACCCGACCTGGGCGATGGGCCCGGTCGTCACGATCAATTCGGCCACCCTGGTGAACAAGGGCCTGGAGGTGATCGAGGCGCACCTGCTGTACGACGTGCCGTTCGACCGGATCGAGGTCGTGGTCCATCCGCAGTCGGTCGTCCACTCGATGGTGGAGTTCACGGACGGTTCCACGCTGGCGCAGGCGAGCCCGCCGGACATGCGGATGCCGATCGCGCTGGGCCTGGGCTGGCCGGACCGGGTGCCGGACGCGGCCCTGGGCTGCGACTGGACCAAGGCGGCGACCTGGGAGTTCTTCCCGCTGGACAACGACGCCTTCCCGGCGGTCGAGCTGGCCCGCGAGGTCGGCACGCTGGGCGGCACCGCCCCGGCGGTGTTCAACGCGGCCAACGAGGAGTGCGTGGAGGCCTTCCTGAACGGCCGCCTCGCCTTCACCGGGATCGTGGACACTGTGGCGAAGGTCGTGGCCGAGCACGGCACCCCGGCGGCGGGAACTTCGCTGACGGTGGAGGACGTCCTGCACGCGGAGGACTGGGCGCGCGCCCGGGCCCGCGAGCTGGCCGCAGGCTGATCCGGGTCCCCCGGACGGCAGCGCCGGACGACCGGTACGACGACAGGATGAGCGGAGCGGCATGACGGAGGAGCAGCGGTGGCAACGGTGATGACGGTGGTCGGCATCCTGGTCTTCGTACTGGGACTGCTCTTCTCGATCGCCTGGCACGAGCTCGGCCACCTCTCCACGGCCAAGCTGTTCGGCATCCGGGTGCCGCAGTACATGGTCGGCTTCGGCCCGACGGTCTGGTCACGGAAGAAGGGCGAGACCGAGTACGGCCTCAAGGCCATTCCGCTGGGCGGGTACATCCGGATGATCGGGATGTTCCCGCCCGGCGCGGACGGGCGGATCACCCAGCGCTCCACCTCGCCCTGGCGGACCATGATCGAGGACGCCCGGGAGGCCTCGTACGAGGAGGTCAGGGAGGGCGACGAGAGCCGGCTCTTCTACACGCGCAAGCCGTGGAAGCGCGTGATCGTCATGTTCGCCGGGCCGTTCATGAACCTGATCCTCTCCTTCGGGCTCTTCCTGACCGTGCTGATGGGCTTCGGCGTCCCGATGTCGGTGCCGACCATCGGCACCGTCTCGGAGTGCGTCGTCAAGGCCGGCCAGCCGACCGACAACTGCCCGGCCGACGCGCCGGTGGCGCCCGCCTTCCAGGCCGGGCTGAAGCCCGGCGACAAGGTGGTCTCCTTCGACGGCGACCGGATCACCGGCTACGAGCAGCTCCAGGACGACATCCGGAAGTCCGCCGGCCGGCGGGTCGACCTGGTGGTCGAGCGCGACGGGCAGCGCCTCACCCTCACCCCGACCATCGCCGTCAACGACGTGCAGAAGTACGACTCCGACGGCCGGCCGGTCAAGGGCGAGACGGTGCGGGCCGGCTTCCTCGGCTTCACCCCGGCCAGCGGCGTGGTCCAGCTCGGCTTCGGGCAGTCCGTCGACCGGATGTACGACATGGCGGAGAACGGCGTGAAGTCGCTCGCCGCGCTTCCGGGCAAGATCCCGGGCCTGTGGCACTCGGTGGTGGACGGCACCCCGCGCGAGGCCGACTCGCCGATCGGCATGGTCGGCGCGGCCCGGGTCAGCGGCGAGGTGTTCGCCCTGGACATCCCGGGCAGCCAGCGGGTCGCCTACTTCGTCAACCTGCTCGCCGGGATCAACCTCTCGCTGTTCCTCTTCAACATGCTGCCGCTGCTGCCGCTGGACGGCGGCCACATCGCGGGCGCGGCCTGGGAGTCGGTGCGCCGCCGCTTCGCCCGGCTGTTCCGCCGCCCCGACCCCGGTCCGTTCGACGTGGCCCGGCTGATGCCGCTCGCCTACGTGGTGGCCAGCGTGTTCATCGGCTTCACCCTGCTGGTGCTCGTGGCCGACCTGGTGAACCCCGTCAAGATCAGTTAGACCGGCGGGACGGCGGGTGCGCGGACGCCCGTTCCCGTGCCGTACCGTTGGAGCCCGGGCGTGCGATCGTCGGCGCGTCCGGGCTCGGCCGTCCCAGCGGCCGGACCGACCACACCTCAACCCCGGGGAACCCTGCGCACATGACCGCGATCTCGCTCGGTATTCCGTCTCTGCCGCTCAAGCCGCTCGCCAAGCGCCGTGTCTCCCGCCAGATCATGGTCGGCAACGTGCCGGTCGGCGGCGACGCCCCCGTCTCGGTGCAGTCCATGACCACCACGGTGACCTCGGACATCAACGCCACCCTGCAGCAGATCGCGGAGCTGACCGCCTCGGGCTGCCAGATCGTGCGGGTCGCCGTCCCCTCCCAGGACGACGCCGACGCGCTGCCGATCATCGCGAAGAAGTCGCAGATCCCGGTGATCGCCGACATCCACTTCCAGCCGAAGTACGTCTTCGCGGCCATCGACGCCGGCTGCGCCGCCGTCCGCGTCAACCCGGGCAACATCAAGGCCTTCGACGACAAGGTCGGCGAGATCGCCAAGGCCGCCAAGGACGCCGGCGTGCCGATCCGGATCGGCGTCAACGCCGGCTCGCTCGACAAGCGCCTGCTGGAGAAGTACGGCCGGGCCACCCCCGAGGCGCTGGTCGAGTCCGCGCTCTGGGAGTGCTCGCTGTTCGAGGAGCACGACTTCCGCGACATCAAGATCTCGGTCAAGCACAACGACCCGGTCGTGATGATCAACGCCTACCGCCAGCTCGCCGCCGCCTGCGACTACCCGCTGCACCTCGGCGTCACCGAGGCCGGCCCCGCCTTCCAGGGCACCATCAAGTCCGCGGTCGCCTTCGGCGCGCTGCTCGCCGAGGGCATCGGCGACACCATCCGGGTCTCGCTCTCCGCCCCGCCGGCCGAGGAGATCAAGGTCGGCAACCAGATCCTGGAGTCGCTGGGCCTGCGCCAGCGCGGCCTGGAGATCGTCTCCTGCCCGTCCTGCGGCCGCGCCCAGGTCGACGTCTACAAGCTCGCCGAGGAGGTCACGGCCGGCCTGGAGGGCATGAACGTGCCGCTGCGCGTCGCGGTCATGGGCTGCGTCGTCAACGGCCCGGGCGAGGCCCGTGAGGCCGACCTCGGTGTCGCCTCCGGCAACGGCAAGGGCCAGATCTTCGTCAAGGGCGAGGTCATCAAGACCGTCCCGGAGTCCAGGATCGTGGAGACCCTGATCGAGGAGGCCTTCAAGATCGCCGAGCAGATGGAGGCCGAGGGCGTCGAGTCCGGCGCGCCGACCGTCACCGCCGGCGAGTGACCCACCCCGGTGCCGGGTAGGTCTGCGCAGTTCTTCCGGAAGCGGGGCCGTCCGTGCGCGGACGGCCCCGCGGCCGTAGCCGGGCGGGGCCACGGAGTAGGGTGCGGCCAGAGTCGTCTCAGTAAGGTGCTGTCTCGATGCTCGATCGAGGTGTGATGCTCCCCAGCTCGTTCCAGGCCGCCCGCGCCCTGGCGACCACCCGCGTGCTGGAACCGCCGGACCTCGCCGACGCCCTCGCCGTCCTCCACCGCGACCCGGTCGCCAACGCCTTCGTCGCCACCCGGGTGGAGGCCGTCGGCCTCGACCCCTGGCGGCTCGGCGGCGAGATGTGGGGCTGGTACGACGAGAACGGCGAACTCGACGCGCTCTGCTACGCCGGGGCCAACCTGGTGCTGGTGAACGCCGGTCCGCAGGCCGTCCAGGCCTTCGCCGAGCGGGCCCGGCGGCAGGGGCGCCGCTGCTCCTCCATCGTGGGCCCGGCCGGGCCCACCGCGGCGCTGTGGGCGCTGCTGGAACGCAGCTGGGGGCCGGCCCGGGAGGTGCGGGCGCACCAGCCGCTGCTCGCGACGAGCGTGCCGTCCGCCGAGATCGGGCCCGATCCGCTGGTGCGGCGGGTGCGGCGGGGCGAGATCGACACCCTGATGCCGGCCTGCGTGGCGATGTTCACCGAGGAGGTCGGGGTCTCGCCGCTGGCCGGCGACGGGGGGCTGCTCTACCAGGCCAGGGTGGCCGAACTCGTCTCCACCGGGCGCTCGTTCGCCCGGTTCGGGGAGGACGGGCAGGTCGTCTTCAAGGCGGAGATCGGGGCCGTCACGCAGGGAGCCTGCCAGATCCAGGGGGTCTGGGTGGCACCCGGGCACCGCGGGCAGGGCCTCTCCGAGACGGGGATGGCGGCCGTGCTGGACATCGCGCTGCGGGAGGTGGCGCCGGTGGTCTCGCTGTACGTCAACGACTACAACCTGCGAGCGCGGGCCGCGTACCGGCGGGTGGGGTTCCGGGAGGTCGGGGCGTTCATGAGCGTGCTCTTCTGAGGGGGCGGGGATCGGGTTGACCGGGGAGAGCAGGGTGGCCGGGCTGGTGATCGAGGCCATCGACCTCGCGGCGTGGGCTCCGCAGGCCCTCGACGTGCAGGCGGTGGCGTTCGGGCTCACGCCGGAGGAGGTCATGGTCCGGCTGCACATCGTCGGACGGCACGCCCAGCAGCCCGGGGTGATCGCGTTCGGGGCCTTCGACGGCCGGCGGCTGGTCGGGTTCGGGTACGGCATGCCCAACCACCGTGAGCACTGGTGGAGCACCGTGATCGAGCCCTACCTGGTGGCCCGGGGGCACGGGGACTGGCTGGACGGCGTCTTCGCGGTCACCGAACTGCACGTGCTGCCGGAGTTCCAGGGGCGGGGGGCCGGCTCGGCGCTGATCCGCGCGCTCACCGCGCGCTCCGGGCTGGACCGCAGCATCCTCTCCGCGATCGACGCCGAGACGCCGGCCCGGCGGCTCTACCGGGCGCTGGGCTACCGGGACCTCGCGCGGGCCGTGCACTTCCCGAACACGGAGCGGCGGTACGCGGTGATGGGGGCGACGCTGCCGCTGCGGGGGGCTGGCGGCGGCCCGGCTCAGAGCGCGCCGGCGAGTTCCAGGTAGAGCTCGGCCTCGGGGCGGCGGTTCGCGGCGAGGGCGGCCAGGGCCAGGTCGACGGCGCGCACCAGGGTCCAGCCGCGCAGCCGCTCGCGGTCGACGTCCAGGGCCTCGGCGAGCTGGTGCAGGCGGCGCCGGACGGCGGCGGGGAGACCGGGGGAGCCGACGAGGGTGTCCGCGCGGTCCAGGGCGAGGCGGGCCAGGTCGTAGGCGCGTTCGCCGGCCAGCGGGCGGGGGGCGATCGCCAGCCAGGGGGCGCGGTCGGCGGCGAGGACGTTGCCGTGGTGGAAGTCGCCGTGGAGGAGGAACCGCTCGGTGGCGGAGGCGGCGAGGGCGGTGGCGGTCTCCCGCGCCTCGGCGAGGAGGGGGGCGGCTTCGGGGAGGGCGGGGGCTTCGGGGGCCGGGACGGGGGCGGGCCCGGGGAAGCCGTGGTCCGGGGGGCGGGGGAGCCACAGGCGGTGGAGGAGGCTGGTGGCCTCCAGCATGGCCTTGGGTTCGGCGAGGGAACGGAGCGGGACCTCGCCGTGGAGGCGTTCCAGGAGCAGGACGCCGGAGCTCTCGGTGCGGTGGGCGTCGAGGAGCAGGACGGCGCCGCGACCGGCCCAGGCGGTGAGGGCCTCGGGCTCGTGGGCGGTCTCGGGGGTGCGGAGGGAGACCTTGAGGGCGGCGGGGCCGAGGTCGTCGTCGCGGTGGACGTAGGCGACGAGGCTGAGGGTGCCGCCGGGGTCCAGGACGCGGTCCAGGGTGAGGCCGAGGCGGGTGAGCTGGGCGGAGACGAGCGCGGGCAGGCCGGCGAGCCAGGCGGCGGCCTCGGCGGGGTGGGTGGCGGTGATGCTGCGGGTGAGCCAGTCGGGGACGGTGAAGGGTGCTGCTGCCGACATGCTGGCCTTCCGGTTGTGGGTCCCCCGTGGTGGTACGGGGTCCATTGTCGGCGGCGGCGTGGGTGTGTGCAGTGTGGGTGTGTGCGGCGCGGCTCTCGGGAGGGTGGGCGCGGGGTCGGCTCCGGGGGTGACCGCTCCGGGGGCTGGATGATTTTCCGACTGCCGGTGGGGTGGAGGTGGGGTGCTCGCTGTTGGCAGTCCGAAGATCACCCGCGACGCCCCTCTCCGCGGCCACCCCCCCTACGCCGCCCCCTCCCGCAGCGCGTCCCTCTCGCCTGGTGGGGGGTCGGGAGGGGCGGGGGTGGGTGGGTGGGTGGGTGGGTGGGTGGCTTTTTTGCGGGCGCGGGGCTTTGCCCGCGCCCGCTTGGGGGTGAGGGGCGGGCGTCAGGGGGTGGGGGCGGGTGTCGGGGTGCTGGTGTCGGGGAGGCCGGGGAAGGCGGTGGGGGTGGCGCCCCAGTGGTGGGCGCGGAGGGCGCATTCGCGCAGGGCGTCGGCGGCGGCGGTGCGGTGGGGGGGGGGGACGGCGGCGACCAGGTCGGCGTAGACGGTGGTGAGGCGGGTTTCCAGGTGGGCGGCCAGGCGGGTGGCGGCGGGGGCGTCGGTGACCGGGAAGGGGAGCTGGTAGCCGGCGGCCGCGGCGGCGGGGGTGGCGCCGGTGGCGGCGAGGAGGCGCTGCCAGGCGTCGCGGCGGGACTGGTGGGCGGCCAGGGCGGTGCGGGCGTCGGTGCGCTGCTGGTCGTCGGGGAGGCGGGCGCCGACCACGCCGTAGCCGTAGATGGCGGCGTGTTCGGCGCTCAGGGCGTCCTGGAAGGGGGTGGCCGTCTCGCCGGGGGCGGTGGGGGTCGCGGTGGGGGCGGGGGAGGGGGCGGTGTCGCCGAGGGCGACCGCGTGCCGGACGCCGGCGGCGGAGACGGAGGCCAGCAGACGGGCCAGCTGGGGGGAGGCGGCGCCGAGGTCGGCGAGGCGGGACTGGGCGGTCTGGCGTTCGAGGGCGGCCAGGGCGGCCAGGGTGGGGGGAGGGGCGGTGGGTGCGGTGGTGGGGGTGGTGGCGGTCGTGGTGGTGGGCTGCAGGGCGGCGCGGTGCTGGGCGACCTCGGCGCGCAGGGGCTGGAGCTGCGGGGCCTGGGGGAGGAGGGCGTCGTAGCCGGCGAGGAGGGTGTCGGTGGCCGCGACGGCGCGCAGGCGGACCGGCTCGTCGGGGTCGGGCCGCCGGTGGTCGCCGCCCGGGGCGGTGGGGTCGGAGCCGTGCCCGCCGGTGCAGGCGGTGAGCGTGAGCAGCCCGAGGGTGAGGAAGGCGCGTCGGCTGGGCGGCTGCATGGGTGTCACTCCGGGGCGTGTACGGGAGGACGGCCTGCCCGCCTGCCCTCGATGGCGTGAATGATTACAGAATCCTTACGTCCGTGGGCGCGGATGAGTTCGTGCGGGAGGCGTGTGAGCTTGCTCGCACCGGATCGGGCGGGGCCGGGGCCGGAATCGGTGGTTGGGGGGTTCACCGGCTAGGCTTTGGGCCGAGCTGCCGCGACCCGGCCGCGCGCCGCACCGGCGCCGGGGGCGCGGGGCGACCTTCCGACAACAGCAGACGCGGCCGAGGAGTCCACCCGGATGAGCACCACCCACACCGACCGGCTGCGCGCGTTGCTGGAGCCGCTGGCCGCGCAGGCGGGCCTGGACCTGGAGGACGTCAAGGTCACCCAGGCGGGCAGCCGCCGTCAGGTGCAGATCGACGTGGACGCCGACGGCGGCGTGGACCTGGACACCATCGCCGAGTTCAGCCGGGTGGTCGGCGAGGCGCTGGACGAGTCGGACGTGATGGGCTCCGGGGCGTACGTCCTGGAGGTCGGCTCGCCGGGCGCGGAGCGTCCGCTGAGCGCGCCGCGGCACTGGATCCGCGCCGAGGGCCGGCTGGCCAAGGTCCACCTGGTCGACGGCGGGGAGATCGTCGCGCGGGTGCTGGAGGCGGACGAGGACGGCGCGCTGGTCGAGGTGCAGCCGGTGAAGGGCCGCGGCCGGCCCAAGGAGCGCCGTCTTGAGTACGGCGAGGTCGCCCGTGCGCGCGTCCAGGTGGAGTTCAACCGCAAGGACGACGAGCTGCTGCTCGACGAGGGGGACGACGGTGCGGAGTGAGGACCTGCGCACCAACCGCACCATGATGAACGTGACGAAAGACGAGGAGGCGTAGCCGTGGACATCGACATGAGTGCCCTGCGCGCGCTGGTCAGCGAGAAGAACATCCCCTTCGACCTCGTGGTCGAGTCGATCGAGTCGGCCCTCCTCACCGCGTACCACCGCACCGAGGGCTCGCGCCGTCGCGCCCGGGTCGAGCTGGACCGCCGGACCGGCCACGTGACGGTCTGGGCGACCGAGGACGCGTCGGAGCTGGACGAGGGCGTCGAGCCGAAGGAGTTCGACGACACCCCGAGCGGTTTCGGCCGGATCGCCTCCAGCATCGGCATGCAGGTCATGATGCAGCGGCTGCGTGACGCCGCCGACGACCAGACCTTCGGCGAGTACGCGGGCAAGGAGGGCGACATCGTCACCGGTGTCGTCCAGCAGGGCAACGACCCGAAGAACGTGCTGGTCGACATCGGCAAGCTGGAGGCCATCCTGCCGCCGCAGGAGCAGGTCCCGGGCGAGGACTACCGGCACGGCACCCGGCTGAAGTGCTACGTCGTGGCCGTGCGCCGCGGTGTGCGCGGGGCCTCGGTGACGCTCTCGCGCACCCACCCCAACCTGGTGAAGAAGCTGTTCGCGCTGGAGGTCCCGGAGATCGCGGACGGCAGCGTCGAGATCGCCGCGATCGCCCGTGAGGCCGGCCACCGGACCAAGATCGCGGTCTGGTCGCGCCGCCAGGGGCTGAACGCCAAGGGCGCCTGCATCGGTCCGATGGGCTCCCGGGTGCGCGCGGTGATGGGCGAGCTGCACGGCGAGAAGATCGACATCGTCGACTGGTCGGAGGACCCGCGCGAGATGGTCGCCGCCGCGCTGTCCCCCGCCCGGGTGACCAGCGTGGAGATCGTGGACGCCGTCCAGCGTTCCGCGCGGGTGATCGTGCCGGACTACCAGCTGTCGCTGGCGATCGGCAAGGAGGGGCAGAACGCCCGCCTCGCCGCCCGTCTGACCGGCTGGCGGATCGACATCCGGCCGGACACCGAGGGCGGCGAGCAGGAATCCGCGGCCCCGTAGTCGTTGTTGCCGGAACCGTCCCTGCCGTTCCCCCGGGATCGGCGGGGCGGCGCCATGTCCCTTCGGAGGGGTAGACTTGCCTTCGTCTGGCCGGACGCATGTCCGAGCACGCCCGGAACGCACCTGCGTGGGCTGCCGCAAGCGCGCGGCCAAGCACCAGCTGTTGCGTGTCACGGCGGTCGAGGGCGTCTGCGTCCCTGATCCCCGTGGCGCACTGCCGGGCCGGGGCGCACACCTGCACCCCGAACCGGCCTGCCTCGACCTCGCGGTCCGCCGACGGGCGTTCCCCCGGGCCTTCCGGCTCCAGGGCGCGCTCGACACCGGGCGGCTCCGCGAGTACATCGAGCAGCGGGTGAGCGTCAGCTCCCCGTGACGGCCCGCCGCTCGCGCGGCGGAGAACCACCGCAACAAGCACGGCGCGCGGGCAGCCGTACGCCGTGCCACCAGTCAGGTACCTCGCGATGTGGAAGTAGGTCGAGATTGCGATGAGCACTCGATGAGTACGCGATGAGTACGCGATGGGTACGCCCATGAAGTAGCGACGGTCCGGCGGACGAGACCCCCGGACTCATAGACAGGAGTGAAGTGGCTAAGGTCCGGGTTTACGAACTCGCCAAGGAGCTTGGTTTGGAGAGCAAGGCCGTCATGGCCAAGCTCACCGAGCTGGGTGAGTTCGTCCGTTCGGCGTCCTCGACGATCGAGGCGCCGGTCGTACGCAAGTTGACTGACGCGCTTGGTGTGGCCCCCACCGGTGGTGGTTCCGCTGCCAAGCCGGGCCCGCGGAAGCCCGCGGCGCCCCAGCCCGCGGCCGGTTCGGCCGCGGGTGCACCCAAGCCGGGTGGCCCGACCCCGGGTCCGCGCCCGAGCGCGGCCCCTGGTCCCCGTCCCACCCCGGCCGCGGGTCCCGCGGCCGCGGCGCCGGCCGCCCGATCCGGAGAGCGGGGGGGAGGGGAAGAGTGTGGTGTCCGTAGTGTAGTTCTAGGG
>NZ_JBEOWI010000073.1:0-33840 GCF_040296005.1 Kitasatospora sp. NPDC002551 | reverse complement strand
GGGGCGGCGGCCCGCCGCCCCGGGCCGGGGCCGGGGGGGGCCGGCGACCAGGGGCGGTGCGGCGGCGGACTGTGTCCACCGCCGCACCGCCGTGTAGTGTCCCCGCAGAAGGTGAGTCGGGAGGTGACCGTGACGCAGTACACCGGGGGTGGGCCCGTCCCCCCGCGTCCCGTCGCCGCGCCGGTCCCACCGGCTCCGGCGTACCCCGCGGCCGCGCCGGCCGCCCCCGCCGCCTCCTCCGGGCCGCCCACCGTTCCGGTGCCCGTGGTGCCGCCGGCCCCGCCCGCCGCTCCGGTCCCCGCGCCCGTTCCGGCCCGGGCCCCCGCGCCCGCTCCGGTGGCACCGGTGCCCGCCGGGTCCACCGGACACTTCCTGCTGCCGTCCGGTGCGCCCGTCCAGCTGCCCGCCCGCCCGCCGCAGCAGCACGCGGCCACCGGGCCGATCGCGGTGCTGCTGATCGGCCCGGCCGGCGCCGGCAAGACCACCGTCGCCCGCCACTGGGCCGAGCGGCGCCCCACCCCGACCGCGCACATCAGCCTCGACGACGTCCGCGAGTGGGTGCAGTCCGGCTTCGCCAACCCGCAGTCCGGCTGGAACAACGCCTCCGAGGCGCAGTACCGGCTCGCCCGCCGGACCTGCGGCTTCGCCTGCCGCAACTACCTCGCCAACGGCATCTCCTGCATCATCGACGACGCCGTCTTCCCGGACCGCCCCGCCATCGGCCTCGGCGGCTGGAAGCGGCACATCGGTCCCGGCATGATCCCGGTGGTGCTGCTGCCCAGCCTGGACTCGGTGCTCGGCCGCAACGCCCGGCGCAGCGGCAACCGCCGGCTCGGCGACGAGGAGGTGGCCCGGATCCACGGGCGGATGGCCGGCTGGTACAACTCCGGGCTGCCGATCATCGACAACTCCCACCTGGACGTGGCCGCCACGGCCGCCGAACTCGACCGGGTGATCCTGGCCCGGCTGATGGGCATCCCGGTGCGCTGAGCGGCCGCGCGGGCCCCGGCGGCCGGGCCGGACTGTCGGTGCCGGCTGCGATGATGGACGGGTCCAGAACGAACCACCGGGGGGAGCCGCGCCCGTGCCGGAAGGCCACATCATCCACCGCCTCGCCGCCGAGAACCACCGCGCCTTCGGCGGCCGGCCGGTCCGCGCCGCCAGCCCGCAGGGCCGGTTCGCGGACGGCGCCAAGCTGATCGACGGGCGGGAGCTGACCGCGGCCGAGGCCGTCGGCAAGCACCTCTTCCTCGGCTTCGGCGAGGACGCCTGGGTGCACGTCCACCTCGGCCTGTACGGCGGCTTCACCTTCGGCGAGGTCGGCGACGGCCCGGTGCCCGAGCCGGTCGGCCTGGTCCGGCTGCGGCTGGAGAACGACGAGCACTACGCCGACCTGCGCGGTCCCAACACCTGCGCACTGATCACCGATGCCGAGAAGGCCGCCGTGGCCGCCCGCCTCGGCCCCGACCCGCTGCGCGCCGACGCCGACCCGGACGCGGCCTGGCGGCGGATAGCCGGCAGCCGCACGACGATCGCCGCGCTGCTGATGGACCAGAAGGTGCTGGCCGGCGTCGGCAACGTCTACCGCGCCGAGGTGCTGTTCCGGCACGGCATCGACCCGCAGCTGCCCGGCCGTTCGCTGCGCCGTGCCGAGTGGGACGCGATCTGGGCGGACCTGGTCGCCCTGATGCGCGAGGGCGTCGGCGCGGGCCGCATCGACACCGTCCGCCCGGAGCACACGCCCGAGGCGATGAACCGCCCCCCGCGCGTCGACGACCACGGCGGCGAGGTCTACGTCTACCGGCGCGCCGGTCTGCCGTGCCTGGTCTGCGCCACGGACGTCCGCACCGAGGAGCACGCCTCGCGCAACCTCTTCTGGTGCCCCACCTGCCAGCCGGCCCGCGCGAGCGCGTGATCCCGGGCCGGGTTCGGCCGTAGGCTGGGGCCGGCATTCGGCCCGGCAGAGGGAGCGCGCTGATGACGGACGGCCACCGGACGGTCAACACCGTGTCGGGCACGGTCCACGGCACGGTGATGCAGGCCGGCACGATCGTCATGACGGCGGCGCCCGGACCCACCGTGCCGCGCCAGATCCGCGGACCGCGCCGGGCCTTCGTCAACCGGGAGGGCGAGTTCGCCCGGCTGGAGGCGGCGCTCGGCCGGCTGGACGACGTCCGGCCGGCCGTCGTGGTGTTCACCGGGCTCGGCGGCGTCGGCAAGACCGAGCTGGTCGCCCAGTTCGCGGCCCGGTCCACGGCGCACTTCCCGGGCGGTCAGCTCTACGCCGACCTCGCCGCCCACCGGCACCACGGCGGAGCGGACCTCGGCGAGGTGCTCGGCGGCTTCCTGCGGGGCTTCGGGCTCCCGTACGTGCCGGACACCCTGGCCGAACGGGCGGCGGCGTTCCGCACCGCGACGGCCGCCGGCCGCCGGGTGCTGGTCTTCCTGGACAACGTCGAGCACGCCGCCGAGGTCCGGGCGCTGCTGCCCGCCACCGGCCTGCTGGTGGCCGCCGGCCGGCGCCGGCTGCCCGGGTTGGCCCTGGACGGCGCCGAGCTGCTGCGCCTGGACCCGCTCACCACCGGCGCCGGGAGCGAGCTGGTCCGCGGCTGGCTGGGCCCGGGCCGGGGGACGGACGACGAGCTGGCGCGGCTGGTCGAGTTCTGCGGCGGCCTGCCGCTGGCGCTGAACGCGGTGGGCTTCCGTCTGCTCGACCGCGACGAGCTGCGGGTGGACCGGGTGCTGGCCGAACTGACCGACAAGGAGCACCGGTTGTCGTCGCTGAGCAATGAGGAGGGGGCGGTCGGGGACGTCCTGGACACCGTCCACGGGAGGCTGCCCGAGCACACCCGGCAGCTCTACCGGTTGTTGGGCGTCAACCCAGGCCCGCTGGTCTCGGCCGAGCTGGCCGAGGCGGTGGGGGTGGAGCGGGTCGCGGACGGGCTGGCGGAGCTGCGCTCGGCGCACCTGCTGGACGACGTGGCGGAGGAGGGGCCGGAGCGCCGCTACCGCGCCCACGACCTGGTGCGGCTGCACGCGGCCGGGGTGGTCCGCGACCTGCCCGGCCGGCGGGAGCTGCTGGCCGGGATCGTCGCCTACTACCGGGGCCGCGCGGCGCTGGCCGACCGGGCGATCGGCGACCGCTTCCGGCTCCGGGAGAGCGGTCGGCTCCGGGAGGGCGGCGCACCCCCCGCGGGCGGCGGGGACGCGGCGGCGCTGCCCGGGTTCGGGTCGGGGCCGGACGCGCTGCAGTGGCTGCAGAGCGAGCGGGCCAACCTGCTGGGCGCCGTGCGGGCCGCCGCCGAACAGGGGTGGCACGGCGAGGTGTGGCGGCTGTGCGAGTCGCTCTGGCCGCTCTACCACGGGCGCAAGCACTACGGAGACTGGGTCGAGAGCCACCTGCTGGCCGTCGAGGCGGCCCAGTGGGACAACCGGCCGGACGCGGTGATCCGGATGCGCAACCAGCTCGGGCGCGCCTACTACGAGCAGGCGCGGTACCCGCTCGCCGCGGAGCAGCTGGCGGCCGCGGCGGCCCTGCTGCCACAGGTGGACGAGCCGCGGCTGGCCGGTGTGCTGTGGGAGACGGACGGCCTGCTCTGCCTGGCCGACGGGCGGCCGGAGCGGGCGGTGGAGCTGTTCACCCTGGCCCGGCAGGCCAACGAGGGCGACGCGCACGGCGTGGTGGTGCAGAGCTACAACCTGGCCCAGGCCCTGGTGGCCGCAGGGCGGGCGGAGGAGGCGCTGGCCGTGCTCGGGGAGGCGGGCGAGCTGGCCGAACGGGAGGGCGACGCCCCGATGCTGATGCGGCTGCCGCTGGTCGAGGCCCGGGCCGAGCGGGCGCTGCACCGCCCGGCGGCGGCGGTCGGCGCGGCGGAGCGCGGCGCCGGGCGGGCGCGGGAGCTGGGCCAGCCCCGGAAGGAGGAGGCCGCCCGGGTGCTGCTGGTCGAACTCGCGGAGGAGCTGGGCGACGCGGAGCTGGCCGAGCGCAACCGGGCCCGCCTGCGGGAGCTGAGGGGGCGGTAGGGGCGTCGTCGCGGGTCGGCTGTCGCGGGCCTGCCGCCGTGGGCCTGCCGTCGTGGGTCAGCCGGGTCGGCTCGGCCGGGGGGTGAAGGCGACGGTGGTGCGGTGGGGCCCGGTGTGCAGGGTCAGCCGGTCGGGGAGGCCGGCCGGGCCGGCGGTGGGCGGGGCGGGCGCGGTGAGCCGGTGGGCGACGGCGGAGCCGAGCAGGAGCGGGTCGAGGCGGGGGTCGGGGGCGCCCCAGGGGCGTTCCGCGTGGGCCTCCAGGAGCAGCCCGGTGGGCAGGCGCACCAGGTGGCGGGCCGGGCCGAGGGCGGCGACCGCGACGGCGAGGCCGGGGAGCTCGGCGGCGGTGGCGGCCAGCCAGGCCTCGGCGGGGTGCTCGGCGTCGGCCTCGGTGCGGGCCAGCACCTCGGCGGTGTGCCGCAGGGCGAGGCGGGGTTCCTCGTCGGCGACCGCGTGGAAGCCGCGCGGGGAGTGGTGGCCGGGGCCCACGGGGTAGCGGCGCAGGTGGATCGTGTCGCCCTCGCCGGTGGCCACCACGTCGTAGGCGGTGGGCCGTTCGGCGGCGAGCGGGACCGGCCGGGGGTAGGGCAGCGGCTGCGGGTCACCGGGCGGCTGCTCGATGCCGGGCAGGTGGGCGAGGAGCAGGTCGCGCAGCAGCCGGGCGGACTCGCCGCGCCGGCCCAGCGAGCGGTCGGTGACCGGGCGCAGGGCGGCCGGGTCCTGGTCGGCCATCGCCCGTTCGAGCTGGGCGAGCAGGTCGCCGTCGGGGTCGAGGGCCGGGGCGGTCTGGCCGAAGGCGTAGCCGGGGGAGCGGGGGTCGAGTTCGGCGGCGCCGGTGGCGACCAGCAGGGTGCGGCGTTCCAGGGCGGCGCCGTAGAAGGAGACCGAGCCGTGGTCGCCGATCACGCAGTCGGCGGCGATCAGGGTGGCCTGCCAGCCCTGGTCCGGCGGGACGAGCCGCAGGCCGCGGCGTTCGGCGGCGGCGAGCAGGGCGCGCGGGTCGTGCCGGGCCCAGACGTTGGGGTGCAGGACGACGGCGACGGCGTACTCGTCGGCGGGCAGCTGTTCGACCAGTCGCAGCGGCAGGCCCGGATGGCGGCCCAGCAGCGAGTGCTCGCTCCAGGTGGAGTTGACCACGACGAGCCGGCGGCCGTCGACCGCGCCGAGGGCGGCCCGGTAGCCGTCGCGGGCGGCGAGTGAGGCGAGCATCCGGTCGAAGCACGGGTCGCCGACCTCGCGGGCGCGGGGCAGGGCCTCGGGGCAGGCGGCCCGCAGGCGCTCGAACTGTTCCCGGTGGGAGAGGCCGATGACGGCGGGGAAGACCCGGCCGCGGTGGGTGAGCTCGCGCCGGGAGAGCCCGGCGGAGGTCACCGTGTCGCCGGTGGACTCGGGGACCAGGCGGTTGTAGCCGGCGCCGTGCGGCAGGACGACGAGGGGTGCGCGCAGCCGGTGCATCGAGGCGTGGACGGCGCAGGCGACGGCGAGGTCGAAGGGCCGGCGGACGGCGTCCCGCCAGGGCAGGACGGTCAGGCCGGGCTGGGCGCGGAGGTAGTCGTCGAGGCCGGCGGCGAACGCGGAGCCGGGGTTGACGGTGACGGAGAAGCCGATGCCGTCCAGTTCGCGCAGCAGGGTGAGGACGTCCAGGACGCGGGTCGCCGAGGTGAGGGTGCGGGCCACCGCCAGGACACGGGCCCGGGCGGGCCGGGTGTTCCAGCGGTCGTCGTCGGGCCGGGCCCGGAGCCGGCGGCGGTTCAGCACGTCATGATCGTACGCAACGGGGCCCGGCCGGGCGCGGCGTCCGGACGGACGCCGGACGGGGGGTCAGCCCGCCGCCGCGGCGGGGGCGTCACCGGCGCACTGGTCGAGCAGGGGGCGCAGGGTGGCGTCCACGAGCCGGTAGCGCACGACACGCCCCTCCTTCTCCCCGGCGACCACACCGGCCGTCCGCAGCAGCCGCAGGGCCTGGGAGACGGCGGGGTCGCGCATGCCGGTGGCGACCGCGAGGTCGGTCACGGCGAGCGGGCCGGTGCGGTGCAGGGCGAGCAGGAGGGCGAGCCTGCCGGGGTCGGCGAGCAGGGCGAAGCGGTCGGCCCAGGAGCGGACGTGGGCCGTGTCGCCGATCGCGGCGATGGCCTCGCAGACCCGGTGGCCGTCGATGGTGCGGTGGCCCGCGCGGTCGGCCGGTACGAGATGCATACGGCCCATTCTGGCAGGCGGCGGGCTGTGATCCTGGACACCTGCGCAGGTGCGCAGCCTTGCAAGCGTTGTCCCTGGCCCCTACCGTGTTCCCCGCCGTGGTGCTCGGGAAGACCGGTGACGGACCCTCAGGGGTCCCAGTCCGGAGCGGCCCTCGCCACTGTGATCGGGGGAGAGTGTCCGTACCCACGACGCCACTGGGCGCCTCGCGCGGCTGGGAAGGCGGGTACGGGAGCCCCGTCAGCCAGGAGACCGGCCGCGGCATCTCACGAAGTCTTTCCACGAGGTGCTGGAGCGTGATCCGCAGATGACCCTGCCCGAAACCGCCGCGGCCGCGGCGCCGCCCGCCGCCCTGCCCGCCTTCCGCTGGCGCCGCGAGGACACCCTGCGCACAGCCGGACTGATGGGCGTGATCCTCGCCATGCACGTGGTGGCGTTCGGCACGCTGATCTTCCTGGTCGCACCGGAGAAGTACGAGGTGGGCACCCAGGTCTTCGGGGTGGGCCTGGGCATCACCGCCTACACCCTCGGCATGCGGCACGCCTTCGACGCCGACCACATCGCGGTGATCGACAACACCACCCGCAAGCTGATGGCGGACGGCAAGCGCCCGGTCTCGGTGGGCTTCTGGTTCGCGCTCGGGCACTCCTCGATGGTGGTGCTGATGGCCGCCCTGGTGGCGGGTGGCGCGCAGCTGGCCAACACGCTGATGGACGACGACTCGACCACCCACCAGTGGCTGGGCATGGTCGGCACCTCGGCCTCCGGCGTCTTCCTCTACCTGATCGGCGCGCTGAACCTGGCCGCGCTGTTCGGCATCCTCAGGGTGTTCCGCTCGATGCGGGCCGGGCGGTTCGACGAGGCCGAGCTGGAGGAGCACCTGAACGCCCGCGGCCTGCTGGCCCGGGTGCTGAACCGGGCGACCCGCTCGATCACCCGGCCCGGGCAGATGTTCCCGGTCGGCATGGTGCTGGGCCTGGGCTTCGACACCGCGACCGAGGTCACCCTGATGGTGATGGCCGGCTCGGGCGCGGCCTCCGGCCTCCCCTGGTACGCGATCGTCTGCCTGCCGCTGCTCTTCGCGGCCGGGATGAGCCTGTTCGACACGCTGGACGGCACCTTCATGAACTTCGCCTACCAGTGGGCGTTCTCCAACCCGGTGCGGAAGGTGTACTACAACCTGACCATCACCGGCCTGTCCATCGCGGTCGCCTTCATCATCGGCACCATCGAACTGGTCGGCGTCCTCCACGAGAAGCTGGACCTCACCGACCCGGTGACCGGCTGGATCGCGGACATCTCCCTGGACAACGTCGGCTACGCGATCGTCGGCCTGTTCGTGGTGGTCTGGGCCGCCGCCATCGCCTACTGGCGCCTGGCCGGCGTCGAGAAGAAGTGGGCCCCGAAGCCCGCCGGGGGCGCGGAGTACGCGCCCGCGAGCAAGCTGTAGCGGGGCCCGGCTCGGCGCCGGGGCGGGGCCCGGGTGGGGGCGTTCGGCGGGCGGATCGGGGGGCGGGTTCGTAGGCTCGACGCATGGCTGATGGGTACGCGGGCCGGCGGGAGCGGTTGCGGGAGCACTGTGGTGCGTCCGGGGCCGACGCGGCGCTGATCACCCGGGCGGCGAACGTGCGGTACCTCACCGGGTGCCCGCCGTGCGGGGCGAGCCTGCTGCTGACCCGGGACCGGGCGCTGCTCGCGCTGCCGGACGACCTGCCGCCGGACGACACCGGCGAGCACCTGATCGCCCCCGAGGTCACCCAGCTGCCGGTGGCGGCCGGGGCGGACACCGCGCTGGCCGCGGCCGCCGCCGCGGCCCGGCTGCGGGTGGCCGGGCTCGCGGTGGAGGAGCACGACCTGACGGTCACCCGGCACCGGGCGGTGGCCGGGCTGGCCGAGGGGGTGCGGCTGAGCGACGTGGGCCAGGCGGTGGAGCGGCTGCGGGTGGTCAAGGACGAGCACGAGATCGCCGACCTGCGGATCGCCGCGGAGATCGCCGACCAGGCGCTCGGCGAACTGCTGGAGTCGATCCTGGTCGGCCGCACCGAGCGGCACCTGGCGATGGAGCTGGAGCGCCGGATGATCGACCACGGCGCGGACCGGGCGGCCTTCCCGGTCTCGGTCGGCACCGGCAGCCACTCCGGCCAGCAGGCGCACCAGCCCACCGACCGGCGGGTGGAGGAGGGCGACTTCCTGACCGTGGTGCTCGGCGCGCAGTACCGCGGCTACGGGGTCTCCACCGCCCGCACCTTCGTGATCGGGGCGGCGCCGGCGCCCTGGCAGGTGGAGCTGCACCGGCTGGTGTTCCGCGCGCAGCGGGCCGGGCGGGAGGCGCTCGGGCCGGGGGTCGAGCAGTGCGTGCCCGACCGGGCCGCGCGGGAGATCCTCCGGGCGGCCGGGCACACCGAGGGCTCGCCGCACCCGGTCGGCCACGGCATCGGCCTGGAGATGAGGGAGGCACCGCGCCTCGGTCCCACGGACATGGGTAAACTGGACAGCCGCGTGCCGGTCACCGTCGGCCCGGGGGTCCACCTCCCGGGACGGGGCGGGGTCCGGATCGAGGACACGCTCGTCGTGCGCCCCCTGGAGGAGGGCGGGCCCGAGCTGCTCACCATCACCACCAAGGAGCTCCTCGCCCTGTGACGCAGGTGTGCCACAGGACGCGACCCCTTGGTTCCTTGACAGCTATATCCAGGAGTAAGTGCGCCCGTGGCTTCCACGAACGATCTCAAGAACGGCATGGTCCTCAAGCTGGAGGGCGGCAAGCTCTGGTCCGTCGTCGAGTTCCAGCACGTCAAGCCCGGCAAGGGCCCGGCCTTCGTGCGTACCAAGCTCAAGGAGGTCCTGACGGGCAAGGTCGTCGACAAGACCTTCAACGCGGGCACCAAGGTCGAGACCGCCAACGTCGACAAGCGCACCATGCAGTTCTCGTACAAGGACGGCGAGAACTTCGTGTTCATGGACATGGACACCTACGACCAGCTGGCCATCGAGCCGGTCGTCGTCGGCGACGCCGCCAAGTACCTGCTGGAGGGCTTCGACGCGCTCGTCGCCGTGAACGAGGGCGCGGTGCTGTACATCGAGCTCCCGGCCGCGGTCGAGCTCGTCATCGCCGAGACCGAGCCGGGCGTCCAGGGCGACCGCTCCACCGGTGGCACCAAGCCGGCGAAGCTGGAGACCGGCGCCGAGATCCAGGTGCCGCTCTTCATCACCACCGGCGAGAAGGTCAAGGTCGACACCCGCGACGGCAGCTACCTCGGCCGGGTGAAGTAAGTCCGTGTCGTCCGCACGCACCAAGGCCCGCACGCGAGCCTTCCAGATCCTGTTCGAGGCCGACCACCGCGGGGTCGACCCGCTGACGGTCCTCGCCGACTGGGTGGCCCGGGCCCGGGAGCCCAAGCCGGACGAGGGCACCCCGCAGGTCGGCGAGTACACCATGGAGCTGGTCGAGGGGTACGTCCAGCACGCCCGCCGGATCGACGAGCTGATCTCGCAGTACGCGGTCGGCTGGACGCTCGACCGGATGCCGATCGCGGACCGCAACGTCCTGCGGCTCGGCGCCTACGAGCTGATCTGGGAGGACCGCGTCCCGGACGCGGTCGTCCTGGACGAGGCCGTGGAGATCGCCAAGGAGTACTCCACCGACGACTCCCCGGCGTTCGTCAACGGCATGCTCGCGCGCTTCCTGGAGCTGAAGCCCGGCATCCGCCGCTGACCGCGCGCACGCCGCGCCGAGGGCCGCCCGACCGGAAACGGTCCGGCGGCCCTCGTGCATGGTCACCGGGGCGGCGTATGGTGGTGCCTACTCGTCAGTAACCCGGCGTGCCGGCGGCCCGCACCCGTCGGCGACCCGCAGCGAAGGGCAGGCCACCCCCATGACCACGGCGATCCGCAGCGAGTTCGACCAGGGCATCGCCCTCACCCCGCACCCGGACGAGCCGGGCCGGTACGACGGCGAACTCGGCGCCGGCTGGCAGATCGGCGGCGGCGTCAACGGCGGACTGCTGCTGGCCGTGGCCGGCCACGCGCTCTCGCTCGCGCACGCCGCCCACCCGGAGGGCGCCGGCCACGCCGACCCGGTCTCGATCAGCGGCTACTACCTCTCCGCCGCCACCCCCGGCCCGGTCACCGCGCGCACCGAGGTGATCCGCGCCGGCCGCTCGCTGTCCACCGGCACCGCCGCGCTCAGCCAGGACGGCGTGGAGCGGCTGCGGGTGGTCGCCACCCACGGCGACCTCGCCGCCCAGGACGGCGAGGTGCGCACCAGCGCCGTCCCGCCGCAGCTGCCGCCGCCCGACCAGTGCATCGGCGTCGAGCACGCGCCCAGGGAGCTGATCGCCCAGGCCGCCCTGCTGGAGCGCTTCGACATGCGGCTCGACCCGGCCACCATCGGCTGGGCGCTCGGGCAGCCCTCCGGCACCGGCCGGATCCAGGGCTGGTTCCGGCTCGCCGACGGCCGCGACCCCGACCCGCTGCTGCTCCTGCTGGCCGCCGACGCCCTGCCGCCGGTCAGCTTCGACCTCGGGATGCCCGGCTGGGCGCCGACCGTCGAGCTGACCGTGCACCTGCGCGCCAAGCCCGCGCCGGGCTGGCTGCGGCTGGTGCACGCCACCCGGAACGTGGCCGGCGGGTACTTCGAGGAGGACGCCGAGGTCTGGGACGAGACCGGCCGCCTGGTCGCCCAGTCCCGCCAACTGGCCCGGCTGCCCCGGTGATTCGCCCGCTCGACGGTGGGCCCTCGGCTCGCGCGGGGGCGGCCCCGGCCGGGACGGTGTGAGCGGGCGTGCACGGCGAGTGACCGGCGCGCCGCGCGTGGGGCGGGTGCGCGGGGCGTGAGCGGCGGGCCGCACAACCGTGCGTGACCCCAAGCGCCCGATTCACCCTCGGTTACAGTCCTGTGACACGTCGTACGTGTGCGCCACGCGGGGCGGGGGAGGACAAGGTCGGCGGTCCCACCCGCCGCCGCCCCGTCCGCCCCGTCCGAGGAGCCCCGATGAGCCGCAACGGCCGCGCCCGCCGCACCCCCGACTGCACCGCCGCGGGTGCCCGCCCCCGGGCCCGCTCGCGCGCCGCCGACCGGGAGGGGACCTGCGAGCGGCAGCGGGCCGAGGGCGCCGGCCAGGCCTTCGTGATCGGTGTGCTCACCAGCCCCGCGGACTTCGAACGGGCCCGCGCCTGGGGACTGTCCGACGCGCCCGACCACGAGCAGTACCTCAAGGAGACCGCCGAACTGCTCGCCGACGCCCGGCGCCGCTTCGACACCGTCCGGGCCCGGATGTTCCACCCGCAGGACTTCGCGGAGTTCTGCCTGCTGCACGGCCTCGACCCGGCCGAGCCGGCCGCCCGCGACCGCTACCTGGTCAACCCGCCGCTGCGCACCCAGCTGCTCGCCTACCAGGGCGAGGAGCTGGCCGGCGACTTCGTCCCCCGGCTGGTCCGGGCCCGCGAGAACGGCCTGACCCTGCGCCACGCCGACCTGCTGCTCGACGGCCGGCTCTCCGGGGAGCGCGACGACCTCGTGCGCGGCGCCTACGAGCGCGGCGCCGAGGTGTTCCGCCGGATGCTGCTCGGCGCCGGCAGCGGGGTCTACGAGCTGCGCCTGTCGGTGGACGCTCCCGGCGGGCGGCTGTCCGCGGCCGCCCGGGTGCTCCAGTGGGAGGACGGCGTGGTGCGGATCAACGACGAGGACCTCGAACTGCTCTGCGCGGTGCTCTGCACCGGGCTGGCCCGCGAGCTGCCCGGCCTCGCGGTGCTGCACGGCGCCCAGGGCAGCGCCGCGGCCTGCGGGGAGTACCGCCCGACGGCCTGGGCCTGGGCCAGCGAGGGCCGGGTCTGGACGCCCGCCGCGGGGCCGGTGCGGCTGGACGGGGTGGCCGCCGAGCCGGGCTACCGGCTGGAGACGGTCTGCTGACCGCCCGGCAGCGCCTGACCGCCCCGGGGGCGCGCGCGACTGCCCGGGAGGTGCGACCGCCCCGGAGGCGCCTGGGCGCCCCGGGAACGCCGCGGCGCGGCACCCCTCGCGGGGGCCGCGCCGTGACGTTTCTGCAGGTGTCCGCCGTTCCCGTGGACGGGAGAACCGGCGGGGAGACCGGCCGGAGCCGGTACGGCGAGCCTCAGCTCGCGTCCTCCTCGCGCACCGCGCGGCGCGCGTCGGGGTTGAGCACGCCCCAGGAGATCAGCTGCTCGGTGAGGATCGACGGCGACTGGTCGTAGATCACGGCCAGGGTGCGCAGGTCGTCCTGGCGGATCGACAGCACCTTGCCGTTGTAGTCGCCGCGCTGGCTCTGGATGGTCGCCGCGTAGCGCTGCAGCGGGCCGGCCTTCTCGGACGGGACCTGGGTCAGTCTCTCCAGGTCGAGGACGAGGCGCGGCGGCGGCTCGGCCGCGCCGCCGGGCGTGCCGCCGGGCAGCAGCTCCTGCACCGGGACCCCGTAGAACTCCGCCAGTTCGGCCAGCCGCTGCACGGTGACCGCACGGTCGCCGCGCTCGTACGAGCCGACGACGACTGCCTTCCAGCGCCCCTGGGACTTCTCCTCGACACCATGCAGGGAGAGCCCCTGCTGAGTGCGGATGGCTCGGAGCTTGCCTCCGAGCTGCTTCGCGTAGTCGCTGGACATTGATCTCCCCGGACGAGATTGCTTCGCGTTCAGTGGTGGGTCACGGGCGATTGCCGACGCCGTTACCGGTGGGTTCGACGGCCGTCTCGTAACTCACTGTGAGGTTACGTAGAGTGAGGTAGTTGCGTCAAGCCGAATGGGGCAGTCGTGCGAATGGGCCGCATCACCCGTGCGTCCGGTGCGTGAACCACGGGGAGCGGAACGATGGCCGTCGGTTGGCCGCGGAATACACGCTGGTAGGATGACCGGAGCCCGCGCCGCAGTCCGGCGGGGGCGTCCCCAGACATCCTTTAAGGCCCGTCCCGTGAGGCGGGGAAGGAGGTCCGCTTCGGCATGACCGCACACCAGGAATCCGCTCCGAGGCCGCCGCACCAGGTGCTGGACGGCACGGACATCGCCCGGGTCATCACCCGGATAGCGCACGAGATCGTCGAGCGCGCCAAGGGCGCCGAGGACGTCGTGCTGCTCGGCATCCACACCCGGGGCGTCCACCTCGCCCGGCGGCTGCACGCCCGGCTCGCCCAGATCACCGGCCAGGACATCCCGCTCGGCACCCTGGACATCACCATGTACCGGGACGACCTGCGGCTGAAGCCCGCCCGCGCCCTGGAGCACACCGAGATCCCGCCCGGCGGCATCGACGGCAGGCTCGTCGTCCTGGTCGACGACGTGCTCTTCTCCGGCCGCACCATCCGCGCCGCGCTGGACGCCCTCAACGACATCGGCCGCCCGCGCGCCGTCCAGCTCGCCGTCCTCGTCGACCGGGGCCACCGCGAGCTGCCCATCCGCGCCGACTACGTGGGCAAGAACCTCCCCACCTCGCTGCGCGAAGCCGTCCAGGTGCGCCTGGCCGACCGCGACGGCGTCGACGCCGTGCTCGTCGGCGACCGCGACTTCGCCGCGCGCTCCTCCCAGGCCCTGGCCGCCCAGCCCACCGAACCGCACCTCCCGGAGTAACCCGCGTGAAGCGCCACCTCGTGTCCGCAGCCGATCTCAGCCGCGACGACGCGCTGCTCATCCTGGACACCGCCGAGGAACTCGCCCAGCTCTCCGGCCGGGCCGTCAAGAAGCTCCCCACCCTGCGCGGACGGACCGTCGTCAACCTCTTCTTCGAGGACTCCACCCGCACCAAGACCTCGTTCGAGGTCGCCGAGAAGCGCCTGTCCGCGGACGTCATCAACTTCTCCGCCAAGGGCTCCTCGGTCTCCAAGGGCGAGAGCCTCAAGGACACCGCCCTCACCCTGCAGGCCATGGGCGCCGACGCGGTCGTCATCCGGCACCACGCCTCCGGCGCGCCGGCCCGCCTCGCGCAGTCCGACTGGCTGCACGGCAGCGTCATCAACGCCGGTGACGGCACCCACGAGCACCCCACCCAGGCGCTGCTCGACGCCTTCACCATGCGCCGCCACCTCAACCCGGGCTCCGGCCACGACCTGGCCGGGCGGCGGGTGACGATCGTCGGCGACATCCTGCACAGCCGGGTCGCCCGCTCCAACGTCCACCTGCTCACCACCCTCGGCGCCCAGGTCACCTTCGTCGCCCCGCCGACCCTGGTGCCGATCGGCATCGAGAACTGGCCCTGCGAGGTCAGCTACGACCTGGAGCGCGTGCTCCCCAAGACCGACGCGCTGATGATGCTCCGGGTGCAGCGCGAGCGGATGAACGCCGCGTTCTTCCCCACCGAGCGCGAGTACACCCGCCGCTACGGCCTGGACGGCGTGCGGATGGCCCAGCTGCCCGAGCACGCCATCGTCATGCACCCCGGCCCGATGGTCCGCGGCATGGAGATCACCGCCGAGGTCGCCGACTCCCCGCGCTGCACCGTGGTCGAGCAGGTCGCCAACGGCGTCTCCATCCGGATGGCCGTGCTCTACCTGCTGCTCGGCGGAGCCACTCTCACCGACACCCCCCGCACCGACTCCGTGGAGACCGCTCAGTGACCACCTACCTGATCCGCAACGCCCAGATCCTCGGCGGTGCCCCGCAGGACCTCCACATCGCCGACGGCGTGATCCGGGAGATCGGCACCGGTCTGGTCGCCGAGGCCGACATCGAGATCGACGCCACCGGCCTGATCGCCCTGCCCGGCCTGGTCGACCTGCACACCCACCTGCGCGAGCCCGGCCGTGAGGACGCCGAGACCGTCCTCACCGGCACCCAGGCCGCCGCGAAGGGCGGCTTCACCGCCGTCCACGCCATGGCCAACACCTTCCCGGTGGCCGACACCGCCGGCGTGGTCGAGCAGGTCTGGCGCCTCGGCCAGGAGTCCGGCTACTGCGACGTGCAGCCGGTCGGCGCCGTCACCGTCGGCCTGGAGGGCAAGAAGCTCGCCGAGCTGGGCGCGATGCACGACTCCGCCGCCGGTGTCCGGGTCTTCTCCGACGACGGCAAGTGCGTCGACGACGCGGTGATCATGCGCCGCGCGCTTGAGTACGTGAAGGCCTTCGACGGCGTCGTCGCCCAGCACGCCCAGGAGCCGCGGCTCACCGAGGGCGCCCAGATGAACGAGGGCCAGGTCTCCGGCGAGCTGGGCCTGGGCGGCTGGCCGGCCGTCGCCGAGGAGGCGATCATCGCCCGCGACGTGCTGCTCGCCGCGCACGTCGGCTCCCGGCTGCACGTCTGCCACGTCTCCACCGCCGGTTCGGTGGAGATCATCCGCTGGGCCAAGGCCAAGGGCTGGGACGTCACCGCCGAGGTCACCCCGCACCACCTGCTGCTGACCGACGAGCTGGTCCGCTCCTACGACCCGGTCTACAAGGTCAACCCGCCGCTGCGCACCGCCGAGGACGTCCGGGCGCTGCGCAAGGCGCTGGCCGACGGCACCATCGACGCCGTCGCCACCGACCACGCGCCGCACCCGGCCGAGGACAAGGACTGCGAGTGGGCCGTGGCCGCGATGGGCATGGTCGGCCTGGAGACCGCGCTGTCCGTGGTGCAGCAGACCATGGTCGACACCGGCATGCTCAACTGGGAGGGCGTCGCCGACCGGATGTCGCACCGCCCGGCCCGGATCGGCCGGCTCGCCGGCCACGGCCGCCCGGTCTCGGTGGGTGAGCCCGCCAACCTGGTGCTGTTCGATCCCGCGTACCGTGGTGCCGTGAACCCCGACAGCTTCGCCACCCGCTCCCGCAACACTCCCTACAAGGGCCTCGACCTGCCCGGCCGGGTGCACGCGACCTTCCTGCGCGGCACCGCCACCGTGCTGGCCGGCGAACTGGTCGAGCAGGGCGGGCTCGCGTGAGTTCCGCCCTCCTGCTGGCCCAGGAACAGGCCAGGGTCACCAACTGGCCGGGCTACCTCGGCTGGACGGTCGGCCTGGTCCTGGTCATCGGCCTGGTCTACTGGCTGATGCGCCAGGGCTGGAACTGGCGGCGCACCCTGCAGTCCGGGCTCGCCCCGCTGCCGGCCGTGCCGGAACGCGCCGGCCGGACCATCCTGGAGACCAGCGGCCGCTACCACGGCACCACGACCGCCGGGAACTGGCTGGACCGGGTCGTCGCGCACGGCCTGGGCACCCGCAGCCGCGCCGACCTGACCCTCGGCGCGCACGGCCTGCTGGTGGAGCGCCCCGGCGACGTCGACTTCTGGATCCCCGCCGAGCACCTGACCGGTGCCCGGACGGACTCCGGGATCGCCGGCAAGGTCGTCCCCTCCGGCATCCTCGTGGTCACCTGGACGCACGAGGACACCGAACTGGACTCCGGGTTCCGGTTCGACCACCCCGACGAGCACACCGCCTGGGTCGAGGCGATCACCGAGCTCGCAGCAACACGTACGACGAAGAAGACGGAAGAGGCCGCGTCATGACCGCACCTGCCCCCACCACGCAGCGCCAACGGCGGGAGCGCCCGTTCTCAGAGCGTGCGGCCGCCGTGCTCGTCCTGGAGGACGGCCGGACCTTCCGCGGCCAGGCCTACGGCGCGAGGGGCGAGACCTTCGGCGAGGCGGTCTTCAACACCGGCATGTCCGGCTACCAGGAGACCCTGACCGACCCCTCGTACCACCGCCAGGTGGTCGTGATGACCGCCCCGCAGATCGGCAACACCGGCTGGAACGACGAGGACGACGAGTCCAAGCGGATCTGGGTCGCCGGGTACGTCGTCCGCGACCCCGCCCGGGTCGCCTCCAACTGGCGCTCGCGCCGCTCGCTGGACGAGGAGCTGGCCGAGCAGGGCATCGTCGGCATCAGCGGCATCGACACCCGGGCGCTCACCCGCCACCTGCGCGACCGCGGCGCCATGCGCTGCGGCATCTTCTCCGGCGACGCGCTGGCCGACCCGGCCGCGCTGCTCGCCAAGGTGCAGTCCTCGCCCGAGATGAAGGGCGCCGACCTGTGCGCCGAGGTGGCCACCACCGAGCCGTACGTGGTGCCCGCGATCGGTGAGAAGAAGTTCACCGTCGCCGCCCTGGACCTCGGCATCAAGGCGATGACCCCGCAGCGGATGGCCGAGCGCGGCATCGAGGTGCACGTGCTGCCGGCCGACGCCACCCTGGAAGACGTCTACGCGGTCGAGCCCGACGGCGTGTTCTTCTCCAACGGCCCGGGCGACCCGGCCACCGCCGACCACCAGGTCGCCGTGGCGCAGGGCGTGCTGGAGCGCAGGACCCCGTTCTTCGGGATCTGCTTCGGCAACCAGATCCTCGGCCGGGCGCTGGGCTTCGGCACCTACAAGCTCAAGTACGGCCACCGCGGCATCAACCAGCCGGTCCAGGACCGCACCACCGGCAAGGTCGAGGTCACCGCGCACAACCACGGCTTCGCCGTCAACGCACCGCTCGACAAGGTCAGCGACACGCCCTACGGCCGGGTCGAGGTTTCCCACGTCTGCCTCAACGACGACGTGGTCGAGGGCCTCCAGGCGCTGGACGTGCCCGCCTTCTCGGTGCAGTACCACCCGGAGGCCGCCGCCGGCCCGCACGACGCGGCGTACCTCTTCGATCGGTTCGTCGAGCTCATGCGAGGCGACAACAAGCACAGCGTGAAGCTCATGGAGGGCCAGCGTGCCTAAGCGCACTGACATCAAGTCCGTCCTGGTGATCGGGTCCGGCCCGATCGTGATCGGCCAGGCCGCCGAGTTCGACTACTCGGGCACGCAGGCGTGTCGGGTCCTGAAGGCCGAAGGCCTGCGGGTCGTGCTGGTGAACTCGAACCCGGCGACGATCATGACCGACCCGGAGATCGCCGACGCCACCTACGTCGAGCCGATCACCCCCGAGTTCGTCGAGAAGATCATCGCCAAGGAGCGCCCCGACGCGCTGCTCCCCACCCTGGGCGGCCAGACCGCGCTGAACACCGCGATCTCGCTGCACCAGGCGGGGACGCTGGAGAAGTACGGCGTCGAGCTGATCGGCGCCGACGTCGAGGCGATCAACAAGGGCGAGGACCGCGAGCTCTTCAAGGGCGTGGTGGAAGCGGTGAACGCCAAGATCGGGCACGGCGAGTCCGCCCGCTCGGTCATCTGCCACACCATGGACGAGGTCCTCGCCGGGGTCGACACCCTGGGCGGCTACCCGGTCGTCGTGCGCCCCTCCTTCACCATGGGCGGCGCCGGCTCCGGCTTCGCGCACGACGAGGAGGACCTGCGCCGCATCGCCGGACAGGGCCTGACGCTCTCGCCGACCACCGAGGTGCTCCTGGAGGAGTCCATCCTCGGCTGGAAGGAGTACGAGCTGGAGCTGATGCGCGACAAGAACGACAACGTCGTGGTCGTCTGCTCCATCGAGAACTTCGACCCGATGGGCGTGCACACCGGCGACTCGATCACCGTCGCCCCGGCGATGACGCTCACCGACCGCGAGTACCAGATCCTGCGCGACATCGGCATCGCGGTGATCCGCGAGGTCGGCGTCGACACCGGCGGCTGCAACATCCAGTTCGCCGTCAACCCCGTCGACGGCCGGGTCATCGTCATCGAGATGAACCCGCGCGTCTCCCGCTCCTCGGCGCTCGCCTCCAAGGCCACCGGCTTCCCGATCGCCAAGATCGCCGCCAAGCTGGCCGTCGGCTACACCCTGGACGAGATCCCCAACGACATCACCGAGGAGACCCCGGCCTCCTTCGAGCCGACCCTCGACTACGTCGTGGTCAAGGTCCCGCGCTTCGCGTTCGAGAAGTTCCCGTCCGCCGACGCCACGCTGACCACCACCATGAAGTCGGTCGGCGAGGCGATGGCGCTGGGCCGCAACTTCCCCGAGGCGCTGCAGAAGGCGCTGCGCTCGCTGGAGAAGAAGGGCTCCCAGTTCACCTGGGTCGGCCCGGTCGGCGACAAGGCGGAGCTGCTGGCCAAGGCGGTCGTGCCGACCGACGGCCGGATCAACACCGTGATGCAGGCGATCCGCGCCGGCGCCACCCCCGGGGAGGTGTTCGAGGCCACGAAGATCGACCCGTGGTTCGTCGACCAGCTCTTCCTGCTCGACGAGATCGCCGGCGAGCTGGCCGAGGCGCCCGAGCTCACCCCGGAGCTGCTGCGGCACGCCAAGCGGCACGGCTTCTCCGACCAGCAGGTCGGCGAGATCCGCGGGCTCAGGCCCGACGTGGTCCGCGAGGTCCGGCACGCGCTGGGCATCCGCCCGGTGTTCAAGACCGTCGACACCTGCGCCGCCGAGTTCGCCGCGAGGACCCCGTACTTCTACTCGTCCTACGACGAGGAGAACGAGGTCGCCCCGCGCACCAAGCCCGCGGTGATCATCCTCGGCTCCGGCCCGAACCGCATCGGCCAGGGCATCGAGTTCGACTACTCCTGCGTGCACGCCTCCTTCGCGCTCGCCGAGGCCGGGTACGAGACCGTCATGGTCAACTGCAACCCGGAGACCGTCTCCACCGACTACGACACCTCCGACCGGCTCTACTTCGAGCCGCTCACCCTGGAGGACGTGCTGGAGATCGTCCACGCCGAGCAGCAGGCCGGCCCGCTGGCGGGTGTGATCGTCCAGCTCGGCGGCCAGACCCCGCTCGGCCTGGCGCAGGCGCTGAAGGACAACGGCGTGCCGATCGTCGGCACCCAGCCCGAGGCGATCGACCTCGCCGAGGAGCGCGGCGCCTTCGGCCGCGTGCTGCGCGAGGCGGGCCTGCCGGCCCCCAAGCACGGCACCGCCTTCTCCTTCGACGAGGCCAAGGCCATCGCCGACGAGATCGGCTACCCGGTCCTCGCCCGCCCGTCCTACGTGCTGGGCGGCCGCGGCATGGAGATCGTCTACGACGAGGAGTCGCTCGCCTCCTACCTGGAGCGGCACGCCGGTCTGATCTCCGAGCACCCGGTGCTGATCGACCGCTTCCTCGACGACGCGGTGGAGATCGACGTCGACGCCCTCTACGACGGCACCGAGCTCTACCTCGGCGGCGTCATGGAGCACATCGAGGAGGCCGGCATCCACTCCGGCGACTCCGCCTGCGCCCTGCCGCCGATCACCCTCGGCGGGTACGACATCAAGCGGCTGCGCGCCTCCACCGAGGCGATCGCCCGCGGCGTCGGGGTGCGCGGTCTGATCAACATCCAGTTCGCGCTCTCCGGGGACATCCTGTACGTCCTGGAGGCCAACCCGCGCGCCTCGCGCACCGTGCCGTTCACCTCCAAGGCGACCGCGGTGCCGCTGGCCAAGGCCGCCGCCCGGGTCTCGCTCGGCGCCACCATCGCCGAGCTGCGCGCCGAGGGCCTGCTGCCGGCCGACGGCGACGGCGGCACGCTGCCGGCCGACGCGCCGATCGCGGTCAAGGAGGCCGTGATGCCGTGGAGCCGCTTCCGCGACGTGCACGGCCGCGGCGTGGACACCGTGCTCGGCCCGGAGATGCGCTCCACCGGCGAGGTCATGGGCCTGGACCGGGTCTTCGGCACCGCCTACGCCAAGTCCCAGAGCGGCGCGTACGGCGCGCTGCCGACCAAGGGCAAGGTCTTCGTCTCGGTCGCCAACCGCGACAAGCGCAACCTGGTCTTCCCGGCCCGGGCGCTGGTCGGCCTCGGCTTCGAGCTGCTCGCCACCGCCGGCACCGCCGAGGTGCTCCAGCGCGGCGGCATCCCCGCCACCGTGGTGCGCAAGCACAGCGAGGGCGAGGGCCCGAACGGCGAGAAGACCATCGTCCAGCTGATCCACGACGGTGAGGTCGACCTCATCATCAACACGCCGTACGGCACCGGCGGCCGTCTCGACGGCTACGAGATCCGCACCGCCGCCGTGGCCCGCGCCGTGCCCTGCCTGACCACCGTCCAGGCCATGGGTGCCGCCGTCCAGGGCATCGACCGGCTGCTGCGCGACGAGGTCGGCGTCATGTCGCTCCAGGAGCACGCCGAGCTGATCAACGCCGGCCGCGCCAAGTAGCACCACTCCAGTGGGGGGCACCAGTACCGCCGGGTGCCCCCCACTTCCATGCCCTGGGAGGACTTTGTGTACAAGCTGCTGTTCGACCTCGTCTTCAAGAAGATGGACCCCGAGAAGGCCCACCACCTGGCCTTCTTCTGGATCCGGCTGGCCTCCTCGGTGCCCGGCCTGCGCGGCCTCGTCCGGCTGGTGCTCGCCCCGCGCGACCGGGCGCTGCGCACCGACGCCCTCGGCCTCGCGCTGCCCGGCCCGTTCGGCCTGGCGGCCGGCTTCGACAAGAACGGCGTCGGCATCGACGGCCTGTCGATGCTCGGCTTCGACTACGTCGAGATCGGCACCGTCACCGGCGAGGCCCAGCCGGGCAACCCGCAGCCGCGGCTGTTCCGGCTGGTCGAGGACCGCGCCCTGATCAACCGGATGGGCTTCAACAACCAGGGCTCGGCCCGGGTCGCCGCCCGGCTCGCCGCCCGTCCGCACACCAGCTCCACCCCGGTGGTGGGCGTCAACATCGGCAAGACCAAGGTGGTCGAGGAGGCCGACGCGGTCGCCGACTACGTCAAGTCCACCGAGCGGCTGGCCCGTTACGCCGACTACCTGGTGGTCAACGTCAGCTCGCCGAACACCCCGGGGCTGCGCAACCTGCAGGCCGTCGAGCACCTGCGCCCGCTGCTGAGCGCGGTGCGCGAGGCCGCCGACCGGACCACCCCGCACCACGTGCCGCTGCTGGTCAAGATCGCCCCGGACCTGGCCGACGAGGACATCGACGGGGTCGCCGACCTCGCCCTGGAGCTGGGCCTGGACGGCATCATCGCCACCAACACCACGATCGGCCGCGAGGGCCTGCGCAGCGACGCCGCCCGGGTGAAGGAGATCGGCATGGGCGGCCTGTCCGGCGCCCCGCTCAAGGAGCGCGCGCTGGAGGTCCTCCAGCGGCTGCGCGCCCGCACCGGCGGCCGGCTGGTGCTGGTCTCGGTCGGCGGGATCGAGACCGCCGAGGACGCCTGGCAGCGCATCGTGCACGGCGCCGACCTGGTCCAGGGCTACAGCGCCTTCATCTACGAGGGCCCGCTCTGGTGCCGCCGCATCCACCAGGGCCTGTCCGCCCGCGTCCGGGCCGGCGGCTTCCGCGACCTGGCCGCCGCCGTCGGCAGCGCGGTGGACACGCGCACGGCCTCCTGAACCCTCCTCTCACGCTCTCCGGAAGGACGTCATGACCCTCGCCCCCTTCGGCACCCGCCTGCGCCGCGCCCTCGACACCCGCGGCCAGCTCTGCGTCGGCATCGACCCGCACGCCTCCCTGCTGGCCGCCTGGGGCCTGGAGGACACCGTCGCGGGCCTGGAGACCTTCAGCCGCACCGTCGTCGAGGCGCTGGCCGGGCAGGTGGCCGTGCTCAAGCCGCAGGCCGCCTTCTTCGAGCGCTTCGGCTCCCGGGGCTTCGCCGTCCTGGAGAAGTCCGTCGAGGAGGCCAGGGCGGCCGGCGCGCTCGTCCTCATGGACGCCAAGCGCGGCGACATCGGCTCGACCATGGCCGCCTACGCCGAGGCCTTCCTGTCGCCCGGCAGCCCGCTGTTCTCCGACGCCCTGACGGTCAGCCCCTACCTGGGCTTCGGCTCGCTGCGCCCGGCGCTGGACCTCGCCACCGCCAACGGCGCGGGCGTCTTCGCGCTGGCGCTCACCTCCAACCCGGAGGGCGCCGAGGTGCAGCGTGCCGTGGGCGCGGACGGCGAGCCGGTGGCGGCCGCCGTGCTGCGGCAGCTGGCCGCCGCGAACGCCGGTGCCGAGCCGCTGGGCTCGTTCGGCGCGGTGGTCGGGGCGACGCTGGCCGACGCCGGCGTGGACCTGGCGATCAACGGCCCGCTGCTCGCCCCCGGGATCGGTGCCCAGGGCGCGACCATGGCGGACCTGCCGCGGGTCTTCGGCGCCTCGGTGCGCAACGTGGTGCCCAGCGTCAGCCGGGACGTGCTGAGGCACGGCCCCTCGGTGGAGGCGCTGCGCTCGGCCGCCGACCGTTTTGTCCAGGAGTACGCCGACGCGGTCAAGTAGCGGACGCGGAGGCGGGGTTCGCTCCTGGCGAACGCCGCGCGGTGCCGCCGTGACGTGCTGCGACGGCCCGCGGGGACGGCGGCTTGACGTGAGCGCCGTCACATCGGTGGCGTCCAAGGTTCGCAATCACGGTCATTTTGCCCGGGAAAGTCCTGGTCGGCCTTGGCTGACCAGGACTTTTCGTGTTCTTTTCCTGACGTGGAGCCGCAATCCGGGTAGTGTCCGGCGATAGGTCACCGAAGAGCCGCGATTCCCGCTGCTCCCGCAGGTCAGGGGCGGCGAGTTCGCCCTCTGGCCGGTGTCCTGGGAACCACAACAGTCAGAGTTCAATCCCTTCCATCCACACCTGAGGTGAACGGCGTGGCTCTTCCGCCCCTTACCCCTGAACAGCGCACCGCCGCGCTCGCCAAGGCCGCCGAGGCTCGCCGGGAGCGCGCCGAGGTGAAGAACCGGCTCAAGCACTCCGGCGCCTCCCTGCACGAGGTGATCAAGGCCGGCAAGGCCGACAACGACGTGATCGGCAAGATGAAGGTCTCCGCGCTGCTGGAGTCCCTTCCGGGCGTGGGCAAGGTCCGGGCCAAGCAGATCATGGAACGGCTCGGCATCTCCGAGAGCCGCCGTGTCCGCGGTCTCGGAACCAACCAGATCGCCTCCCTGGAGCGGGAGTTCGGCGGCGGTGCCGCCTGACCGTGCCCCGTGGTCCCGGGATCGCCCACGATCCGGGATAATCGGTGCATGAGTGAGCGTCCGCGGCTGACCGTGCTCTCCGGCCCCTCGGGGGTCGGCAAGAGCACGGTCGTCGCTCATATGAGGAAGCAGCACCCCGAGGTCTGGCTCTCGGTGTCGGCGACGACCCGCCACCCGAGGCCGGGCGAGCAGGACGGGGTCCAGTACCACTTCGTCGACAACGACGAGTTCGACAAGCTGATCGCCAACGGTGAGTTGCTGGAGTGGGCCGTGTTCGCGGGGAACCGCTACGGCACGCCCCGCACGGCGGTCCAGGAGAAGCTGGAGCGCGGCGAACCCGTGCTGCTGGAGATCGACCTGCAGGGCGCCCGCCAGGTGCGGGAGTCCATGCCCGAGGCGCAGCTGGTGTTCCTGGCCCCGCCGAGCTGGGAGGAGCTGGTGCGCCGGCTCACCGGCCGGGGCACCGAGCCGCAGGACGTGATCGAGAAGCGGCTGGAGGCCGCGAAGGTCGAACTGGCGGCCGAGCCGGAGTTCGACACGACCCTGGTCAACACCTCCGTCGAGCAGGTGGCGGGCGAACTGCTAGCCTTGCTCGGTGTAGGCTGACCTGTTGTCTTTTCCATCCTTTCGGAAGGTTTTCGCGTGTCCTCTTCCATGACCGCGCCCGAGGGCATCATCAACCCGCCGATCGACGAGCTGCTTGAGGCCACCGACTCCAAGTACAGCCTGGTCATCTACGCGGCCAAGCGTGCGCGTCAGATCAACGCGTACTACTCCCAGCTCGGCGAGGGCCTGCTGGAGTACGTCGGCCCGCTGGTCGACACCCACGTGCACGAGAAGCCGCTGTCGATCGCGCTGCGCGAGATCAACGCCGGCATGCTGACCGCCGAGGCGGTCGAGGCCGCCTGAGGCGGTCCCACCTTCGTGCGAAGGGCCCGTCGGAGTCCGCTCCGACGGGCCCTTCGGCGTTCCCGGACGCGTGTGGGGGGTGCCACAGTGCGGGTGATCGTCGGCGCGCCGTAGGGTTGGCAGGCACCTGAGGACCGCCACGAGGAGAGCTGGGAACATGAGCGGCAGCACGGAGCGGACGGACGCGCCGCGGGTCGTCCTCGGCGTCAGCGGCGGGATCGCCGCGTACAAGGCGTGCGAGCTGCTGCGGCGGTTCACCGAGTCCGGCCACCAGGTGACCGTGGTGCCCACCGCGGCGGCGCTGCACTTCGTCGGCGAGGCCACCTGGGCGGCGCTCTCCGGCCGCCCGGCCGCCACCGAGACCTGGGAGAGCGTGCACGAGGTGCCGCACGTGCGGATCGGACAGAACGCCGACCTGGTCGTGGTCGCCCCGGCCACCGCGGACCTGATGGCCAAGGCGGCCCACGGGCTCGCCGACGACCTGCTGACCAACACCCTGCTCACCGCGCGCTGCCCGGTCGTCCTGGCGCCCGCGATGCACACCGAGATGTGGGAGCACCCGGCGACCCGGGAGAACGTCGCCACGCTGCGCCGCCGGGGCGTGATCGTGCTGGAGCCCGCCAGCGGGCGGCTGACCGGCAAGGACACCGGCAAGGGCCGGCTGCCCGAGCCGTCGGCGATCTTCGACGCCTGCCGCGCGGTGCTGCGCCACGGCGGGGAGCGCACCGACCTGGCCGGCCGGCACGTGGTGGTCTCGGCGGGTGGCACCCGTGAGCCGCTGGACCCGGTCCGCTACCTCGGCAACCGCTCCTCCGGCAAGCAGGGCTACGCGCTGGCGGTCACCGCGGCGGCCCGCGGCGCCCGTGTGACGTTGATCTCGGCCAATGCGGCGCTGCCCGATCCGGCCGGGGTGGAGGTGGTCCGGGTGGCCACCGCGCTGGAGTTGCGGGAGGCCGCGCTGAAGGCGGCCGGGGACGCGGATGCCGTGGTCATGGCCGCGGCGGTGGCCGACTTCCGGCCCGCGGTCTACGCCGAGGGCAAGATCAAGAAGGTCGAGGGCGTCGAGCCGGCGCCGGTCGCGCTCGTCCGCAACCCCGACGTCCTGGCGGAGCTGTCGGCCCACCGCACCCGTTCGGGGCAACTCGTCGTGGGGTTCGCGGCGGAGACCGACGACGTGCTCGCCAACGGCCGGGCCAAGCTCGCCCGCAAGGGCTGCGACCTGCTGGTCGTCAACGAGGTCGGCGACGGCAAGGCCTTCGGCCAGGACGTCAACGAGGCCGTGGTGCTGGGCGCCGACGGCAGTGAGACGCCCGTTCCGGTGGGCCCGAAGGAGGTTCTGGCGGACGTCGTCTGGGACCTCGTCGCGGAACGGCTCGATCCTTCCGTCGGGTGATCTCGAAGGGTGGGCGGACGGTCTTCAATTGCGGAATCGCGTGACGTTTCTCGGTAGCTGACCGTTACACTCCAGGAATCAAGTCTTTCCGGAAGCCCCCGGATCCGTCCGGGGTCTTTCAGTCAGCAGCCGCTGCAACCCCAGGGAGCGCTGTGTCTCGCCGCCTGTTCACCTCGGAGTCCGTGACCGAGGGCCACCCCGACAAGATCGCTGACCAGATCAGCGACACCATCCTTGACGCTCTCCTCCGCGAGGACCCGACCTCCCGGGTCGCGGTGGAGACGCTCATCACCACCGGCCAGGTGCACGTGGCCGGCGAGGTGACCACCAAGGCGTACGCGCCGATCGCCCAGCTCGTCCGGGACAAGATCCTGGAGATCGGCTACGACAGCTCCAAGAAGGGCTTCGACGGCGCGTCCTGCGGCGTCTCGGTCTCGATCGGTGCCCAGTCCCCCGACATCGCGCAGGGCGTCGACACCGCGTACGAGGCCCGTGTCGAGGGTGCCACCCAGAGGGACGACGCGGACGACCTGGACAAGCAGGGCGCCGGTGACCAGGGCCTGATGTTCGGCTACGCGTCCGACGAGACGCCCGAGCTGATGCCGCTGCCGATCACCCTGGCCCACCGCCTCTCGCGCCGCCTCACCGAGGTCCGCAAGAACGGCACCATCCCGTACCTGCGCCCCGACGGCAAGACCCAGGTCACCATCGAGTACGACGGCGACAAGGCCGTCCGCCTCGACACCGTGGTCGTCTCCACCCAGCACGCCAGTGACATCGACCTGGAGTCGCTGCTCACCCCGGACATCCGCGAGTTCGTCGTGGAGCCGGAGCTGAAGGCGCTGGCCGACCAGGGCATCAAGCTCGTCACCGAGGGCTACCGCCTGCTGGTCAACCCGACCGGCCGCTTCGAGATCGGCGGCCCGATGGGTGACGCCGGCCTCACCGGCCGCAAGATCATCATCGACACCTACGGCGGCATGGCCCGCCACGGCGGCGGCGCCTTCTCCGGCAAGGACCCGTCCAAGGTGGACCGCTCGGCCGCGTACGCGATGCGCTGGGTGGCGAAGAACATCGTCGCCGCCGGCCTCGCCCGCCGCGCCGAGGTCCAGGTCGCGTACGCGATCGGCAAGGCCGAGCCGGTCGGCCTGTTCGTGGAGACCTTCGGCACCGAGACCGTGCCGGTCCTCACCATCCAGAAGGCCGTCACCGACGTCTTCGACCTGCGCCCGGCCGCGATCATCCGCGACCTCGACCTGCTGCGCCCGATCTACTCGCAGACCGCCGCCTACGGCCACTTCGGCCGTGAGCTGCCGGACTTCACCTGGGAGCGGACCGACCGCGTGGAGCAGCTGAAGAAGGCCGTCGAGGCCTGATCGGCCGACCCGATCGTTTGACGGCAGGTGGTGGCCGCCCGGCACTCCGGGCGGCCACCACCTGCTGTTTTGTCGGTGGGACCTGGTACTACTTGGGGCGATGAGCAGCACGCAGGGGAGTGACGAGGGCGGGGCGCCGGAGCAGCTGGCGTTCATCCGGGAGACGGTCCGCCGGGCCAAGCCGCGCACCTGGCGCGGCGCCAAGCGGGCCGAGCACCTGCCGGTCGCCCGGGTGGTCGTCGACAAGGGCGTGCTCACCATCGACAAGTTCTTCGACTACGAGGTGCCCGCCGCGATGGCCGAGGAGGCCCGGCCCGGCGTGCGGGTGCGGGTGCGCTTCGGGGCGCGCGTGGTCAAGGGCCAGCGCGAGGGCGGGGAACTGCACGACGGCTTCATCGTCGCCCGGCTGGAGAAGAGCGACTTCCCCGGCCCGCTCGCCCCGCTCGCCCAGGTCCTCTCGCCCGAGCCGGTGCTCACCCCGCAGCTGCTGCGGCTGTGCCGCACCGTCGCCGACCGGTACGCGGGCACGCTGGCCGACGTCCTGCAGCTCGCGGTGCCGCCCCGGCACGCCAAGGCGGAGGCCGAGCCCTCGCCGCCGCCCCGCCCGCGCCCGGCGGCGCCCGCGCCCGGTGGCTGGTCCCGCTACCCGGCCGGCCCGGACTTCCTCGCCGCGCTGGCCGGCGGCGGCTCGCCCCGGGCGGTCTGGACGGCGCTGCCCGGCCCCGGCTGGCCGTACGAGATCGCCCGCGCCGTCGCCGCCACCCTCGCGGGCGGGCGGGGCGCCCTGGTGGTGCTGCCGGACGGGCGCTCGGTGGCCCGGGTCGACCGGGCGCTGACCGAACTGCTCGGCGAGGGCCTGCACGCCGTGCTGGCCGCCGACCTCGGCCCGCGCGAGCGCTACCGGCGCTGGCTCCAGGTGAGCCGCGGCTCGGTGCACGCCGCCGTCGGCACCCGGGCCGCGATGTTCGCGCCGGTGCACGACCTCGGGCTGGTGGTGGTCTGGTCCGACGGCGACTCCAGCCACAGCGACCCGCGCGCCCCGCACCCGCACGTGCGGGAGGTCGCTCTGCTGCGCGCCGCCGAGGAGGGCGCGGCCGTCCTGCTCGGCGGGCACGCCGTCACCGTGGAGGGCGCCCAGCTGGTGCGCACCGGGTGGGCCCGGTCGCTGGCCGCCGACCGGGAGACGGTGCGCCGCACCGCGCCGCGGGTGCGCACCGTCACCGACCAGGACCAGCACCGGGACGCCGCGGCGCAGGCCGCCCGATTGCCCTCGATCGCCTGGGAGGCGGCCCGCGAGGGCCTGGCGGCCGGCGGGCCGGTGCTCATCCAGGTGCCCCGGCGCGGCTACGTGCCCCGGCTGGCCTGCGGACGCTGCCGCACGCCCGCCCGCTGCCGCCGTTGCGAGGGCCCGCTGGAGGCGGCCGGGGCGGACGCGCCGCTGCGCTGCCAGTGGTGCGGGGAGGAGGAGCGGGACTGGCACTGCCCGGAGTGCGGCTCGTTCCGGCTGCGGGCGCAGGTGGTCGGCGCCCGGCGGACGGCCGAGGAGCTGGGCAAGGCGTTCCCGCGCGTCCCGGTGCGCACCTCGGGGCGGGACGCGGTGCTGACGACCGTCCCGGACGAGCCGGCGCTGGTGATCTCCACGCCCGGCGCCGAGCCGGTCGTCGAGGGCGGGAGCGGGTACGCGGCGGCGCTGCTGCTGGACGGCTGGGCGCTGCTGAGCCGGCCCGACCTGCGGGCCGGGGAGGAGGCGCTGCGGCTCTGGACGGCCGCCGCGGCGCTGGTGCGGCCGTCCGCCGAGGGCGGGACGGTGGTGGTGGTCGCCGAGCCGACGGCGCGGCCGGTGCAGGCGCTGGTGCGCTGGGACCCGCTCGGGCACGCCGGGCTGGAGCTGGACGAGCGCTCTCAGCTGCACTTCCCGCCGGTGGCCCGGATGGCCTCGGTGAGCGGCAGTCCGGCGGCGGTGGCGGACCTGCTGAACCTGGTCCGGCTGCCGGACGAGGCGGACGTGCTCGGGCCGGTGCCGGTGGCGGCGCTGCGGGGGGAGGAGCAGGAGCGGGCGCTGCTGCGGGTGCCGCCCGGGCAGGGCGCGGCGCTGGCGGCGGCGCTGAAGGCGGCGCAGATCGCGCGGATCGCGCTGCGGACGCCGGAGGTGGTCAAGGTGCGGATCGATCCGATGGACATCGGCTGACGGGCGCCGACGGACGGGCACCGGCTGGCCGGTGCCGGCTGGTAGGTGTCGGCGGGTGTGCGGGACCGGACGTCGGGTGAGGGGCGCGGTGTCGGTACCCGCGGCCCTCACCCGGCGTCCGGGGTGCGTCAGCCGCGCAGCGGGACGCCGGGGCGGTCCAGTGCGCCGCGGTCGATCGGGGGGCGGTCGATCGGGGGGCGGTCCAGCGGCGGGCGGTCCAGCGGCGGGCGGTCCAGCGGGGGGCGGTCCAGTGCGCTCCGGTCCAGGCCGCTCCGGTCGAGGCTGCTGCGGTCCAGGCCGCCCTGGCGGGCGGCGGGGACGGTCGCGGCCAGGCCGGCCGGGGCGGGGGAGCGGTCGTGCTCCGGCGCGTGGGCGGCGGTGTGCGCGGCCGCCGGGGCGGGGACGGGCAGCTCCTCGGAGCGGTCCGGACGGCCCTGGCCCGGCACCGCTCCGCCCGCCGCCAGCAGCTCGCTGGTCGGCCGGCGCATCCCGTACCGGCGGTGCACCGCCTGCTTGGTGACCCCGAGGGCCGAGCCCACCGAGTCCCAGGAGAAGCCCAGCGCGCGGTCGAACTCGACCGCCGCCGCCACCAGCGTCTCCACGCTCTCCCGCAGCTCCTGCGCCAGGCGCACCGTCGGCGCCGGGGCCCGCCCGTACACGACGAAGCCCGCCGAGGTGCTGGGCCGGCGAGGCCGGTAGACGTTGCCCAACTGGGCGGTGAGCGTCCGCAGGGCGTCGACCTGTCGCCTCACCCGCTCGATGTCCCGCACCAGCAGGTGCAGGCTCGCCCGCGCCCGGGCGTCGTGGTTGATCTGCTCGGCCATGGCCTACGTGCCACCTTCCGTACGGTTCGCTCGGCCGGAGCGCCCTTCCCGCGCGCTCCGGCCACGGTCAATCCCACTTGACCAACGCCGGACCGCCCGCCGGGGTCACGCAGGCGGGGCGAGCGGGATGTGCCGGAACCCGCGCGGGGCGGATTGCATAGACTGGCCGACGGCCGCGTGCACGCTGCTCGGCCCGCTCGTCAGGAGCAGCCCGACCCCCGCACCCGGACCCCGACGGACAGGAGCCCGCATCCGTGGCGATCCAGCCGATCCGCATCTTCGGAGACCCCGTCCTGCGCGCCACCGCCCAACCCGTCACCACCTTCGACAAGGAGCTCCGGACCCTCGTCAAGGACCTCACCGACACCATGCTCGACGCCCCCGGCGCCGGCCTGGCCGCGCCCCAACTCGGCGTCTCCCTAAGGGTGTTCACCTATCACGTGGACGGCGTCACCGGGCACCTGGTGAACCCGGACCTGTCGCTCAGCGAGGAGGAGCAGGAGGGCCCCGAGGGCTGCCTCTCGCTGCCCGGCCTGCGCTACGACACCCGGCGCGCGCACGGCGTCGTCGCCCGCGGCTTCAACGTGTACGGCGACCCGGTCACCATCGAGGGCACCCAGCTGCTCGCGCGCTGCATCCAGCACGAGACCGACCACCTCGACGGCATCATCTTTATCGACCGCCTCGACACCGAGCGGCGCAAGGCCGCGCTCAGGGCGATCCGCGAGGCCGACTGGGGCTCCGGCCCCGCGCCGGTGGTCAAGGTCTCCCCGCACAGCACCTTCGGCGCCGCGCGCTGAGCGCCGCCGCCCACGTCAACTCAGTACCGCAGAAAGGCACTTGATGCGCCTCGTGTTCGCCGGCACCCCCGAGGTCGCCGTTCCCGCCCTGGACGCCCTGCTGGCCTCCGACCGGCACGAGGTCGTCGCGGTGGTCACCCGCCCCGACGCCCCCGCCGGCCGCGGCCGCAAGCTCGTCGCCAGCCCCGTCGCCCAGCGCGCCGAGGAGGCCGGGATCGAGGTCCTCAAGCCGGCGAAGCCGGGCGACCCCGACTTCGTCGCCCGGCTCACCGAGCTCGCCCCCGACTGCTGCCCGGTCGTCGCCTACGGCGCCCTGCTGCGCCCCGGCACCCTGGAGATCCCCGCGCACGGCTGGGTCAACCTGCACTTCTCGCTGCTCCCCGCCTGGCGCGGCGCCGCCCCCGTGCAGCACGCGGTGCTGGCCGGCGACGAGGTCACCGGCGCGTCCACCTTCCTCATCGAGCAGGGCCTGGACTCCGGTCCGGTCTACGGCGTGATCACCGAGGAGGTCCGCCCCGCCGACACCAGCGGCGAGCTGCTGGAGCGGCTCGCCCACTCCGGCGCCCGGCTGCTCGCCGCCACCATGGACGGCATCGCCGACGGCAGCCTGCACGCCGTCCCGCAGCCCGCCGAGGGCGTCACCCTCGCCCCCAAGATCACCGTCGAGGACGCCCGGATCGACTGGACCGCGCCCGCGCTGCGGGTCGACCGGGTGGTGCGCGGCTGCGCCCCCGCGCCCGGCGCGTGGACCGGGTTCCGCGGCGAGCGGCTCAAGGTCACCGGCCCGGTGCGGCTGCTGCCCGGCTCCGCCGGCCTCGCGCCGGGCGAGCTGGCCGTCGGCAAGAACAGCGTCCGGGTCGGCACCGGCAGCCACGAGGTCGAGCTCGGCGAGGTGCGCCCGCAGGGCAAGAAGGCCATGCGGGCGGCGGACTGGGCGCGCGGCGCGCGCATCGAGTCCGGCGAGCGGCTGGGCGAGTCCGGCTGAGACCGGTTTTCCGCGTTACTGTTCGAGAGATCCCGCAATAGCCCCCGCAGCACTTTGAGGCACATCCCATGAGCACGCCCAGCAGCACCCACGGCACCCCCGGCGCGTCCGGCGCAAAGCGCGCCCCGCGCCCGCACCGGCGCCCGAAGAAGGACCCGGCGCGGATCGTCGCCTTCCGCGCCCTGCGCGCCGTCGACGAGCGCGACGCCTACGCCAACCTGATCCTCCCCTCGCTGCTCCGGGAGGCCGAGCAGAAGGGCATGGACCGGCGCGACGCGGCCCTCGCCACCGAGCTGGTCTACGGCACCCTGCGGCTCCAGGGCACCTACGACGCGATCATCGCCGCCTGCATCGACCGCCCGCTCGGCAAGGTCGACCCGCCGGTCCTGGACGTGCTCTCGCTCGGCGCCCACCAGCTGCTCACCACCCGCATCCCCAGCCACGCGGCCGTCTCGGCCACCGTCGAGCTGGCCCGGGTGGTGCTCGGCGACGGCAAGGCCAAGTTCGTCAACGCCGTGCTGCGCCGGATCAGCGCCCACGACCTGGACACCTGGATCGAGCGGGTCGCCCCGCCGTACGACCAGGACGCCGAGGACCACCTCGCCGTCGTGCACTCCCACCCGCGCTGGGTGGTCGCCGCCCTGTGGGACTCGCTCGGCCGCTGGCAGCCGGACGCCGCCGGGCGCACCGCCGTGGAGCAGCTGCTGCGCGCCGACAACGAGCGCCCCGAGGTCACCCTGGTGGCCCGCCCCGGCCGGGCCACCGTCGGCGAGCTGGCCGACGCGCTGCCCGAGGCCGAGCCGGGCCGCTGGTCCCCGTTCGCGCTGCGGCTCGCCGAGGGCGGCGACCCGGCCTCCGTCGAGGCGGTGCGGGAGAACCGGGCCGGCGTCCAGGACGAGGGCAGCCAGCTGGTCGCGCTGGCCCTCGCCGCCGCGCCGCTGGACGGCCCCGACCGGCTGTGGCTGGACGGCTGCGCCGGCCCCGGCGGCAAGGCCGCGCTGCTCGCCGCGCTCGCCGCCGAGCGCGGCGCGGCGCTGGTCGCCAGCGAGAAGCAGCCGCACCGGGCCCGGCTGGTCGCCCGGGCGCTGGCCGGCAACCCCGGCCCGTACACCGTGATCGCCGCCGACGGCACCCGCCCCGCCTGGCGGGCCGGCGGCTTCGACCGGGTCCTGGTCGACGTGCCGTGCTCCGGGCTCGGCGCCCTGCGCCGGCGCCCCGAGGCCCGCTGGCGCCGCCGTCCGCAGGACGTCGCCGCCTTCGGCCCGCTCCAGCGCGACCTGCTGCGCTCGGCCATCGACGCCACCCGGATCGGCGGCGTGGTCGGCTACGCCACCTGCTCCCCGCACCTCGCGGAGACCCGCGCGGTGGTCGACGACGTCCTGCGCGCCGAGGGCGGCCGGGTCGAGTGGATCGACGCGCGGCCGCTGCTCCCGGGTGTCCCGGCCCTGGGCGAGGGCCCGGACGTCCAGCTCTGGCCGCACCTGCACG
>NZ_JBEOWI010000072.1:0-34066 GCF_040296005.1 Kitasatospora sp. NPDC002551 | reverse complement strand
GGGACAGGCGGCGCGAGCGGCGGACCGGGCGCAGCACGAACACCCCGACCAACCCCCCGACACACACTCAGGAAACCCCGGAAACCCCGCGCAAATCCAGGAAAGGCGAAAACAGAAACAAAAGAAATTGTGGACTAGACCACTTTAGGGTGAATACGCGCGAGCATTGCCCAGGAATAGCAGGCGTCGAACAGCCGGACAAACCGTCTTGCAAATCCCGGAGACACCATGCAATTCCCCGGAACACCCCGGACCGACGGCCCGGAACCACCCCCGGGAAACACCCGAACACCCCACCGCCACGCCGCACCGACCCACCACCGGCCACTACCCCGCAGACGTACCCGGCGCACCACCACCCGACCGACCGCCGGGCCACCCCACCCACAGCCACCCGAAAACACCCGGGCCGGTGGCCCGGAACCACACCCTGCCTACGCGGGCACATCTCCCGTCACGGCCTCCGGCAAGAAGTCCAGCATCACCCGCCGGTGGGTGAAGAACGACCGGAGGCCGCTGGGCAGCGTGCTTGAATCACCGGATGATCGACTGGTCCACACTCCACGACGCCTACGGCCAGGCACACGCGATACCCGAGCTGCTGGACCGGGCCGTCGATCGTGACCAGGAGGCCATCGACCTGCTCTGGGGGAGCTTGTGCCACCAGGGGACGATCACCCCCGCGAGCATCGCCGCACTGCCGCGGCTGGCGGACATCGCGAAGATCGAGGACATCGGGGACTGGGCGCTCGATCTGGCCGGCGCCATAGCGGGTGGACTCCTCCAACCCCACGGCGTCGACGAAGAAGTCGCCCGGTGCGCACCGACCCTGGCCGAGCTGCGGGTCACGGCTGCTGCTCGGCTGAGGCCTGGCCTGGACGGGAAGACCTACCTCAGCCGGCTGCGGGTCATGCTCGCGTTCGACGGCCAGCCCCTGTGGTTCGAGACCCTGGACGACTTCACCGACTCCTTCGTCACCGTCGCCTGCCCGCACTGCGACGCCTCGGTGACGATCGCGGTGGGCGACTACGGCTGCTACTCCTCGATCCGGGACTGGCACCTGGGGGACGTCCACCAGGTCCCGCTCCGGCCGGCCACCCCGCACGAGCTGACCGGCACCGGGCGGACGCTGCACGAGTCGGCCGTACGGGATGGCCAGCAACGGCTCGCCTGGGGCCTGACGCACCTGTTCGGCCGGGCGGAATGCCCAGGATGCGGGAGCGTCTTCGGCATCGCAGACGAGTACGAGGCCGCCAATACACCCGCCCCATGGAACTTCACCCGAAGCCACACCAAAGACGCTCCCTGACCACCGGCAGGGACCTCAAAATCGAACATTGAGCTCGTGCCCGCTGTCCCGACTTGACGGCTTGGCGCCGTGAGGTGTCTGACAGCGCCAGATGCCCACTGACCTGTATAGACAGCTCCGTGACCCCAGATAACGGTCGGAGCCGCTCCAAGAAGCAGCGAGTCGACCGATCCTGGAGGTATGTCCCCTCCCGACGCGGCCCCGACGGTCCGCCTTCCGCACATCGAGCCGATGCTCGCGGTGGCTGGCCCCCTGCCGACCGAACCCGGTTGGCAGGGGGAAGCCAAGTGGGACGGAGCCCGCTGCCTGGCGTACAGGGAAGGCGCCGAGGTGCGCCTGGTCGGCCGCCGCGGGACGGACTTCACCAGCCGATTCCCTGAGGTCGTCGAGGCCCTCGCGGACGTCCCTAATCCGCTTCTGCTGGACGGCGAGCTGGTGGTGATGCGGGACGGTCGCCCAAGCTTCCAGGGGCTCCAGAGCAGGGTCCACCGCTCGCGGCCGGAGTCGGTGCGCGCCGGAGTCTCCGCGGCTCCGGCCGTGCTCGTGGTTTTCGACGTGCTGCACACCGACCGGGCGTTGTTCGCCGTGCCCTACAAAGAGCGCCGTGGCCTCCTGGAGAGCCTCAACCTGGACCGCCCGCGGGTTCGGGTCCCACCGGCCTGGACGTCGGTGGCCGAGGCCTTCGCCTGGACCCGCGACCATCGGCTCGAAGGCGTCATCGCGAAGCGGGCCGGCTCGCCGTACCGGGCCGGTGCCCGCTCCCGGGACTGGGTGAAGCAGAAGCACCTCCAGGTGGCAGATGTCGTGATCGGCGGTTGGGTTCCCGGCGGGCGCAGCGGGAAGTCGGTGCGCGCGGTCCTGGTCGGCGTGCCCGAGGACGAGGGTGGCCGGCTGCTGTTCGTGGGCGCGGTCGGGACGGGCTTCGCGGACGCCGAGCGGCGCGGCCTAGGTGCCGATTTGCACCGGCTCGCCGCGCCGCGCAGCCCGTTCGCCGGCGTCTCCGGAGGGCTGGGCGTGCCGGCTGGCGTCGAGGTCCGGTTCGTCGTTCCCCGTCTCCGTGCTGAGGTGCAGTTCCTGGAGCTCACTCCTGCCGGGCGTCTGCGGCAGCCGGTCTGGCGTGGGCTGCGGGACTGACCACGCCGCCGGGTTCAGGCGGCCGACTGGTCCCGTTCCCCGGACTCGTAGTCGTGCCGGGTCCGGGCGGCCTCCAGGAGGTTGCGCCACGAGCCGACGGTCGGTCGGCGGCGCAGCAGGGCGCGCCGTTCCCTCTCGGTCATGCCGCCCCAGACGCCGAACTCGATCCGGTTGTCCAGGGCGTGGGCCAGGCACTCGGTCCGGACCGGGCAGCCGGTGCAAGTGATCTTGGCGCGGCTCTGTGCCGGGTGGTCGACGAACATCTCGTCCGGATCGGTGGTGCGGCAGGCGGCCGCGTCCCGCCAGTCGTCTTGGTCCTGTGGCACTGGTTCCTCCCCCGTGCGGTGCTGGGCTCAATGTAAACGATCTGATCGCGGCGGTGAGTTTATTTCCCGCTGAAATGTCGTTTATTGCAGCCTTGATATTTTCGCGCACGGCCTCCTATGGGGATTTATCATGTCCGGTTCCATTTGTTTTCTGTTTCGGCTGTGTGGCCAACGAGGTCATGGTGTCAGGTCGGCGTGGAGGTGGAGGGCTGATCATCGGATGATCATCTCTCGGCGCGTAGGCTTGCGGGTGACGCCCGACATGTCAAGGCAAAGCCTGCCGTGAAGAATGCATCGAATCGTCGGCCCGGACTCGTTACAGGCTGCGGAGTACGGCGACGACCCGTCCGAGGATGGTCGCCTGAGCACCCGGCAGAGGCTCGTAGACCGGGTTGGCCGGCATCAGCCAGGCGGTGCCGTCGCGGTGGCGCAGGCGCTTGACCGTGGCCTCGCCGTCGATCATGGCGGCCACGATCTGGCCGTTCTCGGCGGTCGGCTGGCGGCGGACGGTGACCCAGTCGCCGTCGCAGATTCCGGCCTCGATCATGGAGTCGCCCCTGACGGGAAGCCATCGGGTTCCCGGATTCCTAAACGCCTCTGGCCAGGAACCCGCTGTGTTCCGTGCGAGGACCTCCCCACCCCACCGCCGGTTCACAGGAACGATGACCGCTGCGGATCCAGGTGCCGTGCCGTGGATGTTGGCGCGTGTTCGCCACACCGGGCGCGGCTGGCCCGGCGGGGCAGGTGGGTGGGAGCGGCCTGACGGGCATGGCCGGTGCGCAAATCGCGTCCGGGCTGGTCGCCGGCTGAGGGCGGTACTCGCCCTGGAACTGACAGGTTGGCCCGTCGGTGGTGTCACTGCCTGCGCGCTAGGCATTCACCTTCGGATGAATCCGGCCGCCGTTCCGTCACCTGGCGCCCACCGGGGACGGTATCCGGTCAACACTTCCCTCGACACCTGGAGGACACTATGCGACGTCGAAGCGTGGCTGTTGCCGTGCTCGCCGGACTCTCCCTGGCCCTTGCCGTACCCGTGGCCGCCCACGCGGCGCGCGGACCGCAGGTCACCGTCGGCACCTCCCGCGATGAAACCGTGACGATCGAGGGCACGGGCCTCTCATCGCCGACCGACCTGGTCTGGGGCGGGAACACCAGCGGATCCGCCACCGTGGGCGGAGGGGACTGACCGGGCCGGAACCCGTAAGGCTGCGGTGCCCGGCACTCAGCCGGGCACCGCACCACGCCAGGCCTTCGCCATCGGGACAGCTTCAGGCCGGGATGGGGCGTGCGGTCAGAGCCCAGTCGTCGGCCGTGGAGGTTCAGATAGTCTGGGGGCGTGGGCCTGATGCAGCACAGGACGGCGACGACCTTGCGGAGGACGGTCGCGTGGTCGCCGCTGATGGGCTCGTAGGCCGGGTTGTGGGGCAAGAGCCAGGTTCGGCCGTTCTCCCGCTTGAGGCGCTTGACGGTGGCCTTGCCGTCGATCATCGCGGCGACGTGTCTCCGTCGATGATGGCCGCGCCGGGGCCGCTCAGAGAACCGCCAGCCACGGTGAGCGCGAACAGTTCGCCCTCACCGACCAGCTGACGGGGCAACGCGAGGACGTCTTCGACACCCTGCGCGGCCAGGACTGGTCCTCCGGCGACGATCCGACCGACCAGGGGGACGTAGGAGGTGGTCGGCCGGATCGCCGTCGAGGCCGTGTTCTCTCTCTCGCCGGCAAGGCGATGGGTGGAGAGGGTGCAGGCGCGCGGCCGGTGGCGGTCGCGGCGCAGGACGCCCTTGCACTCCAACACGACCAGCTGGTGCGCGACCGAGGACGTGCTGGACAAGCCGACGGCCTGGCCGATCTCGCGCATGGGCGGTGGCGCCGCTGCACGGAATCCCGGATGACCTCGATAACGCGGCGCTGGCGCCCGGTGAGCCCCCGAGCTGCCAGGGCAGGCCGTAGCCGGCGTCCGGCCGGTGTCGGGGGACCTGCGCCATCTACCGGAATGTCGGGACCGCACCCGGTGTGCGGCCCCGACAGGAGGGGTTACTCCTCCGGCAGGCCGGTGTACATGGGGACCTGGAACGACTCGCCAGCCCGGATGGTGATGTCGTGTCCGGAGACGTTCTGGACATTCAGCACCTGCTCTCCTTCGCCGGAGTCGCCGATGCCGGTGGTGACGAAGGAGGCGGACGGGATTCGGCCCGTGAAGACGGGATTCTGCATGGTCGCTCCGTAGGAGGGTGCGGGCGGGGAACGCAGGGGCGCGCTCGGCTACCTGTAGCCCGACCGGCGAGGGGGCAATCGGTGCCTTGTTGGGAACCACTCGAACGAGCACCGAAGCCGCACACCTGTCCAGCGGTGGAAGTGTTCTCGGCGGGCCGGAGGGCCCGTCCGCTCGTCAGGCGGATGGTCGTGCGGGATCGGCGCGGCCTGGCCGGCAACGAGGAACGGGCTGCTGCCGGCGGGCGGCTTCCGGGAGCCGTGGCGGTCCGTCGGCACAGTGCGGTCGTGCTTCTTGGAGGCCGCGGTCGGGCGTCCGTGCCGACGGGTGGTGTCGTCGGCCGTGCCCGGCCCGTGGTCTCCGGTGCTGCGGCCTCCCGGGCGGCTCGGTCTCAGAACGCGTCGGCTGCCTGTTCCCGGGTCTTGAGGCCAGGGAACAGGCAGCGGGCTGCACGCCAAGGAGGGCGGGGCCGGGCTGCTTAGCAGGCCAGGTTGTCCCGAGCGGCCGTGAGGATCTCCGTTGCCGCCTCCTTGTCGGCGTCGGTGGGGTTCCACGGGAGGATCATGTCGATGTCCTCCTGGTGGCCGTTGTTGCCGGTGAGGTGCATCCGAAGGTGGTAGCGGGAGGGGAAGTCGGTGGCGGGAGGGGTCGCGGGGTAGCTGACCTCGACCTCGTACCGGTCGACGGTGACGTGCCCGGTGTTGAGGCACAGGCTGGCGACGTTCTCGAACGACTTGTACAGGCCGGTGTTGAAGTTCACCGTCATGGGGACGAGGTTGTAGCGCTCGCTGGGGCCGTGCAGGATGTCGGCGACCAGGTGGCCGCCGTGCCAGCCCTGGCCGCCCGCGGGCCGGCCGTTGATCGTCCCCATGATGTTGCCCACCGCACGGGTGCACGCGTCGTTGCGGATGTCGCCGCCGGTCCGGACGGTTGCGGAGTTGAGGGCGTGGATGGGGCGTCCCAGCGCGTCGACGGTGTAGTCGAACCCGCTTCCGGGGTCGTGGTAGGTGAACGGCGGTGGCTGCGGATACTGCGGGCAGCCCGGGGGGTTGATGGCCGGTGCGTAGGCCGGGAGCGCGGGCGCGGCTGCGGCCTGCGGCGGGGCCGGGACGGCGAGGGCCGCGATCGCGAGGCCGGCGAGGCCCAGGCGCGCCGCGGATCTGAGCCGATGCGCGAGTGCGGTGCGGAGGGCGGTGTGGGGTGGGCGTGGCGTGATGAGCATGAAGGTCTCCTGGCGGGGTGTGGTTCTGTGCGTCCTGCTGGTCGGCGACCGGGAGCTGATGAGGCTGCTCCCGGCCGCTGCGAGGATGCTTCACCCGTAGTGGAGGGTGATGCCGGGCTTCTTCGTGGCCGCGTCGACGGTGGCGATGACGACCAGGGTCCAGGCCTGCTCGGGGGCCAGGGCGGGCAGGGAGGTCCAGGTGATGTTCTGCCCGTTGATGTCGGCGGGCGGGTCGCAGGTGAGGGCTTTCACCCCTGTGTCCGCGGTCGCGGTCAGGGAGCGGGGCGGGGAGGTCGAGGGACCCGCGTTGACGACCGTCCAGGCGAAGACGTGGTCCTTGCCGGGCTGGGGTGGGTTGGGGCTGAGGGACCACTTGGGGAACAGCAGGGCTTCGCGGGACACCGCGAGGGTCACGGTGGCGTTGGCACTCGCGGAAGATTTGTCGGCGCTCACGCGGGCGGCCAAGGTGGCCTTCCCGTCGGCCATGGTGCCCTCGGCCGCCACGACGGCGGTGAGGGTGACGCGGGCGCCGGATCCGAGGGTGTCGAGCCGGGCGACGACGGCGCCGTTCTCGACGATGCTATCGAGGGCCACGCCGTCGCGCTCGATCGCGCGGACGGTGACGCCCTTCGGCGGGGTGAGGACCAGACGCGCGTCTTCCAGGTCGGTGGTGCCGTTGCTGGAGACGATCAGGGTGACCGCGGTGTCGGCCCCGGCCTTGAGGGGAATCTCGCCCGCCGGGTCGGCCGTTAGGGTGAGGCCGCCGCTCCCGGTGACCAGGACGCCGACGACGACGGGCTGGCCGAGGACGGCGCGGGTGGCGACGGCCGCCGTGGTGCGCAGGACGCCGGAGGCGCCGGTGTCGGCCTTGGCCGTCAGCTGGACGGTGATGCGGCCTTTGGGGGGCACCGACGGCAGGAGGACGGACGTCTCGGTGCCGGCGGCGGGTGTGCTGCGGGCGGTGCCGTCGACGGTGAGGGCGGTGGGGGTCAGGCCCTTGGGGACGGTGATCTTCAGGGCCGCGTCGGTGAGGGTCGAAGGTCCGGCGTTGGTGACCGTCCAGGTCTGGGTGGTGGGCGCTGCGGCGGCGATGCGGCTGGGGAAGGTGATGCCGGTCAGGGAGGCGGGGGCGTTGGGGTCGACGGGCGCGGAGACGGGGGCGGAGGTGTGGTTGGAGGCGCCGGTGGCGGTGGCCTGGGCGGTCACCGGTGGCAGGGGCTCGGTGATGTCGCCGGGGAGGTCGACCTCGACGGTGGCGATCCAGTGCTGCTGGGGCTTGAGGGTGCCGATCGTAGAGGCGGGCCAGGTGACCTTCTGGCCGGCGGTGACCTGGCCGCCGCGGGTGGCGCGGGCGTTGGAGGCCCGAGCGGCGGGCGGCAACTGCGCGGTGAGCGTGGCGTCCTTCAGCTCGGTCGGGCCGTTGTTGACCAGGGCCCAGACGTAGGTGGCGCCGTAGCCGGCGGTGACGCGCCCGGGAAGGACCGCGCCCCACACGTTGAGGCTGGTGGCCGGGGTCTGGACGGTCGCGGTCACGGGCTTCTCGTCGGGGGTGGTCATGCCCGTGGCGGTGACGCTCGCGGTGGCGGTCAGGTCCTTGGTCTGGGTCGGGGCGATGATGCCGGTCAGGGTGATGCGCACCGGTTGGTCGGCGGCCTTGAGGGTGCCGATGGTGGCGGTGGCCTTGCCGTCCTTGGCCGCGGGCTTCTGGCTGCCGACGGTGACGGCCACGCTGCTGGGGTCGAGTGCGGCGGCGGGCCAGGTGACGGTGGCCACGACGCCGGTGGCGTCGGCGGTGCCGGGGCGGACGTCCCAGGTGAAGGTGACCTGCTTGCCTGGCTCGGCGGGCTGCGGGAGGGGCTGCCCGGGAACGAGGGTGACCGTGCCGCTTGCGGCGATCGGCACGTTCACGCTGCGGCGGGCGGGAGTGGCGTGGCCGCCGGCGGCGGTCGCGGTGGCGTCCTTGGCGCTCGCCGCGCCGGTGCGGACCTTGGCCTTGACCGTGATGGTGACCGTGTCGCCGGGCTTGAGGGTGCCCAGCGAGCCGAGGAGGACACCGCCGGCCGAGGAGAAGCTGCCGGTGCTCGTCGTGACCGAGGTGAAGTCGAGGGTGTCGGGCAGGCGGACCTGGGCGGTGACGGAGGTGGCGTCGTCCTTCCCGGTGTTCTTCAGCTCCCACGTCAGCGTGACGTCCTGGCCGGGGGCCGGCTTCTCGGGTGCGAGGGCGGCCTTGGTGAACCACAGACGGGTGATCTTGTTCTTCTGCTCGTCCTCGTCCGGCTCCTGCTTCTCGGGCTGCTGCGGGTCGGTGTCCTGGGGCCCGCCGTCGGAGCCGAACGCGAAGAACCCGCCGAAGAAGGACAGCGTGATGGTGAAGCTCAGCAGCCACGAGAAGGTGATGGACAGGAAGCTGAACAGCGACAGGATGCCCTTGACGACGGTGATCACGTTCGTGCCCGGAATGATGCCGCCCAGCGGACCACCGCCGATCCCGCCGACGAACTCCTTCTCGGGATGGTCCGGATCCTTCAGCGGGCTGAAGCCCAGGAACGCGCCCTTGACGTCCTTCGGGTCGAGCGCCCACACCAGCGGCTTGTCGGAGTCCTTGACCGTCACCCGGGCCGACGCCCCGGCGGACGCGGCGCCGGTGGCGCTCACGACCACCTTCGCCTCCAGGTCCCCCGTCGGCGCGTCGTCGTCGACCCGGGCGACGACCGTGATCCACCAGTAGGCGCCCGCCTTCAGCGACCCGCCCTGGCTCGACGTCACCGTGCGCTTGCCCTCGTCCCACACCCCCGCCGTGTCCTTGTACTCCCCGACCGGGGTCAGGCCCTTGGGCAGGGTGACCGCCGCCTTCACATCCTTCGCGGTCGCCTGGCCCTGGTTGACGATCTTCCAGGCGAAGGCTACGTGGCTGCCCCGGCCGGCCTGGGCGGGGAACACCTTCCACGTCGGGATCGCCAGGACCGGCTTGTGCGAGGGATCCTCCTTGGGCGCGACGGGGATGGAGATGTCCCTGTCGTCGATGGTCTCGTCGCCGTGCTGCGCGGTCACGTGCACGGACACCGAGGTGGCGTCGTCGGGCGGCGTGACGTTCGCGGTCAGCTCGAAGTGCTGCTTGGTGTCCTTGCCCGTCAGCGTCCAGGTGATCTTCTTTTTGCCCGGGTCGAGCGTGCCGCCGGCCGGGGTGAAGGCCACCTCCTCGACCTCGGCCGGCAGTGTCACCGTCACCGTCGTCCCGTCCAGCGGGCCGCCGTCCGGCCGCTGGACGTCCCACTTGAACAGCGGCCCCTTCGTGGTCGATCCCCCCGGGATCGGCTCCGGCGCCGGCCCCGAGACCGACACCACCACCGGTCGCACCTTCGCCGCTTCCCGCGCCTTCTTGATCACCCGCACCGTGTAGGTGTCCCAGATGTAGAGGTCGCCGGTGCTGTTGAGTGCCAGACCTACTGGCAATTGGAGTCCGGCGGCAACCGCTGGACCGCCGTCGCCCGACGACCCCTGGCCGAACCCGGCGACGGTTGAGAACTTCCGCTCGGATGCGGAGAGCATGAAGATTCCCCTCTCCGTACCCTCGCCCAAGTAGGAGACGAAGAGGCTGCCGTCCGCGTCGGCCGCCAGGCCCATCATGTAGAAGCCGCGGCTACCGTCCTCGATGACGGTGATCTGCTGGTCCTTCGCTGAGATGACGCTCAGTGTCTTCTGATGCTCTTGGTCGATCACGTACAGGTTTCCTGCGCCATCGACGGCGAGCCACAGCGGCTGGAAGGAGAGCTTCTTGTAGAGAGTGACCCGCTGACCTTGAGGATCGACTTTCAGGATCCGGAGGTTTCGGGTGTCCGCGATGAACAAGTTGCCCGCCCCGTCGATGGCGAGCCCGCACGGCTGAACGAGTTCGGCCTGGTCCGGCGGCCCGGGCACCCCCGCCGACCCCGCCTTCGCGGTGCCCGCGTAGCGGGTGATCGTCCCTCCGGAGTCGACCTTGCGGACACAGTTGTTGTCGCTGTCCGCAATGTAGAGGTCGTTGCCCTTGGGGTCCAGAACGATGCCGAGCGGCCAGTGCATCCGCGCCGACACGGCCGGGCCTTTGTCTCCCGAGTAGCCCTTTTCTCCGGTTCCTGCGAAGTCGTGGATGATGCCCTGTGGATCTACCTTCCGTACCCGGTCCGGTTCCTCCTGACAGAGGTACACGGTGCCGTCGCCGGCCACGGCCAGCGCGTAGCACTGACCGATTCGGGCACTCAGGGCCCGATGGCCGTCCCCCGTGTCCTGCCCGAACTCGTGCGCCTCCTCCCCCGTACCGGCGATCCTGTCGATGTATCCGTTCTTCAGCACCACGATCCGGCTCCTCTTACTCGTCATCAGCTCTCGCCGCTGGGCAGAGAGAGTTGGCGGCACGCCGGGCATCCCGGGGTGCCGCCAGCCGCCGCCCGGCACAAGGAAGTCTGTAGACGTACCAATGGGTGCGGGCCGAGCCACACCGTGCAGGCAGGCTGCTGAAGCCGGACAGCGCATCCCCCACTCCCCGCCATGTGCCGGTCGTTCACGCGCGGGTGGGAGCCGGCCGCTTGTCCGGGTGCGCGGTGAGGACGTACTTGGTCGCGGTGACGTTGGCGAGGCCGAACAGCCGCATCAGGCGTACGGGGTCCGCGGTGTGGCGGGCCTCGTCGAGGATGCGGTCGGTGCGAAGGGCGCCCGCGGTCAGGCCGATGGTGCGGAACGGCTTGCGGAGCAGGCCAGCGCTGACGGCCGGGCCCGTGAGGTCGACGGCCGTCTGCCGGCTCACGATCAGGTGGGGGTTGGTGCTGTCGGGCCAGCGCTGGTGACGTTCGCGGATCCAGGCGGTGGAGAGGGTCATGAGCAGGCTGTCAAGGTAGAGGAGGTGGTCCAGGCGCCGGGGGCGGCGCACCCGTTGGCGGGCGGTGGAGCGGTCGAGGTCCTCCAGGCGCAGGCCCGCTACCTGGTGGGGTTGAAGGGCGTGGACGGCGACGAGGGCGACGATGAGGCGGCTGCGGGTGTCGGGGAGGTGGTCGAGGATGCCGGTGAGGCGGTCGGAGGCCAGGGTGGTGGGCAGGCGACGGGCGATGGTGAGGGTGACGGTTCGGGCGGGGTCGCGGAAGATGAGCCGTTCACGGCGCAGGGCGCGGAAGTGCGACCTGAGTGCGGTGTGGACGCGCAGGGCGTGGTGGCCGGCGAGCGGTTCGAGGGCGGTTTCGATGTGGTTCCTCGTGATCTCGCGCGGGCTTTGCAGGCCTGCCGTGTGCCAGGCGGTGAGGACGGGGGCGGCGGCGTCGAGGTAGTTGTCGATGGTCTTGGGGCTGCGTGTCCAGTTCTCCTTGCTGCCCTGGCCCTGGAGGACGTCGATCCAGCGGTGCGCGGCGGGGGCGAAGTCTCCGGGCAGGGCGTCGGCGGTGCGGCGGGCGCGGGCGATGAGCGTGTGTGCGGTGTCGGGCATTGGGATCAGCAGGCCGCGGCTGCGGAGGAACTGGACGAGGCGGTGGCCGTGGAGGTTGGGGTGCAGGCTCGCCAGGGCGCGGATGTCCGCCTCGTGGACGGGGGCGTCGGCGCCGAGGTGGCCGGTGATCAGGCGCAGGGTGCGCACGCTGCCGCTGAAGGAGTCGGTGCTCCAGCCGCGGGTGCGGATGTAGGTGGTGAAGTCGTCGAGCAGCTCGGTGGCCTCCGGGGTGAGGGCGGGCTCGGCTTCAGCGGCCAGAAGCGTCCAGTCTCGGGCTGGGGCGGGGAAGAGTTCGAGCTGCGCGGGGTCGACGAGGTGGGGCGAGAGCGGGCGAGTGCCGGCGGCCGAGCGGGCCAGGCGGCGCTTCAGGTCGAAGCGCCCGTACCGTGGCGCCGGGACGCCGGGGGCGAGGACGGCCAGGGCCGGAGCGAGACGCCCGGCGAACCAGAGCTGGTCACCACCGTCGAGCGCGGCACCAGCCGTGTCGATCTCGGTCTCGGCCTCGACGATCCGGCAGAAGCGGCACCGTCCGCCCGAGGTCGGCACGATCCTGCAGCAGCGGGCGCACACGCTGGGTTCCGGGTTGCCCAGGACGTGCTGCCAGCTCGCGCACTTCTCGCACAGGCGGCGCCGGTCGTTCGCCCAGGCGTAGCAGTGCGCACAGCTGCCGTGAGCGAGCCGGTCGGGGGAGACGATCCGGCGGGTGGCGGTTGGGGCGAGGAGGCCTGCGCGGTGCAGGGCTTCGGCGATGGTGGGCCGCAGAGCCGGGAGGTCGCGGACGGCCTCGGGGCGGACCTGGTGCTCGCCGGGTTCGCGGGCGGCCAGGGCCAGACGCACCAGAGGCCGGGTGCGGAGAAGCCAGAACGCTCCGACGCCGCGTTCGCGCGCCATGTCCTCCAACGCGGCGAACGCCTGTGGCATGTCGGGGATGTCCCGGTCGTGGATGCGGGCGCCGTCGCTGGCAGCGAAGCACCGCGGCGGGGTGGGGAAGAGGGCGAGCTGGCCGGGCAGCTCGGGCGGACACAGCGCGGGGTCGTCCCGCGTGGGTTCGGGGAAGCGTGCCCGCAGCCAGGCTGGCACCTCGCGGCTGACGCGCGGGCCGTCCTTGGCCCGCAGCGGCCGGGCGTCCGGAAGCCGGAGACCGGGAAGGCGCAGCGCCAGCTGCCGGGGACGGCCGGCGGGCAGATGAGTGCGTCGCAGTTCCGCCCAGGCCCAGTCGTCGTCGAGGCCTAGGCGGGCCGCGAGCAGGCAGGCCCGGCAGGTTCCGTCCCGGGCGACGACGTGCGTCCAGCCGCAGCGCCGGCACACCCCCGGTGACCATGGGCCGTTCCGGCCAGCGCGGTTGCGGACGCGTGCGCAGTCCGCGCACACGCCCGTCGCGGGGAGCATGCCCCAGTCCAGGCACTCCCCGCATGATCCGGCCCGCCGTACCGTCGGCTTCCCCACCCCGGTCTCCCCCTTGTCGGTCAGTTCGGTGGCAGGGCCCGGCGCCGACCGCCGCTGGCGGGCCTGGGGACCGGCCTGAGCGGGCCGCTCTCCCCCACCGCCTGCGGTTCGACGCTCTCTCGTTCGGCGGCGGCGACCGGCTCGGCCTCCATGAGGTCGGCGACCGTGCAGTGAAGCGCGGCGCAGATCCTGTCGAGGTCGTCCAGGCGGACGGTGACCGGCTGGTTCGACCACATCGCGGCGACCTTGCTCAGCGAGGGGTTGAAGCCCACCTCCTGGAAGGCGGCCAGGAGCTGGGTCGGCCGCCAGATGTCCCGCCGGGCCGCCGCCCAGCGCAGGTTCCACTTCATCCGTTCACGACTCCGCGCTCAGCCGGCGAACCGCTCGCCGGGAAGACTCAAGGCTCATCCGCTCCGGGTCGCCCTTGGCGGTCGCGAGGTAGCCGACCGTGGTGGAGGCCCAGGTATGGCCCAACAAGACCTGTACATCCCACAACGGCATCCCGGCCTCGTAGTTGTGGGTCGCGCACGCGTGTCGCAGAAGATGCGGAAAGATCTCGGTGACCGGGCCCTTGAGGTGTAGCCGCGAGGCGGCCTTCAGCGCCCGCCGGAACGTGTCCGGACCCACCGCAGGTGCGACCGGCAGGTTCAGGTCCGCCATCGCGCGGGGCAGCCGCTCGGAGGGGAACAGCGGAGCCAGCGGATCGGCGGGGTCGTCGCCGAACTCCCCGCGGACCTCCTCGATGTACCACCACAGCAGCTCGCGTCCCTCCTGGAACAGGAACGCTTCGCGCTCGCGGGGGCCCGACCCGCGCGCGCCTTTGCCCCGGACCAGGAAGCGGCCCCACTGGCCGTTCTCCCAGTGCACGTGGCCCATGCACACCCCGCACAGCTCGGACGCCCGCACCCCGGAGATGTACGTCAGCTTCGACATGACGTAGTTGCGCACCGCGACCGGGTACTTCCGCGCCCTGGGCAGGCTCTCTCGCCAGGACGCGAAGAACGCCTTCGTCTCCGTCACCGACGGCGGGATGCGCAGCCCGAAGTCGCCTCGGTGCCGGGGCCGGTTGAACGGATCGATCGGCGAGGCGACCGCGGCCCCGAAGCGCCGGTGGATCTCCCCGGCGTAGCGCTGTTCCAGGAAGGCGAAGTAGCCGTCGATCCGGTTGATCTTCGAGCGCATTGTCGCGTGCCGGCGGGCCTTCCCGGGCCCCGCGAAGTAGCGGTCCAGCTCCCGGGAGGTCAGCCGCCACGGTACGACGTCGTAGAAGGAGCAGACCTCAAGGACCGGCTGCACCAGGGCGTCGAGCGTCTTCGGCGCCAGGCCCGCCACGTCGCGGGCCCAGCAGTACTCGACCAGCGAGTCCTGGAACAGCGCCCGTTCGGCCTCCGCGTCCCTGCCTTCGGCGGACGGGCGTTGCAGGGTCAGGACATCGGCGAGGCCCGGCTCAGCTGCAGGGGCCTGGCCGGGTTCGTCAAGGAGGGTCGCGCCAGCTCCTCCACCGACGAGCGTGAAGCGGCGAATCCCGGAATCTGCCACGAACACGCAGATTAGGAGCATAACTCCTGGAATCCAGGAGTTACTGGCAGATTCTCACGCGATCGTGTGAAGCTTCCGGCGACTCCGTGACCTGCATGAACAGCCGCAAGAGGAGCAGGGGGCGTCCCCAGGAACCCGTCGGATCTCCACTTTGAGCGCGAAGAGTTCCCCGTCGCCGACGAGTCGGCGCGGCAGGGGGAAGACGTCCTCGACGGTCTGCTCGGCGAGGATCGGGCCGCCGGCGGCGATGCGGCCGACCAGGGGGACGTACGAGGTGGGCGGCTGCCCGTCGGTCTGGAACGCGGGCAGCTCGCCGATGTGCGGGTTCGTCAGCGCGTAGGCGCGGGGGCGGTGGGGGTCGCGTCGGACGACGTGCATGGACTCCAGGCGCTGGATGACGTGGGAGACGGAGGAGGTCGAGCTGAGTCCCACCGCCCTGCCGATCTCCCTCATCGAGGGCGGGTAGCCGCGGGCCTGGGTGATGTCGCGGATGGCCGTCACGACCTGACGCTGGCGGTCGGTGAGGCCGTCGGTGCCGATCCGGGTGCCGGGCGGGCGGCCGGCGCGGGCAGGGGCTGCGGTGGTGTCCTCCGGCACGGCGGTGTCCTCTCCTCGGGGATCTTGGTGGACTGGCACTTTACGCCCGCTTGGGGCGGTGGTCTACGAACTTTCCGTGACCTCCATTGCCCCGGTCACCTGCGCCGTTGGCCCGGCGGGAGGCGGCGGTGGCGAGCGCGGCCGGGGCGATGGCGCCGCGGCCGAAGCGGGCGGTGGCGCGGTCGATGACCGGCTCCAGGGCCCGGGCGCTCTCGGTGGGGCGGTCGAAGGTCAGCTGGACCGCCGCGGTGACTTGCTCGCGGAGGTCGCCGGCGCGGGCGGTGACGGCACGGACCCGGGCCCGCTGGAGGCCGAGCCGGGCGTGCAGGGCGTAGAGGGCGTCGCGCAGGGCTGGGCTGTGGCCAGTCGCCTCGGGCAGGACCCGGGAGCGGGTGGTGTGGGAGCGGTCGGCGTAGGTGACCTGGAGCTCGACGGCGCGGGCGCTCTGGCCGGCGGCCCGGAGCCGGGCGCCGAGGTCGGTGGCGAGGTGGAGCAGCGCGCGGCGGACTTCGTCGGGGTCGAGGACGTCGTGGTCGAACCGGGTGGTGGAGGCGATGGTCTGGGGCGGGCCGGAGGGGGTGATGGTGCGCCGGTCGGTGCCGTGGGCGCGTTCGAGGAGCAGGCGGGCGGTGGTGGCGCCGGCGATGCGCTGCACGGTGGCCGGTGGCAGGGCGGCGAGGTCGCCGATGGTGCTGATGCCGTAGCGGCTGAGCTTCCTCTCCAGGGCGGGCCCTACGCCGGGCAGGCGGCGGGCGTCCTGGCGGTGGAGGAAGTCGAGCTGCTGCTCGGGGTCGTCGGGCAGGACGTGGACGGTTCCGGGAGTGGCGGTGTCTGCGGCGATGGTGGCGAGCATGCGGTTGGGGCCGATGCCGCCGGTGGTGGCCAGGCCGTAGCGGGCGGCCAGGCGGGTCTGGAGGAGGTCGGCGAGGTCGGCTGGGGAGAGCCCGAAGTATCGGACGGCTCCGGAGAGCTGGAGGAGTGCGCGGTCAGGGGGCAGGGCCTGGACGACGGGGGTGATGTCGCCGAGGACGGTGAACAGGGAACGGTAGGTCTCGAACGGCGCTCGGTGCAGGTGCAGGTGCAGGACGGTGGCTGCGGTGCTGGTCATTGTGGTTCACCCCGCCGATCCGCTGGAGGCGTGCCAGAGCCGTCCGGCGCCGCCGTTGCCGGGCCGGCCGGGGCGGCGGGGCTCCTGGCCGTCGTCGGGGGCGGGGGCGGCGAGCAGGTCGCGCACCGCGCGGGTGCCGCCTTCGGTCCGGGCGTGGGCGAGTTCGGTGAGGTCCCAGGCCCGGGCGCCGATGATCGAGAGGGAGCGTCCGCGTCGCTGGAGCTGGCCGCGGGCGACGATCAGCCAGCTGTGGAACAGGGTGTGCGCGACGGCGGCGTGGGTGTCGTCGAAGAAGGTGAGGTCGATCGGCTGCCCGCCGGCGCCGTCGTCGAGCGTCACGAAGATCGTCCGGCGGCCGGAGCGCATCGGCGGTGTCTGGGAGGCCACCTTGGCCCCGGCGACCAGCACGGTCTCCCCCGGTTCGATGTCGCGCAGCCGAGTGGAGGGGGTGACGCCGAGCTCGGCGAGCAGCGCGTGGTGGTCGGACATGAGGTGGCGGGAGGCGTCCATGCCGGTCACCTCCAGCTCGGCGCTCAGCTGCTCGGCGGAGGTCATCTCCGGCAGGCCGGTGACGGTGCCGGGTCCGTGCGCGGGGGCGGGCAGGGTGAGCTGGCCGGTGGTCGCGGCGGCGCGCTGGCGGGCGTGCAGCTCGTCCAGGAGCAGCAGCAGGTCCCGGCGGCCGGTGCCGCCGGTGACGGTGTCGAGGGCGCCGATCCGGGCCAGGCGCTGCGCGGTCGGCAGGCTCGGGCGGGCACGCTCCCAGAAGTCCTCGATCCCGGTGAACGGGCGGGCGGCGGTGATGCGCTCGACCTCGGCGTCGGTGATGCCCTTCACCGAGGCGAGGGCGAGGCGCAGGCCTTCGCCGCCGCCAGCGACGGGTTCGGTGGTGTAGCCGGCGGCGGAGCGGGCGACGTCGACGGGCAGGATCGCGATGCCGCGGCGGCGGGCGTCGGCGAGGACCAGGCGCAGGGGGTACATGCCGGGGTCGGCCTGGAGCAGGCCGGCGTAGAACGCGGCGCCGTGGTGGGTCTTGAGCCAGGCGGACTGCAGGACGGGCAGGGCGAACGCGGTCGCGTGCGCGGCTGCGAACCCGTACTGGCCCATCCCGAGGAGTTGGGTCCAGCAGGTGTCGATGACGGCGGGGTCGTAGCCGGCGGCGGCCGCGCGGCTGCGGAACCATGCCTCCAGGGCCGGGAGGCGGTCGGGCTTGCCGAGGGCCCGGCGGGCCTCCTCCCCCATCGCCAGGTCCGACCTGGTCAAGGTCGCGAAGGTCTTCGCGATCTGCTCGTTGAACACGAGCACGCCGCCGGTTGGCCGCAGCACGGGGATCAGGTCGGGGTGGGGGTAGCGGGGGCGGCGGCCGCGGCGGGTCTCCAGCCACGGCTTGACCATGTCGGCGGACAGCGGGCCGGGCCGGAACATCGCGATCTGGACGATCAGGTCCTGGAAGGTCTTGGGCTGGGATCTTCCCAACAGGTCCCTCTGACCTGGGCTTTCGACCTGGAAGACCCCCAATGACTCGCCCTCGCAAAGGAGTTGGTAGGAGTCCTCGTCGGTGAGCGGGACCTGCTCGGGGTCGTCCAGGTCGATCTTCTGGCCGGTGGTGCGCTCGATCTCGGTGACGGCGTACGCCATCGCCGACTGGATGCGCACGCCCAGGATGTCGAGCTTCAACAGCCCGAGGTCCTCGACGTCCTCTTTGTCGTACTGGCTCATGGGGAGGTGCTCGCCGGCGGTGGGCATCACCGGCGTTCGGGCCAGCAGGGTGTGGTCGGACAGCAGGACGCCGCACGGGTGCATCGCGATCCCCCGCGGAAGCGCGTCCAGGCCCTCGACCAGGTCCCACAGCCGCCCGTACCGGTCGGCGTGCTCGGCGACGTGGCGCAGCTCGGGGAGCTCGGCCATCGCGGTGCGGACGTCGCGGGCGCGGATGTGCGGGAAGGATTTGGCGAGGCGGTCGACTTCGGTGGGGTCGATGCCCAGGGCGAGGCCGGCGTCGCGGATCGCCCAGCGCACCCGGTAGGTCTCGGGCATCGACACGGTGGTGACGCGCTCGGGCCCGAACCGCTGCAGGACCGCCTTGTAGCAGTCGATGCGGCGTTCGGACTCGACATCGACGTCGATGTCCGGCAGCGAGGTGCGCCGGTAGGACAGGAAGCGCTCCATGATCAGGTCGTGGTCGAGCGGCATCGCCACGGCGATGCCGAGCAGGTGCACCACCAGTGAGCCGGCCGCCGATCCGCGCGCCGCGACCCGGATGCCCATGTCCTTGATGTCGGTGACGACCTGGCCGACGGTGAGGAAGAAGGTGGGCCAGCCGAGCGCCGAGATGAGTTCCAGCTCCTCGGCCAGGCGATCGACGGCGTCGGGGCGGCGGTCGTAGCCGCGGCGGACCATCTCCGCCTCGCAGCGCTCGCGCAGCACCCGCGCCGACGTGCCGGGGGCCAGGCCGAGCCGGTCCTCCTCCGGAAAATGGACCCGGCCGATCCCGAGGTCGGAGGCGGGGTCGAGCCGGCACTCGGCCGCGGTACGGGCGGTGACCGCGAGCAGCCGCTGGGCGCCGGAGGGGCCCTGGCCGGCGGCCTGCGCGACCTCGGCGGCGAGCTCCGCCATGTCGGCCGGGCCCTTCAGCCACCGCTCGCCGTTGCACACCGCGCCACGCTGGACGGGGCGCAGCATGCGGGCGGAGTCCAGGACGTCGGCGATGGGGCCGGTGCCGGGGTCGGCGTAGCGCGCGGCGTTGGTGAGCACGGGGAGGAGGTCGAGGTCGGTGGCGAGGCCGACGGTGCGGGCGGCCAGGCGCAGCGAGCCGGGGCCGGTGCCGGTGCGGCGGTGGTGGACGGCTTCCAGACGCAGGTGGGGGCCGAACCAGGTCCGCCACGGGGCGAGGAGGTCGCGGGCGCGGTCAGGGCGGCCGGCGGCGAGCGCGCGGACCGGCTCGGAGCCGGGGCCGAGCAGGGCGGTGAGGCCGTCGGCGTGGGCGGCAAGGACCTCCAGCGGGACGACGGGCTGGCCGCCGCCGCGCTCGGCGCGGACCGCCCAGGCGGCGGTGATCAAGGCGCACAGGTTGGCCCAGCCGGCGCGGTCGCGGGCCAGCAGGGTGACCCGCGGCGCGGACTCGTCGACGAACGCCCCTCCCCTGGCGGGGGTGCGGCGGCGATCGGCGGTTCGGCCGGGCTGCTCGACCAGGCCGACGGCGAGGTCGGCGCCGAACAGCGGCCGGACCCCGGCGGCGGCGCAGGCCTTCGCGTGGCGGACGACGCCGGAGACGGTGTCGCGGTCGGTCAGCGCCAGCTCGGTGATGCCGCGCTCGGCGGCCCGCCCGGCGAGCGCGGCCGGCAGGGACGCGCCGTAGCGCACCGAGTAGCCCGAGGCGGTGTGCAGATGGGACGTGAGCACCCTGCATCACCTCCTGTCCGGTCCGGTCCCCCTTCGTGTCGTCGATCCCGGCTCCCCTCCGGCTTCTATATTCGATACTACGTTCGATTAACGGCGCAAGCCGCAATACCGCAGGTGGGCGACGTGGAACAGTGCGTGCTGCTCTGCGGCACCGGCGACCGGCCGGGGCCGGCCCCCGCGCGTCGGCAGCCGGGGCGGGGGCCGGGTCCGTCAGCGCAGGGGCGGACGGAGGCCCTACGGTGAGGCCATGCAGCTCGGTGACCTCGAAGGCCTGATGGTGCGCCGTCGGGCCGGACTCGGCCTCGGTGACTTCCTGGCCGTCCCCATGATCGCCCCACTCCGGTGGCCCGACGACGTCGTCGAGCAATGGCTCTACGACCACGGCGACAACGGAAGCTTCCAGCGCGACTACGGGCACATCGACCTGGCCGGGATCCTCTGGAGCCTCGAAGCCGTCACCGCTGCGGAGCTGAGCGAGATGCCGACCGGAGCGTCCGACGACGGCTGCATCGAGGAGTACGCCGCCGACCCGGACCACTGGGTCGCCGTCCGGCAGTTCGGCATCCACGAGGGCGTCGCCCGCCACTGGGCGGAACTGGGGACCTGGAAGCGCCCGCCGGTCCTCCTAGACCGCAGGCTGGTCACCCCGGCGGGCACCGGTCTGCAGGTCGTGGAGGGGCGGACCCGGGTCGGTGTGCTGAGAGGCCGCCGCCGCCAGGGATCACTCGTCGCGGCGCAACACCAGGCCTGGGTCGGGCGCCCCAGGCCCTGACCGCGCCGCCCTGGCCGGCATTCCCCGATACGGTGTCCGCGGCAGGCCGGCGGCGCGCGTACCGCACGGTGACCGCCGGTCGGCACGACCCGCGAGACTGGTTCGTCTCCGCCGGGAGGAACCGGGCGGCGAGTCGATCCCGGTGCTGAGCGTTCCTCGTACAGCGTCACGGGCGGAGCAGGAAGGGAATTCTGTGGAGGGCATCGAAGAGTTCGGGCTGGACATGAGTAGTTTTCTCGCGGAGATGGCCGCCCTGTACGCCCGCGAGGACGGTGACAGCGGTCCGGCGCTGATGCCGCTCGGAGGCATCGGACGGCAGGAAGGCGAGCGGGTCGTGGACCTGGACGCCCCGCTGCTGGGCTATGCCACCCGGGAGATCCGCGACCTGCTCAAGCGCGGCAACCCGTACGGGCTCGGCGTCCGCGACGCTCAGCGCGCCGTCCACCTCGACCGCGACCGGTGCCTGGCGCTGCTGGCCACCGCCGTCGAAGCCGGCTACCTGACCGCCCCCGAAGACCTCCACGAACCCCAGCACTGCTACAACTGCCGTACCGACGACTGCGAGTACCACGACCACCGGACCTGGAAGCTGACCCCCGCTGGCCGGAGCCTGGCCCACGCCTCCGGCCGCAAGCCGTCCACCCGCAAGAACGCCGACGCGCTGGTCGCCAAGGTGGTCAAGGCGGCCCAGACGATCAACGACGCCCCCGACGCGCTGTGGTGGGTCAAGGAGATCCGCGCGGTCGGCAAGTACGCCGAAGACGGCCAGGAGCAGCTGCTCCACGTCGATCTCGCCGTGGACCTGCGCCCGCTTCTGGACGACCCCGCCGAGCAGCGCAAGGCGGAGCAGCGCCTGCGCGATGCCGCCCGGGACCGCGGTGAGCGCGAGCGGGTGTGGGACATGGCCGGATACGGCCACTGGCGCACCCGGCTCGCGCTCACCGGGCGCAGCAAGGTCGTCAGGCTGTTCCGCCCGGCCGAGGGCCTCGACGGGCCGGTGCTCTTCCGTGAGGAGCGGGATCTCACCGTCCCTGCGGTACCGAGCGCGCCCTATCGGCGTCCGGCGGCGGCGCCCGTGGAGGGCTGCTCGTGGTGCGGACGGGCGGCGCCGTCGGCGCGGGTCGCCCAACGTGGAGCCGCTCTTGCTTCCTCCCCTGTCGCGCTGTGCGAGCAGTGCCTGTCGCTGGGCTGGACCGATGACCTCCAGTACCAGGGATCGGCGCAGGTGTGGGCGTGGCCCGTCGTCCGCGATCTGCGCGGGTCGCTGCCGCAGTCGCCGTTCCACGAGACCGGGTGCGCGCTGTGCGGGCGCGAGGACGCGGTGGACCAGCAGTGGTGGCCCGGTGACGACCGGGACGGCTCCGGCGGAGACGGGCGGGAGCCCATCGTGCTGAGGCTCTGCACGATCTGCCCGGGGCTGCTGGAACTGGTCGACGCCCCCGGACGCGAGGGCTGGTGGTGCGTCCGCCACCAGGCCGCGTGCCTGACCGGCATGCATGCCCTTCTGCGCCGCCACGCCGGTGTCGAGGAGGTCTCCGCTACCAGGAAGGCCCGCAAGGCGCCGAGGCTGACCCCGCTGCACCGGGATGTGCTGGCCCGGCTGGGCGAGCACGGGGCGCTGTCGGCCTGGGATCTGGCCCGGGCGCCCTTCAGCCAGGACCACCAGGACTACCGCTGGTGGCAGGTGCGGCTGGCCCACCTGTTCGATCACCGTCTCATCGCCCCCGTCCGCAACGGGACCGCGGAGGATCGGGAGCTCGTGCGGGCCACCAGCGAGGTGGAGCGGGACCTGGCCGTCCGGCTCGGGGCGCTGCACACGCCGGGGCCGGTCTGGGACGGGGAGCGGGTGGTCGAGCCCGCGCCGCCGGCAGGCTGGGCCGCGCTCCGCGACCAGGCCGAGCAGGCGGCCGCTCTGCTGGACCAAGAGGCGCTGCAGCGGCGTGCGGACCACCCCGTTCCCGAGGCTGCCCGCGGCCGCTGGGGGTAGCAGAAGACCCGGCCGTCCGCACCGATGGTCAGCCGCGTGCCCGGAAGGGGTTCTCGAACGGGCCAGTGGTGCTGAGCAGCGGGAGCGCCCGGCCTCCGGGCCCGAGCGTCGAGCCCTGAGGCCGGAAGGCTCCGGCAGCACCGTCGAGGACGGTCGTGCGGATGAATTTCCTACTTTAGGAAGCTAGCCTGGATTTGTGGCCGGGGAGCCGCCCCAGGCCTCGCGCCGGAGGGAGCCGGTTGCCATGTACGTTCCTTCTTCCATCGCCACCAGCCTCGACCTGGCCGTCATACTCAACGCGCCCCCCGCGACAGAAGCAGACGCCCGCGAGACACCACGCGACTGGCTGGCCGGCATCTTCGTCGGCGGCAAGCTCTACCCGCTCGATCCCGACGTCACCACCGAGACCCTCGCAGTCCTCGCGGATGGCACCGCAGCTGCGGAGTTCTCCCCCGAGGGGACACCCTGCCACGGCCGACACCGTGCGGAGGTCGAGCGGCTTGCCGCGCACTGGTGCGTCACCGAGGGCCAGGAATGGTCGGACGGCGACGACCTTCGAGGGGTGATCCGAGACTGGCGATCGGTCACCATCTTCGACGCCGAAGGGCGCGGCACGACCACACTCCTCCCGAGCGTGGACGACGCCAAGGCCGCCTTCCGCGCCGCCGCGGCACGACTCGCCTCCTGATCATGGACGGCGCCAAGGCGGCCCTCGGCCGAGAGGCCGGGACTGCTCACACGGACACCACGGCAGATGAGACCGGGCGCAGCGGTGCGGCCCGTCCGGCATCCGGGTTCGGCACCACCTCGCCGGACGACGCCGGGCCGCCCGCCGCAGTCGGCGCGCCGCTGCCGCGGGAGGCCACCTACACCGATCCCGCCTTCCTGCCGGAGGACGAACGGATGCAGCCCGCCGAACTCCGGGTCGTCCGGGAGTACCTCGGCCTGACCGGGGATTGGCTGGCCGCCCACCTCCAGGTCAGCGGCAGGACCGTCCGGGCCTGGGAGGCAGGCCGGCACCCGATCCCGGACGCCGTGCGGCTGGAGGTCGAGGCACTGGAACAGCACACGGCCGAGTTCGTCGGCGCCGCCGCCGCACGGCTGGCCGGGATCGACGACCCGGGCGTGTGGACATACCGGTCCGACGACGAATACCACGCCGCCCATCCCGAGTCCTTCTTCCCGGCCGCCTGGCACCGCGCCGTCGTTGCGCGCATCGCCTACGAGGTTCCCGGGCTGCGGATCGCCTACCCCGCTCCAGAACAGGGGTGACGACCGAGCCGAGGTCCACGCAAGCCCGCCGATCCACCACAACCCGTCGAAGCACGCGGGGCACCCATGAGCACCACGCCCTTCCCGCTCCCCCTGCCCACCGGCATCCACCCGCACGACCTCCCGGAGATCCGAGCCGAACTCGCCGCCTGGCTGGTCGCCGACGGCCCTGACGGCGGACCCGCGGTCTGGGCCGAGGGCTTCGACGCGCAGACGGCGGCCCAGGAACGCCAGGCCGCCGCGGACTGGGCCCACTCGCTGCGCCTGGCCGACCTCTACTTCGCCACCACGGACATGACCCGCCTCAGCGTGGCCGCGGGCGCGGCGCTGCCCCGCTACCGGCTCCACCACGAAGACCTGCCCTCCCACCACGGACTCGTGGTCTGGGAGGAGCCCGTCGCCGACGCCTACGAGGGAGCCGGGAACGTCGGAGCCCCGATCACCGCAGCAACCTGGGCGCAGGCCGGCCACGGCGTTCACGTCCGGATCTGGGTCACCCGGGAGAACTGGCTGCGCTACACGGCCATCGGCGACCCCCGCATCGGTCTGCGCGACCTCAGCAGGAAGGAGATCAGCCAGCTGAGGCGACGCCTGCCCCAGCCGCTCGTCTGCTTCATGTCCTCCTACCTGCCGTTCGGGCAGGTCCCGGGCTGGCTGCGCGACCGACCCCCGGCCGACAGCGGCCTGAGCCTGCTCGAATTCGAGGCCCGCGAGAGGTCTCACGACCAGCTCCAGGAGACCGAACGCGCGCTGGTCGTCACCTGGCTCCTCCTGGGGCAGACCATCACCGACACCAAGGTGCTCCGGGCGGGCAAGACCTTCGCCAAGCGGGTCGCCCGCCTGGCCCCCGATCTGCCCACCGCGGTGCGGTACGTGGACCTGCGTCATCACCGCCACGTCTTCCGCGAACGCCACGACGGGGAACCGTCCATCCACTACCAGCACCAGTGGGTGGTCCACGGGCACTGGCGCAACCACTACTTCCCCTCGCGCCACGACCACAGGCCGATCTGGATCGACGATTACCTCAAGGGCCCCGACGGCGCCCCGATTCTGGACCCGGACAAGCTGGTCCACGTCCTGCGCCACTGAGCGGCTCCGCGTTCGCCGTCGCTCCCGTGGCAAGAATCCCGGCGTGATCACCGCTTAAACATCGCAGGCCCGCGAGCCGACCCGACTGGCACTGTCCGAGCGGGCCTCCCCTGTGCCGGCTGATATCTCCGAGGATCACCTGAACCGCGTACACGGGCGTGCCCGAGTGCCGACCGGCTGCCGTCTTCGTCCGCTGCAACGGTCCTGCCGGACCGGACCGGACCGCGCCCTGCCGTGATCGTGGAGGCGGCACCTCGCCGTAAGCGGTGGGCCGCAGGTTCAGCGGGCAGCACCCGGCGGTAACGGGATCGCGCGCCGGACGAGGGCCGCCGTGTCCTCGGCACTCAGCCGGATCCCGTCGTGCCCGATGGCCAGGCAGTAGCAGATGAGCCAGTGCATGAACGCGGTCCGACGCAGCGCCGCGGGAGCCTCGTGCCACAGCCGGGCGACGGCCTCGGTGCCCTTCTCCCAGTGGGCGAGCCGCATCGACAGGACCAGGGCGACGTCGGGCTGGGCGGTCCTGGCGTTGTGGCGCAGCCGGTCGGCGGCTTCGTGGGGTGACAGCCCGTAGGCGGGCCGGGCGGCCAAGGGGGCGAACAGCAGTTGGACACCGCCCCACGTGGCCTCGGGGCCTCGCAGTTCCAGCTCCGCGACCAGCCAGAGTCCAGCGGCCGGGCTGGCGGTGGCCACCGTGTCCTCGACGGCGGCCGAGACGAGGTCCTGGAGAGAGAGGTCGGAGCTGCTCATCCTGGGACCGTACCCGGCTGTGTTCGCATGTTCGCGCGCGGCTGGCCGGGGCGGGATCGCCCCGGCCAGCCGGGGGTCAGGCCAGGTAGGTGGCGACCAGGTCGGCGAACTCCTCCGGAGCGACGATCCGCACGCCGAGCTCCTCGGCCTTGGCCCGCTTGGAGCCGGCCTTCTCGCCTGCCACCACCAGGGTGGTGCGCTTGGAGACGGAGGAGGAGGCCTTGCCGCCCGCCCGCTCGATCAGCTCGTTCATCTCGGTGCGGGAGAGCTCGGCGAGAGCGCCGGTCATGCTGCCGGTGACGACGACCGCCTCGCCGGCGAGCGGGCCGGCGTCGCCGTCGGTCTCGGCGTCCGCACCGGCGCCGACAGCGGCTGGGGGTGTCTCGGCGGTGCCCAAACCCAGCTCGGCGAGGCGGTCCAGCAGCGGGGCGAGCTCGGCGAGTTCGGCGACGAGGACGCGGGCCTTCTCCGTGCCGATGCCGTCCACCGCGGCCAGGGTCTCGGCGTCGGCGGCGCGGATCGCCGTCATGGAACCGAAGTGGGCGGCGATCCGGCGGGACATGGTGCGCCCGGTGCCCCGGATGCCGAGCGCGCAGAACACCCGGTTGAGCGGCTGTGTGCGGGCAACCTCGATCGCGGCGAGCAAGTTGTCGGTGCTGGTCTCTCCCATGCGCTCCAGGCCCAGGAGCTGCTCCCGGGTGAGGGTGAACAGGTCGCCGATGTCGGCCACTAGCCCGGCCTCGACCAGCTGCACGGCCCGGGTGCCGCCCAGGCCCTCGATGTCGAGCTGGTCGCGCCCGGCCGCGTAGACCACCGAGGCGACGGCCTGGCAGCCGCGGCCGCGCACGCAGCGCCAGCGCTGTTGCGCTCGGTCGATGGCGTCCCCGCAGCGCGGGCAGACCTCGGGGAAGGCGATCGGCTTCTCGGCCCCGGTGCGCTCCTCGACCAGCGGCGCCTCCACGCGCGGGATCACGTCGCCGGCCCTGAGTACGTAGACCGCGTCACCGATCATCAGGTCGCGGCGCTCGATGTCGGCCGGGTTGTGGAGGGTCGCATACGTCACGGTCACGCCGTCGATCACGACCGGCTCCAGCACCGCCCGCGGCGCGATGATGCCGGTGCGCCCGACATTCCACTCCACGTCCAGCAGCCGACTCACCTTGTGCTCGGCGGCGAGCTTTCGGGCGACCGCCCAGCGCGGCGCGCGCGAGCCGGACCCCGCCTCCCGCTGGTCAGCCGCGGAGTCGGCCTTGACGACGACGCCGTCGATGCCGAACGGCAGCTCGGAGCGCAGCGCGGCGATCTCGTCGATCCGCTGCTGCGCCTCCCCCAGCGTCGAGCAGCGCTTCGGCGCGGCGGCGGTGGTGGCGGCGGTGTTGGCCCCCAGGGCCGCCAGGCGCTCCAGCAGGGCGCTGTGGGTGAGGTCGTCGTCGAGGCCGACCGCGCCGTAGCCGAAGAACGTCAGCTCGATGCGGTAGGGGCGGTCCTTGGCGCGCAGGGTGCCGGCGGCGCCGTTGCGGGGGTTGGCGAACGGGGCGGCGCCGTGGGCGGTGCGCACCTCGTTGGCGTTCTCGAACTGCTCGCGGGTGAGCAGGACCTCGCCGCGCAGTTCTACGTCGATCGGCTCGGTGAGTACGGCGGGCAGGCCCAGGACGGCGTCGGCGGCGTGGCTGATGTCCTCCCCGGCCTGGCCGTCGCCCCGGGTGATCAGCTGCTGCAGGCGCCCGGCGCGGTAGCGGGCGGCGACCGCCAGGCCGTCCAGCTTGGGCTCCACGCACCAGGCGTTCACCTCTCGGTCCAGCCGGCGCTCCAGCCCGGCCGCCCAGGACTCCAGTTCCTCGACCGAGAACACGTTGTCTAGTGACAGCATCGGCACGCTGTGCGGCACGTCGCCCTGGACCGCGCCGCCGGCGACCTTCCCGGTGGGCGAGTCGGGCAGCACCTCGTCCGGGTGTGCCTCCTCCCAGGCCGCGATCGACCGCACCAGCGCGTCGTACTCGTCGTCCCCGAGCGGCGTGGCCCCGTCGGTGTAGTAGGCGGCGGCGGCCTGAACGGCGGCGGCGACCGCGTCGGCGTAGGCGGAGGAGGACGGGAGTGGAGCGGATGCATCGATCATGGCGACATCATCGCGCCCACCACCGACAATATGCCCGACCCGGAGAGGTGGAGGTCTGCATGAGGCCTCCGCTGTTTCGGGCGCCCCGCTATCGAGGTGCGGTGAAGACTGCGGAGCGTCCAGGAACCCGGTTGAGTACGAATACTCATCCCACGAGGCGCGCGGATCGGGCATGATCCTTACCGTGCAGCGCCTGCAAGGGGGGACAGCAGAGCGGTCGGGCGCCGTACCGGGCCAGCAGCGTGGTCACCGCCAGAGGGTGACACTCCTGTGCCCACGAAGTATTGCATTCCGCTACCAACCCAGGGGGCATTTTCCATGGTCCGATCCGCTGTGCGAATTCCGCTCGTGGTGGTCGCGGCTGCGATGGTCGCAGCCGCTGTCACGGGGTGTTCCTCCGGCACGCTGACGGTCTCCGGCGAACTGCCGGCCACCACCGCGGCCCCCGCCACCTCCACGGGCGCCACCCCGACGGCCCCGCCGACCGTCCAGCTGCCCACTGCCACGGCGTTCAGCACGCCCAGCAGCACGCCGACCGGCCCGCCGCTCCCCACCGGAGTGGACCTGCGCACGTCCCTTCCGACCGCGGCGATGCTGCCCGCGGGGTGGACGATCAAGGGCACCGGCAATCCTGTCGACACCGGCACCACCATCAACGAGTACCGGGCCGACCCGCCGCAGATCACGGAACCGTGCACCCAGATGCGCATCTCCGGGACCGTCTTCTCGCAGGGCTACAGGGTGTCGGGCGCGACGAGCGAGGTCTACGACGGGGACCACATGGTCCAGGTCTACCTGGCCGCCTACCGCCCCGGCGACGCGGCCAAGCTGCTCGGCGACCTGCGGGCGTATGCGGAGCGCTGCAAGACCTTCACCGCGAAGAACACGGACGGCGCGCCGGTCCCGATGACCGTGACGGCTCAGCCCGTACCAGGGCTCGGCAACGAGGCCGTCGACCTGAAGCAGGTCCCCACGGGCCCGTACAGGACCTCGGAGATCGTGATGACCCGGATCGGCGATCGGGTGCTCTTCCTCAGCGGCGACAACATTCTGGGCCGGCTGCCGAACTTCATGCAGCTGGCGGTGCCGCTGGTGAAGAGCATCACGTAGGGGGTCCCGTCTCCCGACCCGGTCGGGCACCGGGTGGGGATGGGGAACGAACAGGGCAGAAATAGCGATGGCCCAGCCGCACCAACAGCTGGGCCATCACGTGCGACTTGAAGTCACACCGTAGGTGCTGAGCTCAGCCTCGTGCTACCTCAGGCGAGGCTGCTCTCACAAGGATTGAGGGTAGCAGTAAGTTCTCAACGCCTATGGCGTGTTGGCCGGGACTGGCCGCTGATCAGTGGCGCCGGCCAGGGCACGGGGCGGGTCCGGTTGCGGAGGACGGTCCGGGGCGCTTCACATGGTGGTCGGCTCGGGCTGTGCCGACAGATTGACGACGCGGGTTCCGGCCGGGGCCTTGGTGACGACGGCTCGCTGTTCGGCGTCGCCGGCGGTCAGGACCACCAGCCCGGTCAGATCGTCCCGGCCAGCGCGGTGGGCGGCGGGCCGCAGGACGGCGTAAGGGCGGTCGGCGGCGTACACCGGCAGGCCGCCGGCCCACCGGGGTTCCATGATCTCCTCGTGGCCCAGGCGGGCGGGCCGCCCGCTGTCAGCCTGGACCCACCGGGCGGCTGCGGCCTCCAGCCGGAATCGCCGTCCCATCGGCATGCCGGCCCGCCAGTCCTGCCCTGCCCTGGGCTCGGCCCACCCCTCTCGCCGCTCCTTACGACGCCGCTGCTCCTCGTTGGCCTGCTTGGCCTGGTGCTGGCGGTCGGCCTCGGCGTGGGCCTGAGCCCGCTCGACGTAGCGTGGTGCGGTCCACAGGATCCGCTGGTCGTCCTCCACGGCGGGCAGCCCATGCGGGACGATCCGGTCGCTGAGCACCCAGGCGACGACGTCGTCCAGGGTCGCGCTGACACTCTCCCAGCGGCCGTGTCCGTGCGGGCATCGGCACTTCTTGCGGCACGGTGAGACGGTGAAGCGAGCGACGCCGCCGTGCACGCTCCAGTTCTCGGCGCTGGCCGGTCCCCGGGCCGAGACCACGACCGTGGGTGCCGCGCCCACCCATCCCCGGGAGGACAGCGCCACCCAGCACACGGCGACACCGGCCACGGCGTAGCGGTCGGTGCGCTCGCGGAGTTCGTCGCGGGTGATCGGGGAGAGCTGCGCCTCCCAGGCCATGCGGCGGGCGCCGTCGGTGGAGGAGGCCATGACGTCGGCGCGCCAGGACCCGTCCGGTGCGCGGACCTCCAGCTCGGCGTACCAGCCGGTGGCCCGGACCGCGTGCGCCAGCTGCAGTTTGGTGAGGTGGTGCTCCATGCTCTCCTGCGCCAGCGCGCAGGTCGGGGAGCCGCGGTCGTGGGAGAAGAACCGCATCCCCGTGGGCGAGACCTTGGCGTGCAGCCCGTGGCCGCACTCCGGGCACCCGAGCGGGACCCGTGGCCGTGCCCGGTGGACCGCTGTCCACGCCCAGCCGCAGCCCAGGTCGTCCCGGGTCGCGTCCAGGCGGCCCCGCTGCGCGTGCACGGCGGTGAACGTCACCGTTCCCCCTCTCCCCGGCCGTCATCCTCCCCGGCCCCTCCCCTGCCGAACCGCGGACCGGGGCCGCCGGAGCGCGCGGGGGTTCGGCGGGTGCCTGCCTTCAATGTGCGGCCGCCGATCCCCCACCGCACTGCGGGCTACGCCGCAGCGGTTCGAACCGCGGGTGCCCGAGGCGGCCACGGGCGGCTCAGCAGGAGCCCTGTGTGCGCCTCGTGGCGGGGTCACAGCGGCAGGAGCCAGCCGGGCCCGTCCTCGCTGCCGAGCCATACTCGCTGTCCGTCGCCGGTGACCGTGATGCCGAACTTCTCCTGGTGGGGCGCGCCAGCCGCCTGCCACGCCTGGATCGCGTCCTCGACCTGGTCCCACAGGCGCAGCGGGCCGCGTTGGGTGGCGGTGAAGCCGCCGTTGCCGTCGGGGCGGGTGCGGGCGTGGGAGCCGGTGGCGTGGTCGATGAGGATCTGCTGGTCGCCGGCGTTGATGCGTTCGGCGGAGGGGGCGGCGAGCTGGGCGACCCAGGTGCCGGTCCAGGTGGTGATGGCGGTGGGGTCGATATGGGTGGGGCGTTCGTCGCCGGGCAGGAGGGTGGGGTTCTGGCGCGGGGGCCGGTCGTGGGGGCGGGCGATCATGAAGCTGGTGTGGCCGGGCAGGAAGCGGCCGGTCGCTTCGCCGGGTTCGGTGACGGTGAGCAGGGCGAGGCCGTAGCCGAATTGCCAGCCGGAGAAGGTGACGAGGATCTTCCCGCCGGGTCTGACCTGGTGGAGCCAGGCGTAGGGCAGGGTGCGTACGGCGCAGGTTGCGATCAGCCGGTCGTACGGGGCCCGGTCCCGGTGGCCGGCGAGGCCGTCGCCGGTGATCAGGTGCGGGGCGTGGCCGGTGGTCTTGAGGGAGGCGGCGGCGCGGGCGGCGACGGTGGGGTCGACCTCGATGCTGGTGATGTTGCCGTCGCCGAGGCGGTGGGCGCCGAGCGCGGTCGAGTAGCCGGTGCCGGTGCCGATCTCCAGGACGTGGTGGCCGTCGTGGACGTCGAGCTGCTGCCACATCCGTAGGACCAGGGAGGGCAGGGTGGACGAGGAGGAGGGGGAGCCGGCGGCCGGGCCGTCGATGGGGTGGATACGGCCGTCGAGCTGGGTGATGAGGGTCTGGTTGGTGTAGACGGCCCGGAGCCAGCCGTCGTCGCCTTCGTGGACCGGTTCGTAGGAGGTCGGGAAGGAGCCGGGGACCTCGCGGAAGTAGGCGTCGACGAACGCCTCGCGCGGGACGGCCGCTGCGGCGGCACGCCAGAGCGGGTCCGTGAGGCCTTCTTCGGCGGTGAGATGGCGGACGAGGTCTGCGCGCAGGTCCGCGGCGGTGGAGGTCATGCGGCGTGGCCTTTCTCAAGCTGGTCGGCGATCGCCCTGGCGATGGCCTCGGTGGTCCCGGAGGGGAAGAACGCCCACTGCCCGGCGGCGTTGGCTTCGAGGAAGTACCAGCGGCCGGTGGTGTCGACGGCGAAGTCGAACGCTCCGTAGACCAGCCGGAAGTGGGCCAGGTAGCGGGCCACCGAGCAGCGCACGGTGGTTGGCACAGCGATCGGCGTGCAGGTCATCAGGTCCTGGCGGCGGCGCCAGTCCAGGTCGGGGCTGTCGATCCGGACCGCGAACAGCTCCTGGCCCACGGCGGTCAGGCGCACGTCGAAGCCCTTGGCCACCTTCGCCTGGAACAGGTGCGGGCACGCCGCGACGGCGTCGCCGATTTCGCGCGGGTCGACCTCGGCGACCCATGCCTGCAGCGGCCGGCCGTCCTCGTCGACGTAGGGGGAGTTCCACAGCGGCTTGTAGACGGCCCCGCCGGGCTGCTGGGCGCAGAAGGCGCGGGCCTGGTCGGGGTCGGTGGTGACGATGGTGTCGGGGACGGCGAAGCCGGCGGTGAGCGCGGCGTCGAGCTGGGCGGGCTTGTGCTCGGCTGCCCGGATCCGCCAGGGGTGGTTGACGTAGTGGGCGCCGGGCAGCGCGGCGAGGATCCCGCCGGCGCCCCACTGGGCCTGGGCGCGGGCGAAGTCGGCGTCCTGCCCGGCCATGCCGGGCGGCGCGGCCCACGGCGAGGGGCGCCGGTACCAGACCGATCGGACCCGGTCGAGGTCCAGGGTGCGGGTGGCGGTGGTCATGGAGCCGCGCCGTCCGTCCGCACCGTAGCGGGCGGTCAGCGCGGCACCCTGGTGGAGCTCGGCGCCGGGGTCCGCGCGCACGACCGGCACCCCGCGGCCGGCCAGGATCCGCAGCACGATGTCGGCCGTCGGATCGTAGGAGCAGGTCAGCACCAGCACGGCTGGCTGCCGCTCCCCCACGGTCAGCTCTGGTCCTGGTCGTTCGAGGTGAGGGTGTCCACGTCGGTCGGCGTGGTCTGCCCGCCGCTCTGCCCATCCCCGCCACCTCCGCCGGTGCTCGTCGGGCCGGTCTGGTCGGTGCTGGTTCCGTGCTTCCCCAGCTCGACGGTGCGGCCCTGCTCGTCGTGGAAGACGGCGACCTGGGTGTCCGGATCGATGACCGGGGTGAGCACTGGCGCGGGCGGGGTGTCGGCGTAGCGGCGCATCCGGGTGGTGCCCCACGGAGCAGCTGCGGTGTTCGGCATCCTGATCTCTCCTTCACCCTGGCACGTGACGTTGACGAGGCGAACGGTGACCAATCGGCGACCAGCAGTCATCATCGGGCACGGGGCAGAAGTTGGGGAGCGGTTCGGCGAACTTCGCCGTCCATTGCACAGGCCCCACCCCGGCGGCCGGGGCATCTCGCGCCGCGTCAGCACTCGCGCGGCCGGGGGCTCGGCGACCGGTTCGGGAACCTCCTCGTCGGGGGTGGCGAGGGGTTGTGCGTCCTGGGCGAGGCGCTCGACCCGCCGGGGCGGGAGAACATGACTGTGCTGCTCGACGGAGCGAGCGGTGCGGTGCACCCGGCGTGTCCCGACGCGAACGGGCTGCTGCGGCGTGACCTGCTGGCCAGCAGCCCGGCCGCCTGATCGTGCTGGGGCGGCCGGACCGCTCGGGGGTTCGGCCGGCCGCTCCTCCACGGTGCGGGCACTGGGGCCGGGCTGCAGCCCGGGCTACGCCAAGGGTGCTGCGCAGGAGCGGCCCGGCGCACGGGCGGCGGCTCGCACGGAACCGGGCGGGGTTCAGCGGCCGAGGTCGGCGGCGGTGGCCGCGCCGCCGCGCCGGACGGCCGCCGTCATCGCCAGGTGCGCGCCTTCGGCCTCGGCCGCGGTGGGGGCGGGCACCGGGGACCCCTCCACGGTGTACCACTCGTCGGCGCCGTCGTACTGGACGGTGAGCAGCGCTTGGCGGCCGTCCCAGTCGGTGCGCAGCGTGAGGTCGCCGGTGATGACGCCGACCTCGGTGGTCATCACGCCGCCCGGGCCGGCCGGGATGCCCTCGGTCAGCAGCGGCCCGTCGGCGGGGTGGGGGGTGGTCATGATCCCGCCGGGCAGGTGTCGAGCATCGGGCTCAGGGCCGACTTCTCCGGTTCGGTGACGGTCAGCCGGTAGTGGCTCTTCACGTTGATCCAGGCCTTCGCGTAGTGGCACCAGGCGGTCTGGGACGGCGGCTTCCACTGGTCGGGCGTTTGGTCTCCTTTTGCCCTGTTGGAGGCGGCGGAGACCGCGAGGAGTTGGGGTCGGGTCAGGTCGTTGGTTATCTCTGGTTGTCAATCTGATCTCGCAGGTCAGCAGGGAATAAGCTGTTCTGTCACGTGAGGCAAGGGGCCAGGGGCGCCGCAATGCCG
>NZ_JBEOWI010000071.1:0-34419 GCF_040296005.1 Kitasatospora sp. NPDC002551 | reverse complement strand
CACTGCACCGCCGCCACCGGCACCACTCCCACCCTCGACGTCGCTCTGGAGGAGTCCGCCGACGGCGCCACCTGGACGGCCGTGGCGGGCGGCGCCGCCGCGCAGCTCACCGCCGCCGGAAACCGCACCGCGTTCGCGACGGTCACCAAGAACTTCGTCCGGGTCGCCGCCACGATCGGCGGCACCACCCCCAGCTTCACCTTCTCCGCCGCCGTCTACGTTCTGCCGAACTGAGGAGTCCCCGCCATGACCGACGATCGGATGATCGCCGCCCTGCGCCGCGAGCGCGACGGCTACGAGCGGCGGGGCCTGGACGACCGCGTCGCCCAGGTCGACGAGCAGCTCATCCAGCTCGGCTACGAGCCCGACGCCGAGCCCCTCACCCCGCCCGCCGCCGACGGCCAGGCCCCCGCCGGCCGCACCGCCGACAGCGGCCAGCAGACCGCCGCCCAGCCTGGTCCCGCCGAGAGCACCGCGTCGCCCGTCGAGGCCAAGCGCGGCCGCGGCGGAGCCCGGTCCGGCGCGGGCGGCGGCAGTGCGAGGGGCTGAGCGTGGCCCACGAGTACGCCGACCTCGCCACGGTCAAGGCGATGCTGAACCTGGCGGACGCCGACGCGACCTCGGACGCGCTGCTCACCCAGGCCCTCGGGGCCGCGAGCCGCGGCATCGAGCGTCTCACCGGCCGTCGGTTCTGGCTCGACCCGGCGCCGGTCCAGCGCGTCTACAGCCTCACCGGGCGCGTGGCCGCCGACGCCGACGGCGACCGCCTGGTCGTCGACGACATCGGCGGCCTCGACGGCCTGGTCGTCGAGATCGGCAGCGGTGCCACCTGGAGCCCGGTCACGGGCTACCTCACCGCGCCCGACAACGCTCACCTCGACGGCGCCCCGGTCACCTCCCTGGTCCTGCCCACCGGACGCTGGGGCGGGCACGGCACCCGCGTGCGGGTCACCGCCCGCTTCGGCTGGCCCGCCGTCCCCGACGAAGTCGCCCAGGCCACCCAGATCCAGGCCCTTCGCCTGTACCGGCGCAAGGACTCCCCGGACGGCGTCACCGGCTCCGCCGAGTGGGGCGTCGTGCGGCTGTCCAGGGTCGACCCGGACGTCGCCGCGCTGGTCGAGCGCCTCCAACTGCCCGGCATGGGCTGACCCGAGAGGAGCGCCCCGATGCAGATTGCCGAGGTCCGCGCGGCCATCGCCGACGCCGCCCGCACCGTGCAGCTTCCGGACGGCACCCGCAAGCTCACCGCCACCGGCTACACCCCCGACGCGGTCAGCGAGCCGCACTTCTTCACCGGCGAGGTCGCCGTCGACTTCGACAAGACCATGGGGCGCGGGCTCGACGAGCTGGAGATCACCTGCCGCGTCCTGGTCGGCCGCGCCGACGACCGCGCTGCCCAGCGACTGCTCGACGCCCTGCTGTCCGGGGCCGGCCCGGCCAGCCTCAAGCGGGCGATCGAGGCGGCCCGCGGCGCCCCGGGCGAGCACGCCCTCGGCGGCCTGGCCGACGACCTTCGGGTGGAGAGGGTCCAGGGCTACCGCTGGTACGAGCACGCCGGTGTCCAGTACGTCGGCGCCGAGATGATCATTCGCGTCTTCGGCGACGGGAGGACCTGATGGGCACCCAAGTTCTCACCGACGTCCGCCTGTTCACCGGCGGCGCCGACCTCACCAGCGCCTCCAACAAGGTGGAGTTGTCCTCCGAGGTGGAGGAGAAGGACCGCACCACCTACGGCACCGGCGGCTGGAAGCGGGTCCAGGGCGGCCTCGGCTCCAGCAAGGTCAGCGGCGAGGGCTTCTGGGAGGCCGGCGATCCGGGCCTCATCGATGACGCCGCCTGGGCGCAGCTCGGCGGCGTCGGCCCCTGGACGATCTGCCCGCACCTTGCGACCGTCGGCTCCCTCGCCTACATCACCCAGGCGCTGCGTGCCGACTACACCCTCGGTGGGCAGGTCGGCGACCTCGCTCCCTGGAGCAGCAGCGGGTCCGGCAGCGGGCTGACCGCGCGCGGGCAGATCGCCCACCCGCCCGGCACCGCCCGCGCCAGCAGCGGCGCTGGCACCGCCCTCCAGCTCGGTGCCGTCCCGGACGGCCGCGCCCTCTACGCCGCGCTGCACGTCCTCTCGGCGGCCGGCACCACCCCGTCCCTCACCGTCAGGGTCGAGTCCGACGACAGCGCCGCCTTCGCCGACCCGACCACCCGGGCCACGTTCACCGCCGCGACCGGCCTCGACGGCCAGGCCCTCACCGTCGCGGGCCCGGTCACCGACACCTGGTGGCGCGTCGCCTGGACGGTGGCCGGCACCACCCCCAGCTTCACCTTCGTCGCCGCCCTCGGCCTCGCCTGAGAAGGAGCCCCCGTCATGCCCACCATGGTCCTCACCGGCGAGTACGTCAGCGTCGCCGGCAACACCCTCAGCGAGTACGCGCGGAAAGCCGAACTCACCGTCGAGGTGGAGGAGAAGGACGTCACCACGTACACCGCGCTCGGCTGGAAGGTCCTCATCGGCGGCCTCAAGTCCGGCTCCCTCGCCCTCGACCTGCTCAACGACTTCGCCGCCGGGAAGCTCGACAGCATCATGTGGCCGCTGCTCGGGCAGGTCGTCGCCTTCGAGGTCCGCCCCACCCAGGCCGTCGTCTCCGCCGCTAACCCGAAGTACACCGGGGAGGTGCTGGTGAAGGAGTGGCAGCCGATCTCCGGCAGCGTCGGTGACGAGGCCAGCGTCGGCGTCACCTACCCCACCTCCGGCGCGGTCGTCCGCGCCACCGCCTGATGGCTGGCCGCAACCCGGTCGACGTCAGCGTCTCCCTGGAGGGGTTCGACGCGCTCTCGGCCGCCCTGCGTGCCGAGGAGGACGGTAAGCAGCTGCGCAAGGACCTCGCGAAGGGCATGCGCGACGCGCTCAAGCCCGCCTCGGACCAGGCCAAGAGCGGCATCATGTCGATGTCCGCCGCGATGACCGAGGCGCCCGCGCTGCGCTCGGCGATCGCCAAGAAGATCCGCCCCGAGGTGAAGTTGGGCGGGCGCTGGTCCGGAGCCCGCGTCAAGGCCCGCAAGACCCCCGGCATCCGCGGCTTCGCCAACGCGGCCAAGCGCACCCAGGCCGCCGGCGGCTGGAGAGTGCAGATCTTCGGCCGCGGCACCTGGCGCACCCAGCAGGGCAAGACGGACTGGTTCGACCGGGCCATGGACCCCGGCAGCCCCCGCTACCGCCAGGCCGTCCACGAAGCCATGGAAGCAATGGCCCGGCGGATCGCCGACCGGGCCCGATAGGAGACACCCACCCATGTACCTCGTCTACCAGCCCGAGGGCAGCGACGAACCCCGCCGCTTCCTGTACCAGCCCACCAAGCTGATGAGCGTCGAGCGGGAAAAGCTGGAGAAGCTCACGGGCAGGAACTTCTCGGCGTTCACCCAGGACGTCGTGATGGGCAGCAGCCTGTGCCGCCGGGCGCTGCTGTTCATCTTCCTCAAGCGCGAACACCCCACGACCCGGTTCGAGGACGTCGACTTTGCGTGGGACGAGCTGCGCCTGGAGCACTCGAAGGCGGAACTCGCGGTGATCCGCGCCGAGGCCGCCGAGCACGCCCCGGCCGACCAGCGGGACGCCGTCCTCGCGCAGCTCGACAAGGACATCGCCGAGGCCTATGAGGAGCCCGGGGGAAAAGCGCTGCCGCCGATCGCCGGCTGAGGCGACTCGGCGACGCCGCACACCTGCTCGGCGTCCGCCCCTGGGAGTGGCAGCTGCTCACCGTCGAGGAGGCGGAGCAGCTGCACGCCTGGCTCGACGCCTACGAGAAGCAGATCACCGAGGCCTCGGAGGCCGCGAACCGCAGAAGGTGAGGTGACCCGTGGCGTCGGACACCTCACTCGTGTTCAACCTGGTCGCCAAGGACCAGGCGTCCGAGACGCTCGGGCGGATGAAGGAGAAGCTGTCCACGGCGGCCGCTGGCATCTCCGCAGGCGTCGCCGGGGCGCTCGGCGTCGGCGTCGCCAGCGCCCTCGACATGTCCGCCGCCAGCAGCAAGTTGCAGGCGCAGCTCGGCGTCGGGGCCGAGCGCGCCGCCGAGCTGTCGAAGGTGTCCGCCAACGTCTACAAGCAGGCATGGGGCGAGTCGACGGCGGATGTCTCCGAGGCCATCAAGGGGGTCGTGCAGAACATCGGCGGTGACGCGGCGACCACCGGCCTGGAGAAGATCACCACCAAGGCGCTGGCCCTCGCGAAAACTTTCGACATCGATGTCGCCGGAAGCACGGCGGCCGCCGGGCAGTTCCTGCGCACCGGCTTGGCCAAGGACGCGGACGAGGCGTTCGACATCATCACCAAGGCGATGCAGTCCGGTGTCGACAAGTCCGGGGACCTGATCGACACCGTCGGCGAGTACTCGACGCAGTTCCGCCAGCTCGGCCTCGACGGACACGCGGCCGCCGGCCTGCTCGCCCAGGGCCTCAAGGCGGGTGCTCGCGACGCCGACGTTGTGGCCGACTCGCTGAAGGAGTTCACGCTGATCGCCCAGGCGGGCGACAAGGCCACGGCGGAGGCGTTCGCGAAGATCGGTCTGTCCGGCAAGGAGATGCAGAAGGTCTTCGTCACCGGCGGGCCGGCCGCGGCCACCGCGCTGGACCAGGTGTTCGATCGCCTGCGCGCGATGAAGGACCCCGTCGAGCGCAACAACACCGCGCTCGCCTTGTTCGGGACGAAGAGCGAGGACGTCCAGAAAGCGTTGCTGGCGCTCGACCCGTCCTCGGCGAAGGCCGCCCTCGGTGAAGTCGCCGGCGCGGCCGACCAGATGGCCAAGACCGTCAGCGACAACCCGGCGGCGGCGATCGAGCGGTTCAAGCGCGAGGCCACCGTCAAGCTCGCCGAGGTCGGCGCCGTCCTGATCTCCTTCGGCCAGGAGCACTCGGCGTGGCTCCAGCCGGTCGCGATCACGCTCGGCGTCATCGCCGGCGCGATCCTGCTGGTCCAGGGCGCCACGATGGCATGGACCGCAGCCCAGACCGTGTGGACCGGCGTCCAGGCCGTGAGCACCGCAGCCCAGTGGGCGTGGAACGCGGCGATGGCGGCGAACCCCGTCGGGCTGATCATCATCGCGGTCGTCGCCCTGGTCGCCGCCGTCGTGCTGCTGTGGCAGCGGTCCGAGACGTTCCGCGACATCGTGACCGGCGCCTGGCGCGTCGTCTGGTCCGGCATCAAGTTCGTGTGGGACTGGGTCTCCCAGAACTGGCCGTTGCTGCTCGGGATCCTGACCGGGCCGATCGGCTGGGCGGTCCTGGCGATCACCCGCAACTGGGACAGCATCAAGGCCGGCGCCTCCATGGTGCTGGACTTCCTGACCAGCCTGCCGGGCAAGGTCGGCGCCGGATTCGCCGCCCTCGGCGAGATCCTCGTCGCGCCCTTCCGCTGGGGCTTCAACCAGATCGGGTCGCTGTGGAACCGAACGGCCGGGCGACTGTCGTTCACCCTGCCGTCGTGGATCCCGGGCGTCGGCGGCCAGGGCTTCTCCATGCCCAAAATCCCGATGCTCGCCCAGGGCGGGCACATCACCGGCGCCGGCACCGTGCTGGTCGGCGAGGCCGGGCCCGAGCTGCTCAGCCTGCCCGGCGGCGCGACCGTCACCCCGCTGTCCCGCGCCGCCGCCGGCGGGGGCGGCACGGTGCGGGTCGTCATCGACGTCACCGGCGCCGACACCGAGATGCGCCGCATGCTGCGCAACATGGTCCGCCTCGACGGCGGCGGCTCCGTCCAGAAGGCCTTCACGTAGACAGGAGGGGAGCAGCGTGGCTTTCCCCGGCACACCGCTCGGCGTCCAGGTCGAACTCCAGGTCGGCGGCACCTGGACGGACGTCACCGCCGACGCGTACCTGCGCGACCCGATCAGCATCGAGCGCGGCCGCGGGGACGAGGGCTCGCGCATCGACCCCGGCAAGTGCCCCATCAGCCTGGACAACCGCTCGGGGAAGTACTCGCCGCGCAACGCCGCGGGCCCGTACCACGGGCTCATCGGGCGCAACACCCCGGTCCGGGTGACGGTCGCCGATCCGGCCCTGCCGACCTACCTCGACCTGCCGGGCCCGGGCAGTTACGCCTCCACCCCCGACACCGCCGCCCTCGACCTCACCGCGGATCTCGACGTCCGCATCGATCTCACACTGCCCGCCACCCAGACGGGCATCGTCGAGATCGCCGCCAAGTACAGCGTGGCCGGCGGCCAGCGGTCGTGGCAGCTCACCCTCCAGGACGACGTCCCGACGCTGCGCTGGTCGGTGGACGGGACCGCGGTGATCGACCGCACCGCCACCCTGCCGCTGCCGCTGCCCGCCTCCGGCCGCCTCGCCCTGCGGGCCGCCCTCGACGCCGACAACGGCAGCGGCGCGCACACGGTCACCTTCTGGACCGCGCCGACGATCGCCGGCCCCTGGGCGCAGCTCGGCGACGTCGTCACCGCCACCGGCACGACGAGCATCTACGCCTCCACCGCGCCCCTGACCGTCGGAGACAACCCCGGCCAGACCGTCGTCCCGCCGGTCGGCCACATCCACGCGTTCCAACTCCGCGGCGCCGGCGGCGCCCTGGTCGCCGCGCCGGACTTCACCGCGCTCGCGCCCGGCACCACCAACTGGACCGACGCGGCCGGCCGCGCCTGGACCCTCGCAGGCGGCGCGACGATCCCGCCCCGGCGCTCCGTACGGTTCACCGGCGAGGCCTCGGCATGGTCGCCGCGCCGCGACACCTCCGGCCGGGACCGGTGGGTGCCCATCGAAGCGGCCGGCATCAAGCGCAGGCTCGGGCAGGGCAAGGACCCGCTCGCCTCGACGCTGCGCCGATCCCTCAGCGCGGCCAGCCCGGTCGCGTACTGGCCGATGGAGGACGCCCGCGGCTCCTCCCAGGCGTTCTCACCGATCCCCGGCTGCCCGCCGCTGGTGGCGACCGGGCTGGAGTTCGCCGCCGGCGACGGGCCGACCGGCTCGCTGCCGCTGCCCCGGGTCAGCCACGGCGCGACCATCAGCGCCCCCGTTCCCAACAGCACCGCGCTGGCCGCCGGCTGGCGCGTCGAGATGGTCTACAACCTCCCCGAGCTGCCCGCCGCCGCGGCGTTCCCGCCCGTGCTGCGCATCGCCTCGACCGGCACGGCGGTGCAGTGGTTCGTGGCGATCGACGAGGCGTTCGTCACCGTGTTCGCACTCGATGCCAACGGTGGGATCGTCACCAACACCGGCACGGCGCCCGCCGGGCACGCCTCGGGCGGGTGGGCGCGGCTCCAGCTGGACGTGTGGGACGACGGCACCGGCACGGCCTGGGAGCTGCGGTTCTTCCTCATCGGCTCGAACGCCCTCGGATCCGTGTGGAACACCCACGCGGGCCCGCCCGGCGTCCCGCTGGCCGTGGACACGCTGTTCGACGAGGCGCTCGGCGACATGCAGCTCGGCCACCTCAGCGTCATGCCCACCGGCGCGGGCGATGCCTATGGCCACGCCGACAACGGCTACGAGGGCGACCGGCCGGTGCAACGGCTGGGCCGGCTGTGCGCGGAGGAGAGCGTGCCGCTCACCAGCATCGGCCTGGTCGACCCGCAGATCGCTCTCGGGCCGCAGCAGGCCGCGCCGCTGCTCGACCTCCTGGAGGAGGCCGGCGAGGTCGACGGCGGCTACCTCACCGAGAGCCGGACCGCGGCCGCGCTGCACTACCGGCCCGCCTACCTCAGCTACAACCAGCAGCCCACCCTCGTCCTCGACTACGCGACCGGCGACGTCGCGCCGCCGCTGGAGCCGGTCGACGACGACCAGAGCACCCGCAACGACGTCACGGTGACGCGCAGGGGCGGCAGCTCGGCGCGGGCGGTCGCGGAGGAGGGGCCGCTGTCCGTCCAGGCCCCGCCCGCCGGGATCGGCCGCTACCCGGACGACCCCGAGCTGAACCTCTACCAAGACACCCAGCTCGACGACGTGGCGGGGTGGCGGCTGCACCTCGGCACCTGGGACGCCGCCCGCTACCGGCGGGTGCGCGTCGACCTCGCGGCCTGCCCGCACCTCATCGCGGCGGCCAGCGCCGTCGAGGTCGGCGACCTGATCCGCATCATCAACCTCCCGCCCGAGGACGGGCCCACGACCGTCGACCTCATCGCCCAGGGCTCCACCGAGACCCTCAGCGCCTACGACTGGGCGATCGAGTTCAACACCACCCCGGCCGGGCCCTGGTCCGTCGCGGTGACAGACGACCTGGTCCTCGCCAGCGCGGACACCGCCGCCAGCACCCTCGCCGCCGGCGCCACGGCCACCGCCACCACCCTGTCCATCGCCACCACCAGCGGCCCGCTCTGGTCGACCGCCCCGGCGGACTACCCGCTCGACCTCGACATCGCCGGAGAGCGGGTCACGGTCACCGCCATGGCCGGCGCCACCAGCCCGCAGACCGCCACCGTCACCCGCTCCGTCAACTCCGTGGTCAAGGCCCAGCTCGCCGGCGCCACGGTGCGGCTGTGGCAGCCCGCGATCACCGCCCTGTAGGAGACCCGTGACCACCTTCCCGCCGTGGGCCGCCGGCCAGCGCATCACCGGCGCCGCCCTGCGCGCCGGCCTGCCCGACTGGACCAGCAAGCCCATCGACGAGCCCAGGACGTCCACCACGACGCTCCAGGCCGACCTCCACCTCACCCTGCCCCTGCCCGCCGCCGGGGTCTACACCTTCGACGCGCAGCTGTTCATCGGCGCGGGAGACAGCGCCGCCGACCTCAAGCTGGCGCTCAACTTTCCGGCTGCATCGACCTGCCACTTCGGCGTGCTGGGCGCCCACCCCGGCTCGCTCACCAGCGGCACCTCCGGCTCGGGCGAGTACTTCGCGATGCGCAACGCCCAGCCCTCCGGGGCCGGTTCGACGTACCTGTCCGTCGCGGTCTCGTCGGGCGCGCCGACCTGGGCCCACGTCGAGGGCATCCTCACCACCCCGGCCGCCGGCGCCCTGACCCTCGTCTGGGCGCAGGTCACCTCCTCCGCCACCGCGACGAAGCTGCTGGCCGGGTCCCATCTGGAGCTGCGCCGCCGCGCCTGACCGCCCCACCAACCACCCGCCCCCGCGCCGCCCCGGCCCGGGGGCTTCCCCATGCCTGGAGGAACCCGTCATGAAGTTCATCAGCCGCGCCGAGTGGGGCGCCCGGGCGGCCCACAACGGCCACCCCGCGGTGCCCACCAACCGGGGCGTCAAGGTCCACTACCTCGGCGGCCCGTACGACGCCGGCGAGCACGGCACCTGCGCCGCCTACATGCGCAAGGTCCAGAACAGCCACATGGACGGCAACGGCTGGTCGGACTTCGCGTACAACCTCGCCGTCTGCGAGCACGGCTGGGTCTTCGAGGGCCGCGGCCGCAACGCGCAGAACGCGGCCAACGGCAACACCACGCTCAACCGCGACCACTTCGCGGTGCTCGCCTTCGTCGGCGACAGCGGCCACACCGCCCCGACCGCCGAGCAGGTGGCCGGACTGCGGGACGCCATCGCCTACCTGCGCGCCAACGGCGCCGGCCGGGAGATCCGCGGCCACCGCGACGGCTACGCCACCGACTGCCCCGGCGGGCCGCTCTACCACCTGGTCACCTCCGGCGCGCTGGAGCCGGACACCGCGCCGCCTGGCCCGGCGCCCGACCAGCCGGCCGAGCCGACACCGGCCCGCTACCGGACGACCATCAACGGCCTGGAGTACGGCTACGGCGCGCACGGCCCCCAGGTCCGCGAGGTCGGCGAGGCCCTAGTCCGCAACGGCTTCGGCCAGCACTACCAGTCCGGCCCGGACGAGGACTGGCGCGACGCCGACACCCTCAACTACCAGCAGTACCAGCAGCACCTCGGATACGGCGGCCAGGACGCCGACGGCGTACCCGGCGAGGTCACGCTCCAGATACTCCTCGGCCGGATCCCCGGACAGCCCGCCGTCTCCCTCGCCCACGTCGTCCAGGCGGCGCGCACCGACCCCGGCGCCGCCCAGGGCCACCAGACCCACGCCGCCGAGGCGCAGCTGGTGGAGCAGGCCCTGGCGGACGAGGGGTTCCTGGAGCAGCACTGGGTGGACGGCTCGTTCGGCACCCGCACCATCGCCGCGTACGCCGCCTTCCAGCGCACCCTCGGCTACACCGGCGCCGACGCCGACGGCATCCCCGGCCGCCGCTCCCTGGAGCGCCTCGGCATCGGCCGATTCACCGTCACCAACTGACCTGGGAGGTCACCATGTTCCGCATCCGCGTGCCCCGCTTCGCCATCGACCTCGCCGAGCGCACCGCCGCCACCTACGCGGAGTCCGTGATCGGCCTCCTCCTGGTCGGCGGCATCACCGGGCTGTCCAGCCTCCAGGCCGCGGCCGTCGCCGGGATCCCCGCCGGCCTCACCGTCATCAAGGGCGCGCTGGGCAAGTTCCTCGGCCACCCGGAGACGGCCTCGCTGCTGCCGGCCCGGTCCGACCCGGCGAGCCGCCCGTGACCAGCCCGCTCTCCGGCGCCGACCCGCCGACGGACCCACAGGCCGCGCTCACCGCGCTCGCCGTCGCCCTGGCCGACCTGCGCGGCGATGTCGGCACCGGCCTGGCCGGCATCCGGGGCGACGTCGGCACCGGATTCGCAGAGGTGCGCGGCGTCCTGGACGTCCTGAGGCAGTCCGACAGCCACACCGGCCAGACGCTCACCGACCACACCGCCACCCTCGCCGACCACGAACGGCGGCTGGTCGACGGGGAGCGGGCCCGCGCCGGCGCCGAGGAAGTACGCACGCACGACCGACGCCGGGTGGCGATGGTGTCCGCGGTCGTCGGCATCGCCGCAGGCGTCCTGACCGCACTCGTGACGGCCCTGGCCCTCATTCGCCCCTGACCCACGAAGCGCCCCCCGCCCCGGCCATGCCGGAGCGGGGGGCGCTTCGTCGTGCCCGGGGTCAGTACGTCGGGCAGATGTGCGCGCGCACCGCCGCCAGGATCTTGGCGCTCTTCTCCGGCCCGAACCCCTGCGGGTGCTGCGCCGAGGTGAAGCGCTGGCCAGCTAGCTCGACGAGCTTCGTCTGGTCGCTCGGATACTGAGCCACCGACCGGCACTGGTCCCGGCCGCGGCTGACCGCCCGGTCCGGCTTGTCTCCGACGATCTCGGGGTCGATGGCCGTGAGGGCCGCGATGTACTTGGCCTGCGTGGCGGCGTCCGGCTTCGGTGGGATCCCGGCCGGCGCGGTCGCCGCCGGCGCGGCCGCCGTCCCGGTCGCCGCCGGCACCTGGGTGGTCGTGGCAGCCTCCGACGCAGCTGCGGCCGGCGGCGCGCTCGGCTGCGCGGCCGCCGAGGTAGCCGGCGCCTTCGTGTCGGTGGTCGTCGCCGAGCTGGAGCAGGCGGTCAGCCCGGCGGCGAGCAGGGCGGCCGCCGCGAGGGCGACGGCGGTGGTACGAGTGCGCATCGGATCCCCTGGAGAACGGAGGTAGTCCGGGCGACGGTATCGGGGCGGTCGGCAGTGTGCGGACGATGTGACAAATCTGTGACACGACGGCCCCCCGATAGGCTCGGGCCATGGCGAGATCCGTGGTGTTCGACATCGGCGAGACCCTGACCTCCGACACCCGCTACTGGGCAGACTGGGCGCGCTGGCTCGACGTCCCGCAGCACACCCTGTCGGCGCTGGTCGGCATCGTGGTGGCCCAAGGGCGGGACAATGCGGATGCGGTCAGGATCCTGCGACCGGGCATCGACGTGGCCGCAGAGTGGCGGGCCCGGCAGGCCGCCGGGCAGGGCGACCAGCTCGACGAGTCGGACCTCTACCCGGATGTACGTCCGGCGCTGGCCCGACTGCGGGAGGCCGGGCTGTGGGTGGGCATCGCAGGGAACCAGAACGCGGACGTCAGCCGTCTCCTGGGCATCCTCGGCCTGCCGGCCGACGCGATCGCCACCTCCGGCGAGTGGGGCGTCGCGAAGCCCGCACCCGCCTTCTTCGAGCGGGTGCTCGCCTGGGCACCGGGCGAACCGCAGGAGATCGTCTACGTCGGCGACCACCCCGTTAATGACGTGGCGCCAGCGCGGGCCGCTGGCCTGCGGACAGCCCACCTCCGCCGCGGACCAATCGGCCTGACCACCACAGCACCGGACGCGGACTGGACAGTCGACTCGCTCGACCAACTGGCCGATCTGCTGATCGGCCAGTAGCAGCATCACCTCCCCGGCGTGGCTGTCCCCGCGATCACCTGCGCGCGGCGGGCGGCGCCGGTAGCGTCCGAGGCATGCCTGCGCCCTCAGCGACCTCCCTCGGCCTGCGCCTCGAAACCGCTCGTGCCGCGGCCCGCCTGTCCCGCCGCGAGCTGGCCGAGCGCTCGGGCGTCTCACCCAGCATGCTCCAGAAGATCGGCGACGGCCGTCGAACTCCGAGCGACCAGGCGCTCGGAGCGATCGCCACCGCACTGGGAACCACCCCGGAGGAACTGCTGTCCGGCCCAGCCCGGACCGACAGCCGGGTGCACCAGACAATCCCCGAGCTGCGGCGGGCCATCGCGGTGTACGACCTGCCCGAGGACGGGCCAGTGCGGCCGCTCGCACAGATCGCTGCCGACGTCGCCACGGCGGTCGACGACCGGGTGCAGTCCCAGTACGTACGCCTCGGCGACCAGATGCCGAGCCTCCTCGACGAGCTGTTCCGCGCGGTCGACCAGGCACGCGGACGCCAGCGCGAAGAGGCAGCCCGGCTGCTGGCCCTCGCGGCACGGTCGGCTGACGCGGTGGCCTACAAGTATGACTACCGCGACCTCTCAGCCAGGCTCGTCGAGCTGATGCGCTGGTCAGCCGGCCTTGCCGACGACCCCGCGCTCACCGCGGCGGCAGCCTACGTACGGATGGAGGTCTACTTCGCGTCCCGGCAACTCGGCCCAGGACTGCGGTCGCTTCGGAGGGCGCTCGACCAGATGCCGGCGCCGACCACGGAGCGGTTGGCTGCTGCGGCGGCTGCCCTGCACATGCGGGCCGCCGTCGCGGCCGGGCGCATGCAATCCGCCGACGACGCCCGCGCCCACCTGCGCGAGGCCGAGGCGCTGGCGAGCCGGGTGCGGGAGCGGCTCTACGACGGCACCGCGGTAGGTCCGGACAGCCTGGAGATCCACCGCCTGTCGGTGGCCGTAGAGCTGGGTGAGGAGGCCGACCTCCAAGAGGCAGTCGCCGCCGCGACGCGGTGGGCCCCGCCCCGGACCCTGCCAGCGGAGCGCCGCTCGCACTACTACATCGACCTGGCCCGGGCGCAGGTGCAGCTCGGACGGCCGCAGCATGCCGCCGAATCTCTACTGGTCGCGCGGCAGATCGCACCCCTCCATGTGCGGGAGCACGGGCAGGTACGGACGGCGCTGGCCACGATGGTCCGGCTGACACGGGGCCGGGACGAGCGCATCCTCGCACTCGCACGGTGGGCGAAGGCGGTCTGATCTTTAGCACAGCTTGTGCTAACTCCGGGGGTGGCCGGCGGGGATCGTAGAGGTCGTGACGGAGATATCCGGCCGTCCGGACGAGATCGACCCGGGGTCCATCAGCCCTGCACGCCTCCACGGGGAGGCGTGCATCGACTGCGGGGATCCGGGGCCGCCTCTCGTGCCGGCCGGCTACGTGCACACGGCGACCGGGCCGGGCATGGCCCCTCTGGGCTGGGCTGTCCGTGCGCACCCCACCTGCCCGAGCGCCCTTATGGAGGAGCAGTGACTTCGCCTACCCCACCCCTGGTCATCACCGATCCCCTGCCGCCGCTGCCGGACATCGTCGGGCCCACGCCACCAGCGCTCCCCCCGACCACACAAGACGACGACCGGTGAGCGCCGCCGGCGGTGCCCCGGTGCGGACGACGGGCACGTGCGTGTCCTGCGGGGCGCGAGAAGTCGAGGGCGCCCTGGTAAAGACGGTCGACGAACGGGTGGAGCTGGTGCGTCACTGCGACAGCCCACCCCGGCATCAGGGCGATCGGCCGCGGCGCCATCAGCGGGTCCGGTGACTCCCTGGCCGGCGCCCGGCGGGGCATCGGCCAGGGCCTACCGCAGGCGCACTCGCCACCGGTCGGCGGGCAGCACCATGTCCGCGGTCTCGACCGGTCGGCCGGTGCTGCTGTACCGGGTGCGCTGGATCAGCCAGGCCGGCATGCCTCCCGGCAGCCCCAGGTGCTCGCCCTCGGCGGACGTCAGGTGGTGCAGCACGACCTCGGCCTCAGCGCGGGCCCACTGCTTGGGCCGGGCGCCAGACCACCAGGTGGTGATGAGGTGGCTCGGCCGGAGATCCGGGTCGAGCAGTTCCTCACGGTGCCAGCGGACGAGGGCGCGCTCAGGTACGCCAAGCCGGACGGCGAGGTCTGCATCGGCCCGCCGACTGCCGGCCGCACCTTCACCGCGGGGGTGAGGCCAGTCTCCGTCTACGGAGAGGAGTGTGCGCACAGCAGGAGGATGCGCCACCCAGAGGCGCGCACGTGCCCTTCCCTCAAGAACACCCACCTGCCGGAGCACTGCCATGCCGCGGCGCGCCTCGGCGATGGTGACGTCGAGCTCTGCGGCTAAGTCGGCCTGGGAAGGGAGTTGGTGTCCGGCCGGCCACTCGCCGCTGAGGATCCGCCGGCGGATCTCGGCGGCGACGCGCTGGTACGGCGCGGGCTGCATGTTCGTCCCTGGGAGCGGCGTGCTGGCGTAAGGCACCACGCTAGAGACCGCCTCTGATCTGCGTTAACGCAGATCTGGACAGGTCCCTGCACGCACGGCCATGATCAAAGGGGAAGTGATCAATCGCTCAAACCGAACATGCATGCGAAACTTGGCGCGGCCAAGGTTCGCGCACGCAAGTTCACCTCCAACCGGAGAGGCGACTTTCCCTCACGGACTGCATCGGGACAGGTGAACCGACCCCCCACTGCCCGATGCCGGAGAGCCCCCACCCGTTTCGACGGGTGGGGGCGTTTCGTTTCCTGACCTGCAAGGACGCCAAGATCATTTGGGAGATAATTTGGGGATGATCTTGAGAATTCCGGCGCCATCCAAGCTGTAGCCAAAGCGCCGTGAAACGTCGCACCCGGGTTGCGCTGGGCCAGTCTTGCCCTTCTGACCAGCGAGAACATGGGCTGTTCTGCTGGTCAGTGATGTTCTTGCGGAACCGCCCAAAGCTTCTCAACTTCATCATCGCCGAGGTCATCCGCCACCACGAGGCCATCGCGAGCGACGCCGTGACCGGCGGCGCGACCGGCGGTGTGACGGGTGGCGCCCGCGCCTGACGGCCCGCCCCGCCGACGGGTCCCGCGGGGCCGGCGGGATGTCTGGTGCGGGTAAACGACCGATTTCGCCTGGCTCCCCGGTTGGCGTAGCGTGCAGGTTCCCCCGCAGCCGGAGAGTGGAGCAGCGACGATGGCGGTGAACCTGCCCGATACGCACGGCGGCGAGGCCGGGGCCGGGCCCGCCGCCCCGGTCGGGGGCCGGGCCGAGGCCCGGCGGGCGCGCCGCGCCGCCGAGGGCCGCCGGAGCGGGTCGCCGAAGAAGGCGCGCAAGTCCGGTCCCCGCAAGTCCGGCCGCCGGCCGCGGCCGTGGTGGATCGAGATCCCGGCGATGGCGGCGGTCGGCCTGGTGGTCGCCCTGCTGATCAAGACCTGTCTGTTCCAGGTGTTCACCATCCCCTCCGGTTCGATGGAGAACACCCTGCGGATCGGTGACCGGGTCGCCGTGAACAAGCTCGCCCCGCTGACCGGCTGGGAGCCGGAGCGGGGCCAGCCGGTGGTGTTCAAGGACCCGGGGGAGTGGCTGCCGCCGCAGCCGACCGGCGGGAACCCCGTCACCAACGCGCTGGGCTCGGTGCTCTCCTTCGTCGGCCTGGTGCCGCCCAAGGACGACAACTACCTGGTCAAGCGGGTCATCGCGACGGGCGGGCAGACCGTCCAGTGTTCGGGCACCACGCTGACCGTCGACGGCGCCGCGGTCGACGAGCCGTACCTGCACCCCGGGAACGACTCCTGCGCCGGGATGGACTTCGGTCCGGTGACGGTGCCGCAGGGCTACGTCTGGGTCGAGGGCGACCACCGCAGCGACTCCGCGGACTCGCGCTACCACCAGCACGGCCCCGGCGGCGGGGCCGTGCCGGTGGAGAACGTGGTCGGCCCGGTGTCGGCCGTCGTCTGGCCGCTCGGCCACCTCGACTGGTTCGGCTGGGTCGGCCGCTGACCCCGCCCGGGGCGACGCGCCTCGGCCCGTACCCCGTTCCCGGCGCTGCTCCCGGGTTCCGGGCGCCGTTCCCAGCGCGGTTACTGCTGCCGTACTGCCGCCGTTCCTGGCGTCGTTACTGCCGCCGCCCCTGCTCCCGGCCCCGGTGGGCCTCGGCGCCGCCGGCCCGGGCGGGTCGCTTGCCGAGCGCCGTCGCCCCGGCCGGGACCGCCACCGGACGCGGGCCCTCGGCCTCCGCCTGCACGCCCACCGCCTCCGCCTGCACGCCCACTGCCTCCGGCGGCAGGCCCGCCGCCTGCACGCTCACCGCCGGGGCCGGTCCGGACGCCGCCGCCCCGGTGGGCTTGCTCGCCTGGGCGGCGAACGCCCCGGCCAGCACCAGCAGGCCGCCGGCCGTCTGCGGCACGCCGAGGTGCTCGCCCAGCAGCACCCAGGCCAGCGCGGTGGCCACGACGGCCTCCAGGTTGGCCACCACTCCGGCGACCGGCGGCGACAGGTGCTGGACGGCGACGACGCCGGTCAGATAGGCGAGCACGGTCGCGACCAGGACCATCCAGGCCGCCGGGAGCAGCGCGGGCAGGGAGTGCCCGTTCATCACCACGTCCCCGCCGAGCTTGCCCCAGTCCGCCTCCCACGGGCGGGTCAGCGCGGTGAGCACGACCGAGCCGATCAGCAGGCCGTACGCGCTGACGGCGACCGGGTCGATCGGGCGCTCGCCCCGGCGGCCGGCGTCGGCGAGCACGAAGTATCCGACCTGGCAGCAGGCCGCCCCCAGGGCGAACAGCACGCCGAGGGCGTCGAAGCTCAGCCCGTTCCAGACCTCGACCACGCAGGCGAGGCCGGCGACCGCGACGCCCGCGCCGATCGCCGCGCCCCGGCTGATCGGCCGGCGCTGGACGAACCGTACGTAGCCGAGGAGCAGCGGCGGGCCGAGGTACTCGATCAGCAGGGCGACGCCGACCGGTATCCGGGAGATCGCCGCGAAGTAGCAGGCCTGGACGCCGGCCACGGCGAGCAGGCCGAAGCCGATCAGCAGACCCGGGCGTTGCCGGACGGCCGCGCGGTGGCGGTAGGCCAGCGGCAGCAGGACGACGGCGGCGCCGGTGACCCGGAGCCAGACCACGTGGACGGGGGAGAGCCCTGCCTCGATCAGCGGTTTGGCCGCGGTGCCGGAGCCACCGAAGGCGAACGCGGAGACCAGGGCGAGGGTGAGACCGAGGGTCCGGCCGGAGAAACGGCCGGTCAGGGGCTTGGAGCTGTACACCGACGAATTGTGACAGCCGGACCGGAGATTGGTAAGGGGTCATTCCATCATTTGGTCCTGCACGGTCCCGTGCGGGCGCTCACCCGTGCGCGGGACCGCCTGCTCACCCGTGCGCGGGACCGCCCGCCCACCCGTGCGCGGGACCGAACCGACCGCCCGCCTGCCCGATCGCCGCGTGCTCGCTATCCGCCGGATCCGGTCCCGGCCCCGGTGCCCGCGTCCGTCCCGCTGCCGCCGGACCCGGAGCCCGACCCCGACCCCGACCCCGAGCCACCGGTTCCCCCGGTCGGCTGCGGCGGCGTGGTCGGCCCGGTGGTGGGAGCGGTGGTCGGCTGCGGCGGCCTGGTCGGCTTGGTGCTCGGCTGCGGTGTCGACGGCTGGGTCGGCGCGGTGCCCGACCCGCCGGAACCGGAACCGGACCCGGACCCGGACCCGCCCGAACCGGAGCCGCCCGAACCGGAGCCGCCCGACCCGGAACCGCCGGACCCCGAGCCCGACCCGCCCGCGCCGCCCGGGGGCTGCGGGGCGGTGGTCGGCCCGGACGAGGGCGCCGTGGACGGCGCCGAGCCCGTGTCGCCGGAAGAGCCGGAACCGCCCTGGCCGCCCTGGGAGGACGGCCCGCCGGACGGCGTCGCCGACCCGTCGGGGGTGCTCGACGGCGTGTTCGAGGGACCGGAGGAGGCACCGGAGCCCGAGGAGCCCGAGGAGCCCGAGCCGCTGCGCGCGGAGTCGTCCGCACCCGAGGGAGCGGGGAAGTCGGCGACCGGCTGGCCCTTCAGGGCGGCCTTCATGTATGTGGTCCAGATCTTCGCGGGGTACTGGCCGCCCGCCGCGCCGTCGATCCCGCCGGTGCCGCTCAGGCTGACCTGCGCGCCGGTGGCCGGGTCCTGACCGAACAGCGCGACCGAGGTGACCAGCTCCGGGGTGTACCCGACGAACCAGACCGACTTCTGGTCGTCCGTCGTACCGGTCTTGCCCGCCGCCGGCCGGCCCAGCTCCTTCGCGCGCCAGCCGGTGCCGCCCTGGTTGCTCACCACGCCCTGGAGCATCGAGGTGACCTCGCGCGCGGTCTGCTCGCTGATCGCCTGGGTGGTCTTGTGCGCGGGCAGCTCGACCGGCTCGCCCTCGCGGTCGACCGACTGCACCAGCCACGGGGTGATCTGCTTGCCGCCGTTGTCCAGCGTGGCGTACACGCCCGCCAGGTCGAGCACGCTCGGGGTGGCGGTGCCCAGCGGGATCGACGGCACCGGGTCCAGCCCGGGGGTGTTGCTGGGCAGGCCGAGCGCGATCGCGGTCTCCCGCACCTTGGCCAGCCCGGTGTCCTGGGCGAGCTGGGCGAAGGCCGAGTTCACCGACCAGTCGGTGGCCTGCTGCAGGGTGATCTGGCCGTAGCTCTTGTCGCCCTCGTTCGGCGGCGCGTACGGGGTGCCCTTCCCGCCGCGGACCTTGCGGCCGCTGGTGCCGTCGTAGACGGTGCGCGGGGTGATGGTCTGGCCGGACTGGGTCTTGGCGTCGTTCTCCAGCGCCGCGGCCAGCGCGATCGCCTTGAAGGTCGAGCCCGCCTGGTAGTCCCGCCGGGTCGCGTTGTCGACGTAGTGCTTGGTGTAGTCGACGCCGCCGTACAGGGCGACCACGGCACCGGTCTTCGGGTCCACGGAGACGGCGCCGGGCTGGGCGGCGGCGTCCTTCTTCCGCTTCTCCGGGTTGAGGGTGTCGTGCAGCTGGGCCTGGACGGCGCCTTCGAGGGCCTGCTGGCGGGCCGGGTCGACGGTCAGCCTGATCGTGTAGCCGCCCTTGGCCAGCTCCGACTCGCTGATGATCTGGTTGGTGGTGAGGTACTCGGTCGCGGCGTTGACCAGGTAGCCGGCCTGACCGGAGAGCCCGAGCTGCGCCTGGGGGCCCCTGACCTCGGGGAACGTGGTGGCGGCCCGCTCCTCGGCGGAGAGCCAGCCCTCCTTCACCATGCCGTCGAGCACGTAGTTCCAGCGGTTGACGGCGTTCTGCTTGCCCGCCGGGGTCGCGGTGGCGACGTCGTAGGCGCTCGGGGCGTTCAGCAGCGCGGCCAGGTAGGCGCCCTGGGCGGCGTTGAGCTCGGAGGCGTCGACGCCGAAGTACTGCTGCGCGGCGGCCTGGATGCCGTACGCGCCGCGCCCGTAGTAGGAGGTGTTGAGGTAGCTGGCGAGGATCTCGTCCTTGCTCTCGGTGGCGTCCACCTTGATCGCGATGAAGAGTTCCTTCACCTTGCGGCTGATCGACTGCTTCTGGCTCAGGTACGTGTTCTTCACGTACTGCTGGGTGATCGTGGAGCCGCCCTGGGTGCCCTCGCCCTTGGCGGTGTTGACGGCGGCGCGGACCAGACCGGGTATGTTGACGGCGCCCTCGTTGTAGAAGTTGCGGTCCTCGGCGGCCAGTGTGGCGTGCTGCGCGGCGGGGGAGACCTTGTCCAGTGCCACGTTCTGCCGGTTGGTCTGGCCGGTCCGGGCGATCACCGAGCCGTCCTGGTAGAGCCAGTTGTTGCTCTGCGCGGTCGCGGCGGCGTGCGCGTCCGGCACCTTCACCAGGGCGATGCCGAGGGCGAAGAGGCCGACCCCGAGCAGCAGCGCGGTCGCGAAGCCGATCAGGGTCATCCGCCAGGTGGGTATCAGTCTGCGCCAGCCGGTGCGCCGGGTCCTGCGGGGCCGACGGGCCTTCGGTCTGCGGGTGCGCTGCGCGCCGCTCAGGGCGATACGGGACAAAGCGGCGGCCTTTCTGCGGGCGGGCGGCTGAGCGGGCGGCGGGACGCATGGCGGTGCCGTGCCGGCTCGCTCAGACGGGATCGTCGGCGGTCGGGGACCTTTGTCCCTTTTCCGGTTTACAGCCCAGAACGCGCCGAAGGTACCGGTTGGCTCCGCGGCGACGGGAAGCGAGACCGACATCACACACAAATCGGACGTCAATGGGCAGCGAAAAGCCGGGGAGCCCCTCGCTGTGTACGAGAGGCTCCCCGGTGTCGGTGCGCCGCCAGGGACTCGAACCCCGGACCCGCTGATTAAGAGTCAGCTGCTCTAACCAACTGAGCTAGCGGCGCCTGCTGACGGGGAAAACAATACACGCTTCCGGGGGGTGCCTCGAACCGCGCGCGGCGTCACCGGGGCGGAGCTGTCCGTTTCCTCCTGGTTGGGGAGGGGTTTATGGCCGGTTAGGGTGGAATCGTGCCCAGCTCCCACCCCGGTGGCGCCCGTGCGGTCGCCGTCCTGTTGCTGCTCAGCGCGGTCGCGTACACCGCGTGGGTGCTGGAGGTCGTGCTCAGCACCGGGCTCGACCCGGTCCAGGCGTACATCAGCGAGCTGGCCGCCGAGGACCAGCCGCTGGGCGGCCTCTTCCGGGCCACCGACCTGGTCGCCGGCCTCGCGGTGCTGGCGGCCGCCGTCCTCGCCCTGACCACGTTCCACGGCCCGGCCCGCGTCCGTGCCCGCCTCGGAGTCTCCGCCCGCCTCGGAGCCGGCGCCGGAGCCTCCGCCCGCCTCGGAGCCCGCGCCGGAGCCCGCGCCCGCTTCGGCCACGGCGGCCGGAGCCGCTGGGCGGTGGCCGGATGGGCCGCCCTCGCGCTGTTCGGCGCGGCCACCGCCGCCGACTCCCGGCTGCCGCTGAGCTGCGCGCCCACCAGTGACGAGATGTGCGCCGCCCGCGAGACCGCCGGCCTCGTCCCCGCCACCCACACCGCCCACGCCGTGACCAGCAGCCTGGCCATGCTCGGGGCGCTCGGCGGGCTGATCGCGCTCACCGTCGCCGCCCGGCGCCACGGCTGGTGGCCGCCGGTGCGCCGGTACGGGCCGTGGCTGCTGGGCGCCGAACTGCTCGCCACCGGGTGGAGCCTGGGCGCGATCGCCGCCTTCGAGGCGGGCCGCGGCACCTGGGCGCTGGGGGCCGGTCAGCGCCTCCAGGTCCTGCTCGTCGCGCTCTGGCTGGCGCTGCTCGCGGCCGCCCTGCGCCCCGGCGCCACCGCCGGGGAGATCCGCCCCGCCGCCCCTTCGTCCGCCACCGTCCCCACGCCCACCGTCCCCACGCCCGCCGCCGCCGAGGCCCGGCGGGCCGAGCGGCGGGACCCGGTATGACCGGTGCCCGCCCCGCCCTCCCGTCCGGCGCCGGCCGGGCCGTCTTCCTGCGGATCGACGGCACCCCGCTGCACGTCCGCGCCGAGGGCCGGGGCCCGGCCTGCCTGCTCACCGGGGGACTCGGCAGCAGTTGGTTCGACTGGGACCTCGTCGTCCCCTTCCTCACCCCGTACCGCACCGTGGTCCGCTTCGACCGCCCCGGCTACGGTCTGAGCGCGCCCGAGCCGGCCGACCGGCCGCCGCCGACCGCCGCCGGCGAGGCGCACCGGATCCGGGCCGTGCTGGACGCGCTCGGCCTGCCCGGTCCGTGCACGGTGGCCGGGCACTCGCTCGCCGCCTTCCACGTCGAGGCCTTCGCCCGGCTGTACCCGGCGCGCACGGCCGGTCTGGTCCTGCTGGACGGCAGCGTGGAGGCCGATCCGCGCCCGCTCCCGGCCCCGGGCCTGCGCGATCTCGCGGCGCGCGCCGCCGCCGGGGCGGCCACCGCCGTCGCCGTGCCCTACCTGCTCGGTCCCACCGTGCGCCGGCTGGCCGCGCGGGCCACCACGGTACGGCGCGAGGACCTCGCCCCCGCGCCGCTGGTCCGGCACTGCTACCGCACCGGGCGCTCCCTGCGGGCGCTGCTCCGGGAGAACGCCCGCTACCTGGACGCGGCCGCCGAACTGGCCGGACTGCGCCGCACCGTCCCGCTGCCCGCGGGCCTTCCGGTCACCGTGCTCGCCGCCGACGACGGCCTGCGCGGCCGCCGGACCGAGCAGTGGCTGGCCGCCCAGCGCGACCTGGCCGCGCTGCTCGGCGCCGAGTACCGCCGTACGGCCCCGGCGGGGCACCTGCTGATGTTCGACCGCCCGGACGCGGTGGCCTCGGCGGTCCTGGACACGGTCCGCTGAGGGCCGAAGACGCTCCGCCCCGGTCGCGGGGAACGCCGAAGGCCCCCTCGCTGCTGCGAGGGGGCCTTCGGCCGTCGGTGCGCCGCCAGGGACTCGAACCCCGGACCCGCTGATTAAGAGTCAGCTGCTCTAACCAACTGAGCTAGCGGCGCCTGCTGACCTGGAAGACATTACACGCAGTCGGACCGTTCCGCCGAATCGCCACCGATCGGCTACCGAGGGTGACGGACGGGTCGATCTCAGCGGCTCGCCGGGAGCCGGTTCAGGAAGACCTGGAAGGCATCGGGCCGGACGGCGTTCACGCCGTCGAAGGGGTAGTTCATCTCCTTGATCACGATCAGCACCACGCAGATCATCGCGGTCATGGTCAGCGCCATCGTGAGGTGCAGCCGGACGCTGGAGGTGCCGAACGCGAAGGCGAAGCCGACGGTCAGCACCGCGCCGGCGATCAGCGGGATCCAGAGCAGTGGCGGCACCGCGTCCTGGACCTGGTTGAGCCGGCCGCGGCGTTCGGTGGCCAGGCCCTCGACGTGCTGGAGCGCGTTCTGGAACTGCGCCTGCTGGCGGAAGTCGAGGGGCTGCAGGGCATTGGTGGTGTCACGGATCCGGTACACCAGTTCGGTCATGTTCGGGTCGGTGCGGTGATCGGCCATCAGGTGCCACTCGTCGTCGACGACGGTGTGCGCGTACTGGAGGGTGAGATTGGTCAGCTCGATCCCCGCGGGGCTGTCGAACTGACGGGACGTCCAGTAGAGGCCGGCCAGCTGGTCGGCCTCCCGGAACGTGGTGGCCCGGGCGGCGTCGGCGGCCTCCCAGACGACGATCACCACGAAGGCGAGCAGGACGGCGTAGAGGACGCCGACCATGGCGAAGATGGCCGCCGTCACATCGTTGTGCGGCTTTCGGTCCTCGGCGGACACGAAGCGGGGCAGCAGCAGGAGCAGCACGGTGACGATGGCCATCGAGCCGAACAGGATCGTCAGGTTGGACCAGGTCATAGCAGCAGTTGTCGCACGGCCGCCGGGGGCCTGCCAGGCAGGTGTCCGCCGTTCGGAGGCGCCCGGCCGGGCGGTTCCCTCACCCCTCGGGGAAGTGGCAGGCGGCCTGGTGGTCCGTGCCCGCCGGGCCGGCCGCCGTGAGCGGTGGCGCCTCGTCCGCGCAGCGCCCGCGCGCCGCCGCGTCGAGCCCCGGGTGGACCGGACAGCGGGCCCGGAACGGGCAGCCGGCGTGCCGGACGGTGGGGGAGGGCGGGTCGCCGGCCAGCAGGACGCGGGTGCGGGCGCGTTCGGCGGCCGGGTCCGGCCGCGGGACGGCGGAGAGCAGGGCGCGGGTGTAGGGGTGCCGGGGGCGGTCGAAGACGGCGGACACCTCGCCCTGCTCGACCGTCCGCCCCAGGTACATGACGCTGACCCGGTCGGCGAGGTGCCGGATCACCGAGAGGTCGTGCGAGACGAAGAGATAGGAGAGGCCCAGCTCCGCCTTGAGCGACTGGAGCAGGTTGAGCACCCCGGCCTGGATCGAGACGTCCAGCGCGGAGACCGGCTCGTCGAGCACCAGCAGCCGGGGGCGGACGGCCAGCGCGCGGGCGATCGAGATCCGCTGCCGCTGCCCGCCGGAGAACTGGTGCGGGTAGCGCACCGCGTGCGCCGGGTCGAGGCCCACCTGGCGCAGCAGCGCGGGGACCCGGCGGGCGATCTCGTCCTTCGCGGCGCGCTGGGCGCGCAGCGGTTCGGCGACGATGTCGCCGACCGGCATCCGGGGGTCGAGGCTGGCCATCGGATCCTGGAAGACGATCTGCAGGTCCGACCGCATCCGGTGGGCCTCGGCGCGGGAGAGTCCGGCGGTGTCCCGGCCGAGCAGCTCGATCCGGCCGGACTCTGGGGCGGCGAGGCGCAGCAGTTCGAACAGGGTGGTGGACTTGCCGGAGCCGGACTCGCCGACCAGGCCGAGCGTCTCGCCCTCCCGGATCGACAGCTCCACGCCGTCCACGGCGTGGACCGAGCCGATCCGGCGCTTGAGGACGGTGCCCTTGAGCAGCGGGAAGGTCTTGGTGAGCCCGTGGACCTCCAGGACCGGCGGGCGCCGCTCCCGGGGCACCGGCGGGCCGGCCGGCGCCGGGAGCTCGGGCACCGGGTACACCTCGCCGGGCGCCGGCCGCCGTTCGGCGAGCTCGCCGGCCCGGACGCAGGCGGCCAGGTGGCCGGCGGCGCCGGCCAGCGGCGGTTCCGCCGTGCGGCAGCGGTCCTCCGCCAGCGGGCAGCGGGCGGCGAACGGGCAGCCGTCCGGCAGCCCGGCCATCGGCGCGGGCGTGCCGGGGATCGGGACCAGCGGTCCGCGCCGCCCGTCCAGCCGGGGGACGGCGCCGATCAGGCCGAGCGTGTACGGGTGGCGCGGCGCGGCGAACAGTTCGTCGACGCTCGCCGTCTCGACGACCCGCCCCGCGTACATCACGGCGACCCGGTCAGCCATCCCGGCGATCACCCCGAGGTCGTGGCTGACCAGGACGAGCGCGGCTCCGGTCTCCCGGCGGGCGGTGCGCAGCACGTCGAGCACCTGCGCCTGGATGGTGACGTCGAGGGCGGTGGTGGGTTCGTCGGCGAGCAGCACGTCGGGGTCGTTGGCGACGGCCATGGCGATCATGGCGCGCTGGCGCATGCCGCCGGAGAACTCGTGCGGGAAGCTGTCCAGGGCGCGACCGGGGGCCGGGATGCCGACCAGGTCGAGCAGTTCGGCGGCGCGCCGGCGGGCGGCGGTCCGGTCCAGGCCGGGGCGGTGGATGCGCAGTGCCTCGACGAGCTGGTCGCCGATCCGGTGGACGGGGGTGAAGGCGGAGAGCGGGTCCTGGAAGACCATGGCGATCCGCCGGCCGCGCACGGCGGCCAGTTCGCGCCCGGGCAGGCCGACCAGTTCGCGGCCGTCCAGCCGGACCGAGCCGCGCACGCGGGCGGTGCCGGGCAGCAGGCCGAGGACGGCCAGCGCGGTGACGGACTTGCCGGAGCCGGACTCGCCGACGATGCCGAGGGTCTCGCCCCGGCGCAGGGCGAGGTCGACGCCGCGCACGGCGGGGACGGGGGCGGCGCCGCGCGGGCCGGTGAAGTCGACCCGCAGGTCGCGCACGTCCAGCAGCGGGGTGCCGGCGGCGGTGGTCGCGGTGGCGGCCGCGGCGGTGCTGGTCACGCGCGGGTCCTCTTCCTCGGGGCGTGGTCGGGGGCGCCGTCACGGGTGCGGGCGGGGAAACGGGTGCGGGCGCGGCGGGGCCGGCGGGCGGCCTCGGCCGTGGGGTCGAGGGCGTCGCGCAGCCCGTCGCCGATCAGGTTGACGGCCAGCACGAAGAGCACCAGCAGCCCGGCGGCGAAGTAGAACAGCCAGGGGAAGACCGGGGCCTCGCTGGTGCCGGCGGCGAGCAGGGTGCCGAGCGAGACGTCCGGTGCCCTGACGCCGAAGCCGAAGTAGGACAGCGCGGTCTCGCTCATCACGGCGCCGCCGACCGCGATGGTGGCGTCGATGATGAGGAAGGAGGCGACGTTCGGCAGCACGTGCCGGGTGATGACGCGCAGCGGGTGGACGCCCATGAACCGCGCGGCGCGGACGAACTCCCGCTCGCGCAGCGAGACCGTCATCGAGCGGACCACCCGGGCGGTGATCATCCAGTTGAACAGGGCGAGCAGGAGCACGAAGGCGAGCCAGCCCGCGCCCTTCAGCCGGGGCGAGACGATGGTGATGACCAGGAAGCCGGGGAAGACCAGCATGAGGTCGACCAGGAACATCAGCAGCCGGTCCGTCCAGCCGCCGAAGTAGCCGGCGCAGGCGCCCACCAGGGAGGCCAGCACGGTCGAGAACAGCGCCACCAGCAGGCCGATGACCAGCGACTTCTGCAGGCCGCGGAGGGTCTGCGCGAAGACGTCCTGGCCGATCCCGTTAGTGCCGAACCAGTGGGTGGTGGAGGGCGGTTGGCGCAGCGCGCCGTAGTCGGGGGTGGCGTAGTCCCAGGGGATCAGGTGCGGGCCGGCGAAGGCCAGCAGGAACAGCAGCAGGACGACGGCGGCGCCGAACACCGCCTGGCGGGCGGCGAGCAGGCGGGCGAGGACGATCCGGCCCCGCCCGGTCGGGCCGGGTGCGGCCGGGCCGGGGGAGACGGGCTCGGCGGGGCCGGTGATCGCGGCGGTCACGGGGTTCCTCCTCGGGTCAGGAGCGCACGCGCGGATCGAGCGCGGCGTGCAGGGTGTCGGCGAGGAAGCCGGAGGCGAGCACCACGACCGCCGCGAACAGGTTGACCGCGACGACCGCGTTGACGTCCTGCTCGTTGACGGACTGGATGAACCACTCGCCCATGCCGTGCCAGCCGAAGATGGTCTCGGTGAAGGCGGCACCGGTGAAGATGCCGAGGAAGCTGTAGGCGAACATCGTCGACATCGGGATGACCGCCGTCCGCAGCCCGTGCCTGACCAGTGCCCGGCCCCGGGTGAGGCCCTTCGCCTCGGCGGTGCGCAGGTAGTCGGAGCCGAGCACGTCGAGCATGGTGCCGCGCTGGTAGCGGCTGTAGGTGGCGAGGCCGCCGAGCGCCAGCGAGAGGGTGGGCAGCAGCAGGTGCAGCGCCCAGTCGGCGAGGTGCGCGCCGAGGCCGCCGGTGAGGCCGGGCGTCTCGTACCCGGTGAAGGGGACGACCTCGTGGCCGACGGCGTTCTTGGCGGCGATGGCGCCGTTCTTGAGGAAGAGCGCGACCAGGAAGACCGGGGTGGAGAGCAGGACGAAGGACAGGACGGTCAGCAGCCGGTCGGAGAGCCGGTACTGGCGCACCGCGCTCCACGCCCCGGCGGCGACGCCGAGCACCATGCCGAGCAGGCTGCCGACCAGCAGCAGCCGCAGCGAGACCCAGATCCGGCGGCGGAAGTCGTCCATCACGGGGGTGTCGTGGATGGTGCGGCCGAGGTCGCCGTGCAGCAGCAGGCCGCCGGCCCAGCGGCCGAACCGCTGGACGACCGGGGTGTGGTCGTTCAGGTTGAGGTCGGTGAGCTGGCGCTCGACGGAGGCGGCGGCCGGGCGGGGCACCTTGGCCTCGAAGTAGGCGCGCGGCTGCAGGGCGGCGCCGGCCAGCGCGTACGCCAGGAAGACGGCGGCGACCAGCAGGACGGCGTAGTAGGCGAGCCGCTTGGTCAGGTAGCGGAGCATCAGCGGTCGCCCGGGGTGGGGGCGGGGCCGACGCGTCTGGTGGGCATCGGAGGCGGCCTTCGGGTCGAGGGTGAGGGTCCCGAGGAGAGGACGGGGTCGGGCGGGGGCGGGGCCCGGGGAGCCGGGTCGCGCGGTCACGCGGTCGCGGTTCTTGACCGTGGTCAGGAAAACTCAGCTCAGAGTGTGGCACCGGTGCGCGGCCGCGGTGTTGCGGCCGTGTTGCGCCCGGTTTCGTTTGGACCAGGTGTCAACTCGACCCCTTGGTACTCGCTCTGATCGGCTGTTACGTTCTGTCCCCGGCGCCGACTTGGCTGCCCACGATCAAGCGCCGCCACACCTCGCGGCGCTCGCCTCTCACCGACCGCCGGACATCACGGGGGGACCCTCATGGACGCTTCCGCCACACCCGCGCGCCGACTCGGCCGCGCCGCCGCCCTCGCCCTCGCCGTCGCCCTGGCGGCCACCGCGTGCAGTTCGGGCGGCGGCGGTTCGGCGGACCAGGCGGTCAGGAGCGAGGCGCCCGGGCAGGGGTCCATCGACATCAACGCCAAGCCCCTGGACCAGGTCCGCGACGGCGGCGAGGTCCGCTTCCCGCTCTACCAGTGGATCACCCAGTGGAACCCGTTCCAGGTGGACGGCCGCTACGGCGACGCGGTCGAGATCATGCGCACGCTGGAGCCGAGCCTCTTCACCACCGACGAGACCGGCACCTTCAAGCCGGTCGCGGACTACCTGGTGGACGCCAAGGTCACCTCCAGCTCGCCGCAGGTGATCACCTACAAGCTGAACCCCAAGGCCAAGTGGTCGGACGGCAAGCCGTTGGGCTACCTCGACTTCAAGGCCGACTGGGAGGCGACCAACGGGAAGAAGGAGGGCTACAACATCGCCGACTCGGCGGGCTACGAGCTGATCTCCGCCGTCGAGCAGGGCGCCGACCCGTCCGAGGTCAAGGTGACCTTCTCCGAGCCGTACGCCGACTGGCAGAACCTGTTCCGCCCGCTGATCCCGGCGGCCGGGATCGCCACCGCCGAGGACTTCAACAAGGGCTGGGTGGAGCGGATCCCGATCACCGCCGGCCCGCTGAAGGTCGGCACCGCCGACAAGACCGCCCAGACCCTCACACTCGTCCCGGACCCGAACTGGTGGGGCGCCAAGCCGAAGGCGGAGAAGATCACCTTCCGGGTGATGGCGCAGTCGGCGACCACCCAGGCCTTCCTCAACAACGAGATCGACTTCGCCGCGGCCGGCACCGCCACCGCGTACGGGCAGCTCAAGGACGCCAAGGACGCGGTGATCCGTTCCGCCAGCCCGTGGGACGAGGTGCACATCTCCTTCGGCGGCGGCGGTCCGCTGGCCGACGTGAAGGTCCGCCGGGCGCTCGGCAAGGCCCTGGACCGGGGCGCGCTCGTCAAGATCGCCAACAACGGGGTGCCGGTGGAGTTCAAGCCGCTCGGCAACCACATCTTCATGCCCAACCAGAACGGCTACCGGGACAACTCCGGCGAGTGGGCGAAGTTCGACCTGGCCGCGGCCCGGAAGCTGCTGGACGAGGCCGGCTGGAAGGAGGCCGACAGCGGCCGTCCCCGCACCAAGGACGGTCAGCCGCTGACCCTGCACTGGGTGCTCAACGAGTCCACCCCGCAGGCCCAGGTGGACCTCGCCACCGCCGCCCAGGCGATGTGGCTGGCGGCCGGCGTCAAGGTGGAGATCGACAAGGTCGCGGCCAACGACTTCTTCACCAAGTACGTCAACCCCGGCAAGTGGGACATCGCCAGCTGGCGCAACACCGACTCGTTCCCGCTCTCCAGCAGCCTGACCAACTTCCGGCTGCCGCAGGGCGACAACGTCTTCGGCAACTACTCCAAGCTGGGCAGCGAGGAGATCGACGGCCTGCTGAAGAAGGCGGCCGGCACGATCGACCCGGTGGAGGCCGCGAAGCTCTACAACCAGGCGGACGCGAAGATCTGGGAGCTCGGCCACACCTTCGAGCTGTACCAGCGGCCGACCGTGGTCGCGGCCCGCAAGGGGCTCGCCAACTACGGCGCGTTCGGCCTGGCGAGCACGGACTACGCCAAGGTCGGCTGGGAGAAGTAGCCGCGAGGGCGACCCCCGCCGGAGGGGCGACCGTACGGCGGGCGCTGGCGAGCAGCGCGGTGATCACGAGGCCGGTGGCGCGGACACGGGGGGACCGGCACCGCCGCCCCCGCTGTCCCGCCACCCGCCTTGACCTTCCGCGATGCCCGCAGGCCACCCGTGCCGCGGGGACCGTCCCCGGGCCCCGTCCGCTCCGAACCGGGGACGAATCTAGCGGGCGGTCCGGGCCCCGGGGCCGTACGGCACGGGCGCGCCCGGAAACCCGCCGTGCTGTCACCCGGTTCGCGCACCTGGGCGTCAACTGGCGCTGACGAACGGGCTGTCGGGCGCGCCGGGCCGGGCGCCGGTGCGTGCGCGGCGCCCGGCCCGCTGCCAGGATGCGGCGGGTACAGCCCGCCCGTCCGGAGCCCGGAGACCCGTCGATGAGCAGCGATTCCGCCCCCGTGCCGGGCCGGCGCCGGCCCGGTCCGCGCCCCGCCGATCCGCGCCCGGTGCGCCGGATGGTCCCGCGCAGCAGGAACGAGCCGCACCGGGTGGCCACCCCGCTGGAGCTCTTCTTCGACCTCTGCTTCGTGGTCGCCGTCGGCCAGGCCGGACGGGAACTCGCCCACGACCTCGCGGACGGCCACTGGGGCGATGGCCTCACCGGCTACCTCTTCGCCTTCTTCGCCATCTGGTGGGCGTGGATGAACTTCACCTGGTTCGCCTCCGCCTACGACTGCGACGACGTCCCGTACCGGGTGACCACGCTGGTCCAGATCGCCGGTGTGCTGGTCCTCGCGGCCGGGGTGCCGCGGCTCTTCGCCGACCGGGACATCGTGCTGGTGGTGCTCGGCTACGTGGTGATGCGCCTCGCCATGGTCACCCAGTGGCTGCGCGCGGCGGCGGCCGAGGAGGGGGCGGCCCGCGGGGTGGCGGTGCGCTACGCCGTCGGGATCACGCTCTGCCAGATCGGCTGGGGCGTGGTGCTGCTGCTGCCGCACGACGTCCGGACGGTGGTGATCCCGTTCGGGATCCTGGCCGAGCTGGCCGTGCCCGCGATCGCCGAGCTGCGGCTGTCGACCCCCTGGCACCCGCACCACATCGCCGAGCGGTACGGCCTGTTCACGCTGATCGTGCTCGGCGAGACGGTGGCGGCGGCGACCGTGGCGGTGCAGTCCGCGGTGGACGAGCACGAGGGCCTCGGCCGGCTGCTGCCGGTCGCGGCCGGCGGTCTGCTGATCTGTTTCTCGGCCTGGTGGATCTACTTCGCCCGGCCGGTCCACGAGCACCTGCGGTCCAACCGCCAGGGCTTCCTCTGGGGGTACGGCCACTACCTGGTCTTCGGCGCGGCGGCGGCGATCGGCGCCGGACTGGAGGTGGCGGTCGAATCGGCCGTGCACAAGGCGCACGTCTCCGAGACGGCCGCCACCGCGACGGTGACCGTGCCGACCGCGCTCTACCTGCTCACCGTCTGGGGGCTGCACGCCCGGTACGCCAAGACCGGCCCGTTTCAGCTGTCGCTGCTGCCGGCGGCCTCGGTGGCGGTGCTCGCCTGTACGGCGGCGGGCGGCGCCGGTGTCCTCGCGGCGGGCCTGGTGACGGCGGTCACGGTGGCGGCCGGGGTGGCGCTGCACGCCAGGGAGCGCTGAGCGAGGGCCGCCGGACGGTGCTGCGGTGCGCCCTCCCGCGGCTGCCCGTCGCGGGGGTGCTCCTCGTCCCGGCCGTCGGCCCCGTACGGCGGGCCCGTGCCGTTCACCGGCGCTGTCCCGTTGACCGGGGCTGTCCCGTGCGCCGGTGCCGTTCCGTGCGCCGGTGCCGTCCCGTTCGGCCCGCCCCGCGCCGGCTGCCCGTGCGCGCGCGGCGGGTCCGGCGGGGCCGGCCCCAGCAGGCCGCGCAGCACCTCGTCGTGCCCGGCGAGCCAGGCCCGGTACGCCGGGCTGGCCTGGGCGAGGTCCAGGTAGGCCGCCCGCAGCTCCTCGTACAGCGCCTCGCGGGCCGGCGGGCCGAGCGCGCGCGGACGCCAGACCAGCAGCAGCCGCACGGCCAGCGGGTCGCCGTGCAGCCGGCGCGCCACGGTGCCCGGCCCGGGCACGGAGGTCGGCTGGCAGGGGCGGACCGCCTCCCCGGAGGCGACCAGTTCGGCGGCGGTGGCGTTGTCCCGCACCTGGACCACCCGGGGGTTGAGCCCGGCGGCCCGGAACACCCGGCGCATCGCGGCGTACTCGTGGTCGGCGGTCGGGTCCACCATCCAGGTGTCCTCGGCGAGTTCGGCCAGCCGGACGGACGGCCGGGCGGCCGCCGGATGGCCGGCCGCGAGCGCGACGAACTGCGGCTCGCGGGCGAGCAGCACCCGGTGCTCGGCGTCCGGGGGCAGCCGCAGCGGGAAGCCCTCGCTCTCGTGCACGAACGCGACGTCCAGCTGGTCGGCGGCGATCATCCGCAGCAGGGCGTTGGCCGAGATGTCGATCTGGATGGTGGTGTCGGTCTCCGGCAGCCGCTCGTGCAGCCGGCGCAGCCAGGCGGCCACCGCGCGGCTGCCGACGCTGCCGATCCGCAGCCGCCGGGCACGCTCGCCACCGGCCGTCTCCCGGGCCTCCTGACGGGCGGCGGCCACCAGCGCCGCCATCTCGGCGATCACCGGCCTGGCCCGGGACAGCACGGAGTGGCCGAGCGCGGTCGGCCGGCTGCCGGTCTGCTCCCGGGTGAACAGCGTTCCGCCGACGGCCCGTTCGATGCGGTGCAGCTGGGTGGTGAGCGACGGCTGGGTCATGCCGAGCTGCAGCGCTGCCTTGCGGAGGCTTCCGGTGTCGGCGATCGCGCACAGCACCCGCAGGTGTCTCACGTCGAGCTCCACATCGGGGAGCGTAACGGCCGAAACGGGATGACGCCAGGGACATGACAGGCTGTCGGGCCGATGGACGGCTCCGGGGCGGCGCGGGTGCGGGAAGCGCCGGGGCGGCGCGGTGATTGGTCCGGGCTATCGCCGGTTGACATCATCCGCCGGGCCGCCGGCCTGGCCGAAGCTCTGGGGGCAGCACAAGCATTCATCCGATGCCCGCGGCCCGGCCCCCACCGTCCGCGGCGCACTCGCGAATCGGAGCCCCCACATGAACCGTCTGCCGCGCATGCTCTCCGCCGCGCTCGGACTGGCGCTGGCCGCGGGAACGGCCGCGCTGCCGGCCGCCGCCACCGCCGCCCCGGTGGCCGCCCCCGACGCCGGCGCCGCCCGCCACTACACCCCGGGCACCGCCGCGAAGGGCGCGGGCAAGGCCGACGACCGGGCGTTCTTCGAGGCCGTGATGAGGTCCGCGCGGGCCAAGCAGGCCGCCACCCCGTACCTGCTGGCCGTGACCGTGACCTACGACGCGAGCAACGCGCCGTCGTTCGCCTCGGAGATAGCCCGCAGCGCGCAGATCTGGAACGGTTCGGTCGCCAACGTCCGGCTCCAGGAGGGCTCCGACGCCGACTTCGCCTACTACGAGGGCGACGACCCGGCCAACGGCTCCTACGCCAGCACCGACGGCCACGGCCGCGGCTACATCTTCCTCGACTACACCCAGAACCAGGAGTACTCCTCGGTGCGCGTGACCGCGCACGAGACCGGGCACGTGCTGGGCCTGCCCGACCACTACACCGGTCCGTGCAGCGAGCTGATGTCCGGCGGCGGCCCGGGCCCGTCGTGCACCAACGCGTACCCGAACGGCACCGAGCGCAGCCGCGTCAACTCCCTGTGGCGGTACGGCCTGGCCGGCTGATCCGGCCCCCTGACGGTCCGCCTCTCCGGCGGCCCCCGGCGCGCCCCGGCCGGACGACCCCTCCGGCCGGCCGTGCGCACGTCCACCCGCACCACCGCGGCGCCCGCACCCCGCACCACCGCGGCACGGCCTCACCGCCGTACCGCCCCGCCGCCGCATCCCCACCCGGTTCCAACCCCCAACCCCCAACCCCCAACCCCCACCCCTCGACCCGTGACGGGAGCCCCCCCACATGAACCGTGTCTCGCGCACCTTCTCCGCCGCCGTCGGCCTGGCGCTCGCCGCCGGCCTGGCCGCCCTGCCGACCACCGCCTCCGCCGCGCCGGCCCAGGGCTACACGCCGTCCGCCTCCACCTACGCCGGCTCGGCCGCCGAGGACGCCAACAACCAGGCGTTCTTCGAGGCCGTGATGAAGTCCGCGCGGGCCAAGCAGGCCGCCAACCCCTTCCTGCTGGCCGTCACCGTGACCTACGACGCCAGCAGCGCGCCCACGTTCCGCAACCAGATAGCCCAGAGCGCGCAGATCTGGAACGGCTCGGTCGCCAACGTGCAGCTGCGGTCCGGTACGGCCGCCGACTTCCGCTACTACGAGGGCAACGACTCCCGCGGCTCCTACGCCAGCACCGACGGCCACGGCCGCGGCTACATCTTCCTCGACTACGCGCAGAACCGGCAGTACAACTCGGTGCGCGTCACGGCCCACGAGACCGGCCACGTGCTCGGCCTGCCGGACCACTACTCGGGCCCGTGCAGCGAGCTGATGTCCGGCGGCGGCCCCGGCACCTCCTGCACCAACGCGTACCCGAACACCACCGAGCGCAGCCGGGTCAACACCCTCTGGCGGAACGGCCTGGCCGGCTGATCCTCCCGCACCGCAGTGGACGGCCCGGTCGCCGGAACCCCGGCGACCGGGCCGCCCCCCCTGCGGTGCCCCCCCGCGCGGCGCCCCCCGGCCCGGCCGGCGGGGGGGGCCCCCCCCGGTCACCCCCCCCCCCCCGCGCG
>NZ_JBEOWI010000070.1:0-34456 GCF_040296005.1 Kitasatospora sp. NPDC002551 | reverse complement strand
GGCCGCCGGGGCGGGCGCGCCGGCCGCCGGGGCGGGCGCGCCGGCCGCCGGCGTGGAAGCCGAGGTGTGCTCCACCGGCTGCGGGCCCCCGGTCAGCCCGTCGGGCCCGCAGGCGGTCAGGGCTAGGGCGGCACCGGCGAGCGCGGCCGGGACGAAGAGGGTACGGCGAATGGACATGACGGATCCCCGTAGGAGCGAAGGGCTGCTGGAAGAGGGCGGTCTGCGCCGCGGTGGGCGCCCCGCCGGGCAGTACTCTGACCCGCCGTCCGTCCCACCCGCCACCCCCTCCGGCCGATCCGGCACGCTGGAACGATTTCACCCCCTCCGACCTGTGGAAACGTGCGAGCCTGGAACGGCGGGGCGGAACGTTCCAGGGGCAGCGGAATTCGGTGGCGGCCCGGCCCGGGGTCGGCCAGGGTGGGCCCATGACCGATCGTGCGAACTTTGTCGTGGTCCGCGAGGACGGCGCGTACGAGCTGTACCTCTCCCGGTTCGGTGCCGTGGGGATCGACCTCGACCTGCTGGCCGGGCCGGTACGGACGCTCTCGACGCTCCGCCACATGAGCGCGGACGGCTGGTGGCTGGACGACGTGCTCTGCCAGGGGGCGGCACTCGTCGACCTGCGCCGGAGGGTCCTGCTGCTGTTCGCCCTGGAGGGGCCGAGCACCGTGCTGCGCCACCGCGCCGCGGCCCTGGAGCTGCTGCGGCGGGCCTGGGCGGGCTGGGAGGTGCGCTGGGCGTACGACGGCAACGCGGAGTTGCGGGCCCACCTGGGGCTGGACCCGGAGTTCGTCCGCGACCGTGGGTGCGCGGCGCTGGCGGGGGCGTTGCTGGCACCCGAGGACGAGGAGTTCACGGACCCGGAGCCGATGGTCGCGGTGGCGACGGTCGGACCGGACCGCTGCCACGTGGTGGCGAACACCGGTGACCACCCGGTCCGGGAAGGGGTCGCGCTGCTCGACCGGCTGGCGGCCGCCCCGGAGCACGGGGTGTGCCGGGTGGCGGCCGAGGCCGGGATCCATGTCGATCCGCTGCGGCGCCAGGTGGGGTGGTGGACGCTCGGAGCTGTGCCGGAGGCGTACGGGACGCCTCGCCGGTGGCCCGGGTGGACGGTCGTGTTCTGGCAGGACCGCTGGGAGGAGCACGTCCGGGCGGCCGGTGGGCGGTTCCGGCCGCCGGCGGTCGACCGCGAGCGGGCGTCGGCCGAGGTCAGGGCCGCCGCCGGGGCCCGGCGGCGGCCCTGATCCGGCCGGTGGTGGGCGGGCCGGTCAGTCCCACCAGAACGACCACCGCCGGGCGGCGATCAGCTGCTCGGCGTAGGCGGTGAGGGTCTCGGCGCCCTGGAGGACCTGGTCGGGGCAGAGCGCCATGTGCTCGGCGGCGATCGGGAGTGCCTCGTCGAGCGTGGCGGGCGGCACCGGGACGCTCAGCTCCAGGGTGCTGAAGCCCGCTTCGACCACCTGAGCGCCGAAGCGGCGTTCCCAGTCGGCGAGCACGGCGGCGATCTTCGCGCTGTCGTTCTCGTGGTTGACCGGGCCGCTCCAGCCGCACGCCGCCAGGGCCTCGGCGCCGCTGCCCGCCCGGACCAGGCCGAGGCGGACGTTGCGTCCGATCTGCAGCACCTCGGCGAGATCGCGGGCCTCGGTGTCGGCGGCGCCGCCGGCGAGCACGGTGGCCGGGGCGAGGCCGGGCCAGGCCGAGCCGTAGGGCGCCAGGATGTCGGACCCGCCGGCCTCGTCCTCGTCGGCGGCGCACTCCGCCCACCAGCCGCTCAACAGGGCGGCCGGGTCGTGCTCGGCGAGCTCGGAGGCCTCGTCCGGGAAGAGTTCGCCGGACAGCCACGGGCGGACCTCGGGGCCGTCGTCCAACGGGCTGAGCAGCAACGGCCACAGGCCGCTCTGCGGGTGCAGACGGTGGAGCCGGCCCCACAGCACGGGCGGGGCGAGGTCGTCACTCACCCACATCAGCGCCTGGTGCCCCTCCCCCTCGTCACCGGCGACCAGGCGTCCGGACGGCAGATCGACGGGGAGAGCGGAGACGGCGTGGGCCAGGTCGGGGGACTCGATCATGCGGACACCGTAGACGCGCGGTCCGACACTCGCCGTCGAGGGCCATGACCGGAGGTCAGAGGATGTCCCGGCGGCGCTCCTCGACGATGACCTCGTCGACCGCACGCCCTCCGAGGTGGCGCCGCCGGCCCAGCACCTTCGCGTAGACCACGACCCCGATGAAGCCGGCCGTCATGAGGACGACGCCGACCACGGTCAGGTTGACGCCGGAGACGTGCCAGTCCACGCCGAACGCGAGGACCGCTCCGATCGCGAACAGGATGATGCAGCCACCCAGGCCCATGGTTTCCCTCCGTCGTCGAGTCCGGCCCCGCCGTCGTCGGCGGGCCGCTCCGCCGTCTACCCCGGTTCACCGGGGCGATGCCCGCCGGTTGCGGCCGGACCGGGAGGTCCGGGGCCGGGACGTCCGGGGCCGGGACGTCCGGGGCCGGATGCACCGGGAGCGGGCTGCCGGGCCGGGGGGGGGGACACGGCCCGGCAGCCCGATTCGTGCCCGGCTGCCACCACGCGGGCGGCCCGCCGGTGTCCGGGACCCACCACCGCGAGGGCCCCGGACACCCCGGGCGGAGCCACCACTCGCCGGGATACGGCGGGCGGCGGCGCGCGGAACCCACGGGGGGAGGTGGACCAGTGCGCCGGCCGCCCACGACCGCCGGGTACCCCCGTTCACCGGACCCATGCACCGGACCGTGCATCAGGACCGTGGCCGGGGCCGGCGGGCTCCGCCGGTCGCCCGGTCGGCGCAGTACGCTGGACGATCGGTGTACTCCGGACGGGAGGCGACAGTGGCGACGACGACTCGGCCGAACCGTGAACTGCACACGATGGGCGAACTGTTCGCGCCGCCGGGCGAGCCGGGGCCGCCCGAGGTGCGGGCCCGGGCGCGGAGGGCGGTGGCGGCGCGGGCCCGGGACGCCGAGGACTGCCGGCTGCTGCTGGACGCCCTGGGGCTGCTCGAACACGCGGCGCCCGCCGAGGAGGGCGGCCCGTGACCCACCGCCCGGCGCGGTGCGGCGGCGGGCCGGCCCGGGCGGGGTGGTCCCGTGGGTGGAGGCGGTGTGGTCCTGCGGGTTGACGGGTGCGCGGCACCGGGCGCCGTATCGTCGGTGGTATGAGCCGAGGACTTCAGCAGGCCGCCTATCTGCTGGCTTTCGACACCCGGGCACAGCACCCGCAGGACCGCGCCCGGGCCGGGTTCCTGGTGCGGGCCGCCGCGCTGGCCGAGCTCGCCGAACGGGGCGCGGTCGCCGAGGACGGGCGGGGCCGGGTGCGGGTGGTGGAGGCCGGGACCACCGGGGACGCGCTGCTGGACGCGCTGCTCGCCGAGGTCGGCTGCGCGCCGCGCAGTTGGAAGGCGTGGATCAGGCGCGGCCGCGAGGACACCCTGGAGGCCGTGGAGGAGCGGCTAGCGGTGCTCGGCGTGCTGACGGTGGCGGACCGCGACCCCTACGGGGCGGTGGTGCCGCGACGGCCGGTGGTGGTGGACGACCCGCGCGAGGCGCTGGACCTGCAGGCGCGGGTGGCCGGGCTGGTGCGCGGTGACGGTCCGCCCGCCGGGGCGCCGTTCGCCGACCTGGTGCTGGCGGTCCTGGCCGCCCACGGGCACCTGCGCCTGGTGCTCCCCCGGCACGACCGCAGGGCCCGGTCCGAGCGGATCGCCGCGCTCACCGACGAGCTCGCGGCGCGGCTCGCCGACCGGGCCCCGGGCCTGGTGCGGGCGATGGCGGGGCTGAACCTGACCATGGTCGCCGCCCAGGGCGGGATGGGCGGCGGCTGAACACCCGGCCGGACGCTCGACGGCCGTTCGGATGCCCGATGGACGTCCAGATGTTCGAGAGCGAGGTCGGCCACCGCGAGGGCCGACTCCGGCAACACGGGCCCACCGCCCCGGAAGCGCGGCGTCCGGTGTGCGAAGGGACGGGACCCCGGTGCGGCGGGCTTCGCGGCGGGCGGCGGTGGGCAGGGTCCCGGGCGGACGCAGGCCGCGAGGAGGAGGACGGGATGAGCCAGGACGAGAGCGTGCGGACGGCGGGTACCGGGGGCGGCGGCGAGGAGGACGCCCTGCGGCGATCGGCCGCCTTCCTCGTCGACGAGGCCCTCGGTTTCCTCTTCCCCGCCGCCCTGCGGGCCGCCGCCGACGTCGGGGTGGCCGACCACCTGGCGAACGGCCCGGCCGCGCCCGCCGAACTCGCCGCGGCGACCGGCACCGACGCCCGCAACCTCCACCGGGTACTGCGGCTGCTCGCCACCCGCGGTGTGGTGGCGGAGGACGAGCAGGGCCGCTTCACGCTCACCGAGGCCGGGCAGGCGCTGCGCGGCGACGTCCCGTACTCGGTGCGCACGGCCGTCCAGATGCTCACCGACCGCACCATGTGGCGGCCGGCCGGGGAGCTGACGCACTGTCTGACCGAGGGCACCACCGCGTTCGAGAACATCTTCGGCATGCCGTTCTTCGACCACTTCGCCAAGGACGAGCGGACCGCCGCCGTCTTCCACGTCGGCATGGCGGCGATGTCCGACCAGGAGAACGCGCCCATCGCCGCCGCCTACGGGTTCCCGCCGGACGGCACGGTGGTGGACATCGGCGGCGGCCACGGCGGCCTGCTGCTGGAGGTGCTGCGCCGCAACCCGGGCCTGGAGGGCGTCCTGTACGACCGCTCCCACGTCCTCGCCGGGAACCGGCTGGGCGCGCACCCGGAGATCGCGGGCCGCTGGACGGCGCGGGAGGGCGACTTCTTCACCGCCGTGCCCGCCGGCGACGTCCTGATGCTCAAGCGGATCACGCACGACTGGGACGACGAGGCGTGCGTGACCCTGCTCGGCCACTGTGCCCGGGCGCTGCGCCCGGGCGGCCGGGTGCTGGTGCTGGACGCCGTGGTCCCCCCGGGCAACGCGCCCCACCAGTCCAAGGACCTGGATCTGATGATGATGGCGTCGCTGACCGGCCGCGAGCGCACCGAGGCCGACTTCGCGGAGCTCTTCGCGCGGGCCGGCCTGCGGCTGTCCCGGGTGATCCCGGCGCCGGCCGTGCTGTCGGTGGTGGAGGCGGTCGCGGCCTGAGCGGGACGGCGCCGGGCGCTCAGCCCCGGCCCCGGGTGCGCCGGACCGCTTCGAGGAAGCCCGCGGTCGAGGGGCTCGGCAGGGGGCGGGCGTACCGCCGGGCGAGCGTGTCCAGGGCGGTCGGCTCCGTGGTCCAGCCGTGTCCGTCGAGCCACTCCCGGGTGCCGGGGCCGAGGCCGCCGCGCCACAGGTCGGTGAGGTGGGCGAGCGAGGGCTCGTACGGCGTGGCGGTCACGTCCCGGCCCTGCTCCAGCAGCAGGCGGCTGCCCGGCGCGGCGAGGGCGGCGACCGCGGTGAGCAGTCCGGCCGCATCCTCGGGCGCGAGGTAGACCAGCAGCCCCTCGGCCAGCCAGGCCGAGGGACGTGCGGGGTCGAACCCGGCGTCGACCAGGCGGTCGGGCCAGTGCGGCTCCAGCAGGTCGGCGGGCAGGACGGTGCGCCGGCTCCTCGGCTCGGCGGCGAGGGCCGCGAGGACCTGCTCCTTGAAGGCCAGCACCGGGCCCAGGTCGAGTTCGAACACCCGGGTGCCGACCGGCCAGTCGAGCCGGTGGGCGCGGGTGTCGAGGCCGGCCGCGAGCAGCACGATCTGGTCGGCGCCGGCGGCCAGCAGACGGTCGTCGTAGAAGCGGGTGCGCAGGACGCCGTGCGCGACCAGGGTCCTGGCGAGGCCGCTGTCCGGGCCGGAGGCGGGCAGCGGCACGTCGGCCGCGGCGGCGAACGCGGCGGCGTACGGGTCGACGAAGAGCGGGTCGGGGCGGGAGCTCTCGTAGGCCCGCACCAGGGCGACGGACAGGGCGGTGCGGGAGACCGGGCTCAGCGGTTCGGGGGTCGTCATGGCCGGCAACATACATCGCCACCGATGCATCTGTGAAGATGTATTCTGCCGGCATGGACGGCGTGCAACTCCTCAGACTCGGCAAGCGGTTGACCGATCTCGGCCGCGACATGATCATCGACCCGGCCTCGGCGCACCTCACCCCCGGCGAGATCGCCGTGGTCGCCGACGTGTACCGCCATCCGGCGACCTCCGCCCGGGAGATCCAGGCCCGGACCGGCTTCGCGCAGAGCCATGTCTCGGTCTCCGTCGGCCGGCTGCGCGAGCGCGGACTGCTGGACGCCGCCGACGACCCGCAGGACGGGCGGCGCACCCTGCTGACCGTCTCCGACTGGGCCCGGCAGACCATTCGCGAGCACGTCGCCCGGCCCGCGGAGCCGGTCATCGCCAAGGCCGTCCCGGATCCGGACCGGGCCCGCCGGGTCACCGAACTCCTCGACGAGCTCGCCGCCCTGCTGCTGCCCTGACGCCCCGCAACCGACCCGCGACAAGTCCGGGCACGCGTGTCACCCGGCAGCCGGGGAGGCGACCGGGTGACACATGTGCGGGTGGATCAGGTGCGGGTGGATCAGTCCCCGGTGGGGCGGCGGCGCGAGACCACGACGAGCGCCGCGCCGGCGGCGACGGCCGCGGCGGCGGCGCCGGCCTCCCAGCCCAGGCCGTCGGCGCCGGTGGCGGCGAGCTGGCCGGAGCGGGCGACGGTGTCGGCGGTGGTGCCCGTGGTGGCCGCCCGGGCGGTGGTGCCGCCGGTGGTCGTGGTGCGGTCCGCGGCCTGGACCGCCGCCGGGGCGGCCGGGGCGGTAGCGGTGGGCTGCGGCGCCGGGGTGGTCCGCGGCTGCCCGGTCGGGCGGTCGGTGGGCCGCTCGGTGGGCTGCCCGGTGGGCTTCGGGGCGGCCGCGTCGACGGCGCGGGCGGCGGCCCAGCCCTGCTCCAGGAAGGCCAGCACGGCCTGGTCGTCGCCCTCCAGAGCGGCGAGCGCGGCCTTCCTGACGGCCGGTCCGCCGTTCTCGGCGATCTGCGACACCTTCACCCGGTTGTCGCTCACGCGCGCCGCCGCCAGCCCGGACTCCAGGAAGCGGCGCCGGCCGGCGGCGTCGCCCTCGAGCGCCTTCTGGGCGGCGCTGCGGGCGTGCGGGCCGGTCTGCGGGTCGGCGAGGACGCGCTCGATCTCGGCCCGGTCGTCCTCGGCGCGGGCCGCGTACTGGCCCTCCTTGAGGAACTTGACGATGTCCGCGTAGGTGCCGGAGAGCGCGGCGCTCGCGGCCCGCTGCAGGGCCGGACCGGCCGTCCCGAGCATCCGGGTGACCTCGACGCGGTCGTCGTCGGCCTGCACCTTGGGGAGTTCGACCTCGAAGAAGTGGCGCAGTGCCGCGGGCGTGTTGATCCGCAGGGCCTTCTCGCCGGCCTCCTTCACGCCCCGGCCGGTCTGCGGCCGGCCGAGGAGCCGCACCAGCTCCAGGCGGTCGTCGGTGGCCTGGGCCTGGTAGCGGCCTTCCTTGAGGAACGCGACCAGGCCCTCGTAGGAGCCGCCGCGCAGGGCCGCCTTGGCGGCCTCCTTCACGGCCTCGCCACCGGTGGCGAGGAACTTGGTGACCTCGACACGGCAGTCGATGTACCGGGCGTCGTGGAGACCGACCTCCAGGAAGTGCCGCAGGTCGGCGGCCGTTCCGGCGAGGGCCTTCTCGGCGGCCTCGCGCACGGACACGCCGCTCTCCTTGTCCGCGAGGATCTTCTGGACCTCCGCGCGGTCGAGCTCCTCCTGGGTCGGCTCGCCCTCGGAGACGGTGTCGGACCCGGAGACCCCGGCGGGCTGGGGGGCGTCCGCGGCGAGGGCCGTCGACGGGAAGAGAACGGCAGGGGTGAGGACCGCGGCCGCGACGACGGCGGACACCCGGGGAAGCTTCATCCGGCAGAACCTGCTCTGTGCGAAGAGTCTGTGAACGCACAAATCATAGATCCATCCGGATGCTTGTCATACCGGTTTGATGATCAGTCCGATAGTGCCCGCCATGGTGCTTTTGACGCGGTTGGGGGCGGTGGCGGCCGACGTGTCACCGATGTCCGGGCCGGCGGTCGGCCCGGGCCGCCACCGGCTCAGGCCGCCTTGAGGCGGTACATCGTGGCCTTGTCGCTCGGGCTCGTGCCGTAGCTGCAGTCGTGGCTCAGGGCGGTGCCGTAGGAGCTCCAGCCGTTCGGCACCGAGCACGCCCACAGGCCGTCGACCGGGGTGCGCAGGCGGTAGGCGGGCCTGGTCGTGCCCGGGGCGAGGCTGCACTGGGAGAGGTTGGTGACGAGGTCGTGGACGAAGCCGCTCGCCGTGACGCAGGAGACCAGCCCGTCGGCCGGCACCCGCAGCCGGTAGGAGGCCGACGAACTGCCCGGCGCCATGCTGCAGTTGCCGCTCATGGTGGTGCTTTCGTAGACGAAGCCGCTCGCCCTGACGCAGGAGACCAGTCCGTCGACCGGGGTCCGCAGGTGGTACAGGGGCGTGGTGCCGCACGAGGAGGAGGAGACGATCTGGTCGTAGACGTAGCCGGCCGGCACGGAACAGGACCAGGTGTTGTCCAGACCGGTCACGGTGGCGGCGGCCTCCGGGGCGGCGGCGAGCGCCGGCACCAGGGCGGCGGAGGCCGCCAGCACGGCACCGGCGGCGGCGCGGACGGAACGGGCACGGTCGGCGGAACGGGAAGCGGTCATCGTCTCACTCCTCCAGCTCGGCGCCGCACTTCGGCGCACGACCGTCCTTCTACCAGTCCCTCCGAGGGGCGCGGGGGCCGCTCCGGCGCGACCGGTCCGCCGCGTCCACCGCTCGTCCAGTCGGCCCCTACGCCGGAGCCGTCGCGGCCCGGCCGCCCGGCGCGGCGGGCAGACTGGGCCCGTGAACGACGATGACATCGACGGCGACGAGGAGCGGCGGCGGGTTCCCGCCGAGCTGCGCGGATACCTGGAGGAGCTCGTCCGCCGGGTGCGGGCGGTGTGCGGGGCACGCGTGGTGAGCGTGGTGGCCGTCGGATCGGTGGCGCTCGGGGACTACCGGCACGGCCGCAGCGACGTGGACGTGGTGGTGGTCCTTGAACCGGACCTGCCGGGCTCGGCGCTGACGGAGCTGGCCCGGGAACTCGCCCACCCCCGCCTGCCGTGTCCGGCGGCCGGGCTGGAGCTGGTGGTGTACGGCGCGGACGTCGCCGCGAGCACCTCGGGCGGTGCGGGGTTCCTGCTGAACCTCAACACCGGCCCGCTGCTGGCGGAGCGGGCGGACCGGGACCCCACCGGGGCGGCGGCCTTCTGGTTCGTCATCGACCGCTCGATCGCCCACCGCGCCGGGGTCACCCTGTGGGGCGCACCGGCGCGGCGGGCGATCGCGGAGCCCGCGCCCGCCGGGGTGTTCGCCGCGCTGCGGGCCGCCGTGCGCGAGCACGCCGACGGGGCGGGCCACCTGGCGGACAACCGGGTGCTCAACGGCTGCCGGGCGGTGGTCTTCTGCCGCACCGGCCGGTGGCGGGCCAAGCGGGCGGCGGCCCGGGAGACCGCCGCCGCCGAGCCCGGCTTCCGGCCGCTGCTGGAGGCCGCGCTGCGCAGCTTCGAGCGGCCGCGCTCGGCCGCCGACGCGCTGCCCGCCGCCGAGGTACGGGCGTTCCTGGCCTGGGCGGGCGAGCGCGTCGAGGAGGCCGCCGCGGCGGCCGGCGGGTGAGGCCGCCGGCTCAGACCTGCCGGGTACAGCCGCTGCGGGTACAGAACTCCTGGGCCAGCAGGGCGTTGTTCTCGTCGTACATCGCGACGTAGACCCGCTGGACGCCGCCGGCGACCGCGATCCGCAGCGAGGCGCTGAGGGGCTGGTTCGCCCCGCCCGCGTACGCCCACGGGCTGCAGACGGTGGCCGACTCCGCGCCGCCGTTCACCCCCACGACGCAGACCCGGCGGGCGCCGCTCGCCGCGTGGACGGCCCCGGTCACGGAGGCGGTGTAGCCGTCGGTGAAGTGGATCGTTCCCGAGGTCGTGCTGTTGCCGTAGGCCATGCCGAAGGGCATGTCCACGTCGTTCACGGTGGCCTGCGCCGGCGCGGCGAAACCGATGGCCGCCGTCGCGGCCGCGGCCAGCACCATCAGGGGCTTGCGCATGACTCTTCCTCTCCGTCGGACGAACAGGGTGCGAACAGGAGCTTCCGCCATGCTAGTTTCGCGGCCGGCCGTGAACACGTCATGGCGCGCCCACGGGGAAGTCTTGAAGGATCCTCAGCCCGGTCCGGGGCGACCGGTGGCGGCCAGGAGGGTGTCGAGGTCCACGATCCGGTAGCCGCGGTCGCGCAGGCCCGTGATGACGGCGGGCAGCGCGGCGACGGTCTGGGAGCGGTCGCCGCCGCCGTCGTGCAGCAGGATCACCGAGCCGGGGCGGACCCGGCCCAGGACGCGCTCGGCGATGGCCGCCGGACCGGGCCGCGACCAGTCCTTGGCGTCGACGTCCCAGAGCACCGTGATGAGCCCCAGGGCGTCGACCGTGCGCAGGAGTTGCGGGCTGCGCCCGCCGTACGGGGGGCGCAGCCAGCGGACCGGGCGGTCGTCGCCGCAGGCCTCGGCGAGCACCTCGCGGGTGCGGCCGAGCTGCAGGGCGAGTCCGTTCGGGCCCACGTCGGGCAGGTAGGCGTGGGACCAGGTGTGGTTGCCGAGGGTCCGGCCCGCCCGCGCGATCCGGCGCACCACGCCGGGGTGGGCCAGGGCGTTCAGGCCGATGCAGAAGAACGCGGCCGGGGCGTCGTGGCGCTCCAGCACGTCCAGCACCCGCGGGGTGAACTCCGGATGCGGGCCGTCGTCGAAGGTCAGCGCCACCAGCGGCCCGGCGCCGTCACCGCCCGCCAGCATCCGTCCCGCGCACACGAGTTGCCGCTCCACCGGGGCGCTCGCCCGGTCCGCCGCCGCGATCTCCTCCTCGCGCCCGCTCATCGTCCACCCCCCGGAGGGCAGGGCGGCCAGGGCCCCGGGGCGGGAGCGGCCGAGGTCGGCGAGCGCCTCCGCGGTGGCTCCGCCGTCGGCCAGGACCGGCGGATCGGCGCGGAGCACCGGGATCCCGGCGGCCGCGAGGGGCGCGTCCAGGAGGCCGTTGGCGCTGTCCACGACCACGGTGAGGCCCTCGGGGGTCCGGTCCGCGAGTTCGGCCAGCCTGGCCACCGGTCGTCCCCAGTCGCAGCGTTCGAGCACCTCGACGCCGCCCGGCCCGGCGATCCGGTAGCCCTCACGCGTCACTTCCACACCCGCGAACCGCACCGTGCTGCCCCTCCCTGGGAACGACTCCCCCCGCAACGACTTCCCCGGGCCTCGCTTCCCCGGCCGAACGCGGCCGGCGGACGGCCCACGGGCACCACACGGCCCCGTCCCCACAGGCGTTCCCGACGGCGGGCTGCCCAGATCATACGGACGACCGGCCTCCAGGACGATAAGAAGGGATGGAATGACCGGCACGACAAGAACGGTTCGTACCAGGCGGGTTGGGACGGCGACGGACGCGCGACGCGGCCGCGGCGCCGCCGGGGCGGAGGCGGGTGACCTCCCTAGAGTGGACGCCATGACCGGTCCCCGCCCGACCTCCGCCTTCCACGCCGCCAACGCCGACCCCGCGCTCACCGACCGCCTGGTCGCCGCGCTGGACGCCCAGGCCGCCGCCCCCGGCGTGCGGCGGCTGCGGGCGTGGGCGCACGAGCGGCTGGCCGCGGCCCCCGGCGAGCGGGCCCTCGACGTCGGGTGCGGCACCGGCTCGGAGACCCAGGTGCTCGCCGCCGCGGTCGGCCCGCACGGCACCGCGATCGGCCTCGAACCACACCCGGGGCTGCGCGCCCTCGCCGAGCGGCGCGCGGCCGGCGCCGGCAGCCCGGCCCGGTTCCGGGACGGCGACGCGCTCGCGCTGCCGTTCCCGGACGCGGAGCTGGACGCGGTCCGCTGCGAGCGCGTCCTGCAGCACCTGACCGACCCCGCGCGGGCCGTCGCCGAGATCGCCCGGGTGCTGCGCCCGGGCGGCCGCGTCGCCCTGCTGGACACCGACTGGGCCACCTTCCTCCTCCACCCGGCCTCCCCCGGGGCCCGGACCGCGCTGGCCACGGTCACCCAGGCGGCCGCCGCCGCCCCGGACGCCGGGCGCCGCCTCGCCGACTGGCTGGTGTCGGCCGGTCTGGAGGTCGACGCGGTCGGCTCGGACGTCCTGCTGCACGACCGCCGGTCCGTCACCTGGCCCCTGATCCGGCATCTCGGCGCGACCGCCGTGGCACAGGGCCTGCTCACCGACGCCCGGCGGGACGAGCTCTACGAGGACCTGGCGGCCGCCGCCGAACGGGGCGCCTTCCACCTGTCGGTGACCATGTTCGCCGCCGTCGCCCACCGGCCCGGCTAGGTCCGCCACGGGCGGCGGGTTGGGCCGCCGGCGTACTTCGGGATACTGCCCGGATGACAGATGAACTGACGGTCGGACCGCGCACGGCGCCGGTCGGGGACGGGGAGCGTCGGACCCTGCGGCGCGACGTGTCGGCGCCGGCGCTCCTGGCGGGGCTGGTGTGCGTCGCGGTGTCCTTCTCGGGACCGCTGGTGGTGGTGCTCGCGGCGGCCGCCGCGGGGCGGCTGGACCCGGCGCACACCGCCTCCTGGATCTGGGCGGTGGCGATCGGCAGCGGGGTCAGCGGCTTCGCGCTGAGCTGGTGGACGCGCACCCCGGTGGTCACCGCCTGGTCAACCCCGGGGGCCGCGCTGCTGGTCACCAGCCTCGGCGACTACCCCTACCGGGAGGCGGTCGGGGCGTTCCTGGTGAGCGCGGCGGCGGTGACGCTGTTCGGGGTGACCGGCTGGTTCGGCCGGCTGATCGCGGCGGTGCCGGTGGGCATCGTGAACGCGATGCTGGCGGGCATCCTGTTCTCCTTCGGCGCCGGGATCTTCGGCGCCGTGCACGGCGCGCCGCTGCTGGTGGTGGGCAGCTTCGCGGCCTTCCTGCTGGCCAAGCGGTTCGCGCCCCGGTACGCCGTGCTGCTGGCGCTGCTGGTCGGCGGCGTGCTGGCCGCTCTCTCCGTCGGGCTGCCGCTGCGCCTCGGGGCCGGCGGGCCGACCGTGCCCGTGCTGACGGCGCCGGCGTTCTCCTGGTCCGCCCTGGTGGGACTGGCGCTGCCGCTCGCGATCGTCACACTGGCCTCGCAGAACGCGCCCGGCCTCGGGGTGCTGCGGGCCTTCGGCTATCCGGCGGACGACCGGCTGCTGATCGGGACGACGGGGGCGGTGTCGGTGCTGGTGGCGCCGTTCGGCTCGCCCGGGGTGAACCTGGCGGCGATCACGGCGGCGATCTGCTCGGGCCCGGAGGCCCATCCGGACCCGCGCCGCCGGTACGTGGCGGGGATGTCCTCGGGCCTGCTGTACGTGCTGGTGGGCAGCTTCGGCGGGGTGCTGGTGAGCCTGTTCACCGGGCTGCCGAAGGAACTGGTCGCGGTGATCGCCGGGGTGGCGCTGCTGGCCTCGCTGCAGGGCAGCCTGGCGGCGGCGGTCGCCGAGGAGCGCGGGCGGGACGCGGCGGTGGTGACCTTCCTGGCGAGCGCGTCGGGGATGACCCTGTTCGGCATCGGCTCGGCGTTCTGGGGCCTGCTGTTCGGGCTCGGCACCCATCTGGCGCTGGACCACCGCAGGGACTGAGCGGGCCTACTCCGCGGCGCCCGGCCCGCCGCGCCGCTCGGCGGGCGGGCGCGCGGAGGGGAGCCGGCGGGTGAACAGCAGGGCACCGGCGGTGATGCCCGTGCACGCCAGGACCGCGACCTTGAGCCCGGCGATCTGGGCGTCCCGGTAGCTCTCCACCAGGGCCGAGGCCTCCTCCGGCGGCACCGCGGGCTGCGCGGCCAGTGCCGTCGCCACGTCGTCGGCGGGCACGAAGGACACGCCCGCCTCCACCCGGACGCCGGCCTGCTCGGCGACGGCGGCCGAGACCCGCGGGTCGCTCTCGATCCTGGTGGTGACGGAACTCGCGAGGGCGCCGATCAGGATCGCGCCGATCAGCGCCGTCCCGAGCGAGGAGCCGAGGTTCTGGGCGGTGTACTGCAGGCCGCCGGCCTCGCTGCGCTCCTCCTGGCGCACGGCGGACTGCACCGTGTTGCCCAGTTGGGAGGCGAGCATCCCCATGCCGACGCCGAGCAGCGCCATCGCCCCGGCGAACGAGGCGCCGCGCAGCTCCGGTCCGATCGCCGCGATCAGCCACAGCGTGGCGGCCACCAGGACCAGCAGCCCGGTCCGGGCGATCGTGCGGGGCGAGGCGACGCGCAGCAGCAGGGAGCCGGACATCGAGGCCGCGAGCATGGTGACGGACACCGGCAGCAGCCGCAGGCCGGTCTCGAAGGCGTCCAGGCCCTGGACGACCTGCAGGTAGAGCGGGATGACGAAGAACAGGCCCAGCAGGACGGTGTTCTGGTTGAACAGGGTCACCAGCCCCGCGCGCAGCGTCCGGTTGTCGAACAGCGCGAGCGGGACCAGCGGGTCCAGGCCCTTGTCCTCCCGTCGGCGCGTGTGGACGCAGAACGCGTAGACCAGCGCGCCGCCGAGGGCCACGGCGAACAGCGTCGGGGCGAACCCGAGCACGGTGAACGGCGGGTTGCGCGGCTTCACCCAGCCCCAGGTGCCGCTCTGCAGCACGGCCAGCACGATCACGGCCAGGCCCGAGGCCGACAGCGCGACGCCCGCCAGGTCGAGCCTCGGCCGCCGGGCCGGCGGCGGCTGCCCCGGCACCCAGCCCATCAGGAGGAGGATCAGCACGACCAGGACCACCTCGCCGGCGAACACCAGCCGCCAGGTGAGGTAGGTGGTGACCCAGCCGCCGAGCAGCGGTCCCACCGCGATGCCCGCGCCCGCGAGGCCGCCGATCACGCCGTAGGCCACCGCCCGGTCGCGTCCGTGGTACGAGCCGGCCACCAGCGCGGCCAGGGCGGGCAGGACCAGGGCGGCGCCGAGGCCCTCGATGACCGACCAGCCGAGGGCGAGCACGGCCACGGTCGGCGCCACCGCGGTCAGCCCCGAGCCGACCGCGTACACCATCAGCCCGATCACGAAGACGCGGCGGCGTCCGTACATGTCGCCGATCCGGCCGCCGGTCAGCATGAACGCGGCCATCACCAGGGTGTAGAGGGTGATGACGGCCTGGATGGCGGTGACCTCGGTGTCGAAGTCCTCCACCAGCTGGCTGATCGACACGTTCATCACCGAGGCGTCGAGCACCATGAGGAACTGGGCCGTCCCGAGCACGACCAAGGGCTTCCAGCGATTCACCGCACCTCCCGCTCGTCGGCCGTGGACGGCACCGTCCCCGGTTCCCGGTCAGCTGCCGAGGATCCGCGCCTTCTGCGCGGCGAACTCCTCCTCGGTCAGGACGCCCTGCTCCTTGAGCGAGGCGAGGTCCTTGAGCTGGTCGAGCTTCTCCTCCATGGTCGCGGCGGCGGGCTGCGCCGGAGCCGGCGGCGGGGGCGCGGGCTCGGCGTAGACGGTCTGCTGGGCCTCCTGCTGCGCCCAGCGGCCGGCCTGGCGGCGTGAGACGCGGTTGGAGACGGCGGTGGCGGTTCCGGCGACGACCGCGGTACGGGCGACGCCGCGAAGCAGTCCGGGCATGGCTTCCTGCCTTGGGGTTCGGGGGTTCGGGGGTTCGGGGGTTCGGGGGTGAAGGGCTGAGGGGGTGAGGGGCTCGCGGTGCGGGCCGGGCGCGGGGTCAGCCCGGGGCGTCGAGCCGTTCGAGCGAGTCCAGCACCTCCAGGAGGTCCTCCAGCGGGACGCGCCCGCTGGCGACGATGCGGGCGTCCTCCCGGCGCAGCGCGTTGGCCAGCGGCGCCGCCCAGCGGTTCTCGTAGAGGAGGACGGCGGCGGAGTCGCCCGGTTCCAGGAGCGCGCCGGCCTCGGCGACGTCGGGCTCGCCGAGCACGCCCGAGGAGGCGCCCTCGAAGACGGTCAGGTCGAGGCGGCCGTCACCGGTCACGTCGGCCAGCTCGACGGCCGTCACCGTGCCGTCCTGGTCCTTGCGGACGAAGGTCAGGTCGAGGATCCGGATGATGTCGCGGTCGACGAGGTCGACGAGCAGGGGTAGCCCCTCGCCGGTGAGGTGGCTTCCGGGGAACGCGATGACCAGGTAGTCGATGGGGCCCGGCTCGTCGAGTTCGCCGCGGGTGTCGGGTTCGCTGCTCACGTCGGCTCCTGCGGGGAGAGGAGGGCCGGCCGACGGCGTCGGCCGGGAGCCGGCCACGGACGCTGTCGTGAGGCCGACCCTCGGCGACGCTAACCCGGCGGACCCGCCCTCCGGCTCACCTGTTCGGGGTGACCCGGGCGGTCCGGGCCGCTTTCGCGGGCAGCGCTCCCGGGCGACGCTCCGGGGGGCGTTCCGGGGACGTTCCTCACCCCTCTGGGGCAACTCTGCTCGCCGTCCGCGCGGCCTGGCCCTTGGCTGGTGTGGACGGCGCCCCGTCCCCCCGGGCTCCGCCGTTCCGCCCCGGACCGCCCAGAACGAGGAGCTGCCCGCATGCCACCGGCCGAGCCCAGCACGCCGCAGCCCGACCGTCCGGAGCCCGGCCGCCCCGAGCCCGGCCGCCCGTCGAAGGACGAGCTGGAGGCGCTCCACCACCGGGTCGCCCAGCTGGAGGCCGAGGCCGGGCGCCGGCCGCGGCACCACCGGCTGCGCACCACCGGGGCGACCGTCCTGGTGATCGTGGCCTCCCTGCTGTCGCTGCTCGCGGTCATCGCCGTCTGGGCCCACGACGAGATCACCGACACCGACCGGTTCGTCGCCACGATGGCCCCGCTGGCGCACGATCCCGATGTGCAGAACGCGCTCGCCAACCGCGTCACCGACGCCGCGACGGAGCAGATCGACGTCAAGTCGCTGGTCAACGAGCTCTCCCAGGCCGCCGCCGAGCAGGGCGTGCCGCCCCGGATCGCCCAGTTGCTGGGCGGGCTGACCGGCCCCCTGGAGGGGGCGCTGACCAACCTGGTCCACGGCGCGGCCGAGCGGGTGGTCACCAGCGAGGCCTTCGCCACGGTGTGGGAGGAGGCCGTGCGGGCCGCGCACGGCACCATGGTCAAGGCCCTCACCGGCCAGGGCGGCGGCGCGGTGGAGCTGAAGAACGACGAGGTCGTGATCGACATCGGGCCGATGGTGGAGCGGGTCAAGACGGCGCTGGTCGACGCCGGCTTCACGCCCGCGGCCAGGATCCCGCAGGTGCACACCGAATTCGTGGTGTTCTCCTCCCCCGACCTCGCCAAGATCAAGGGCTGGTTCCGGCTGCTGGAGATCCTCGGCTGGTGGCTGCCGGTGATCACGGTCCTGGTCGCGGCGGCCGGTGTGTTCACCGCCTTCGACCGCCGCCGCGCGCTGGTGGGCGCCGCCGTCGGCATCGGGCTGGCCATGCTGCTGCTCGGCATCGCCCTGGCCGTCTTCCGCTCCTACTTCCTCGACCACCTGCCGGCCGACGCCTCGCAGCCCGCCGCGGCCGCCGTCTACGACGCCATCGTCGACTACCTGCGCACCGCGGTGCGGATGATCGGCTTCCTGGCCGTGGTGGTCGCCCTCGGCGCGTTCTTCATCGGGCCCTCGCGCGCCGCCGTGACGGTCCGGTCGGTGGCCGGGCACGGGGTCGCGGCGCTGCGCGCGTCCGCCGACTCGGCGGGCTTCCGGGCCGGACCGGTGGAGCGCTTCGTCCGCCGCTGGAAGCGCTGGCTGGGGGTGCTGATCCTGCTGGTGGCCGCCGTGCTCTTCGCGCTCTGGGACCACCCGACCGGGATGGTGGTGTTCTGGTTCGCCGTGGTCGTGCTGGCGGCCTTCGCGATCCGCGAGTTCCTCGCCCCCGCCCACCCGGTCGCCCCCGGCGGGGGCGGCGCCGCCCCGGGCACGCCCGCGCCGGCCGGCGGGTCCGCGGGGGACGCGGGCCGCTGACCGGCCGGCCTCGGGCTTCGGGTCATGGGCTTCGGGTCATGGGCTTCGGGTCACGGGCTTCAGGCCAGAACGAGCGCCTTGGCCCGCTGGTACTCCTCCTCCGTGATGGATCCGTCGCGCCGGAGCTCCGCCAGGCGGGCCAGTTCCTCGGCGGCACTGGCCGGCTTCGCCTCCGCCGCCCCGGCCGCGTCCCGCACATAGGTGCGGAACTCCGCCTCCGCCTCCTTCGCCCGTGCCATCTCGCGCATCCCCATGCCCTTGCCGCGGGCGATCAGGTAGACGAACACCCCCACGAACGGCAGCAGGATCAGGAAGACACACCAGCCCGCCTTGCCCCAGCCGTTCACCGTGTCGTCCCGGAACAGGTCACCGAAGACCCGGAACAGGAGCATGAACCAGAGGATCCAGAGGAAGATCCACATGGTCGTGAGGAAGATGTTCAACAGCGGATAGTCGTCCATCGCCCGCCTCCGGGGGAAGTAGCCGAACCGCGCCGGGCGGCGCCGCCGCCCGTCCCCCCTCGCGACCCACGGTCACCGACCACGGCCGCGCGCGCACCACCCCGGGCGGGTGATCCCGGGCGGGCGGCAACACCGCCCGGGAGCCCGGGCCGGCGGCGCTACCAGCGGTACCACCGGCCGCGGGTGCCCGTGGAACCGGTGCCGCGGGCGACGAAGCCGAGCAGCCAGATCACGAGGACGGCGACGGCGGCCCACCAGAGGACCTTGACCGCGAAACCGAGGCCGAACAGCAGCAGGGCGAGCAGCAGGACCAGGATCAGGGCGAGCACGTGGTCTCCTCTCATCGGACGAACGCTTGACGACCCCCCGCGTGCCCCGGCAGCCGCCGGTCATGCAGGCCAGGCGGCGGCTCCCGGGCGGCGCCCGCCCGCGCCGCGCGTCACCATGGCCGTCGGCGGCGGTTTCGTGAGCGAACGACAACAGGGAGTCACCATGCGGGATCAGGCGAGCGTCGCATCGCGCGGCACCCGGCGGCTGGTGGCCGCGCTGACCACGGCGGTCATGGCGGCGGGCGCGCCGGTGGCGGCCGGCCCGGCCCGGGCGCGGGAGGGCGGCTACGCCGGCTACGTCGCGCTGGGCGACTCGTACGCGGCCTACGGGAGCGTCTCGAAGAACTACGGCACGCCCGCCGGATGCGGCCGCGCGAGGGACAACTATCCGAACGACCTCGCCGCCTCGCTGGGCGTGGCGAGCTTCGTCGACGTCACCTGCGGCGCTGCCACGACCCTGAGCATGACCGTCCCGGAAGCGGTACCGGGTGGGGTGAACCCGCCCCAGTTCGACGCGCTCAGGCCCGACACCGGTCTGGTCACGGTCACCATCGGCAACATGGACGGGCCCAACGACATCCTGCGGAGCTGCGCCGTGCTCGCCGGCACCGACCCGCAGGGCAACCCCTGCGAGCGGACCTACACGGCGAGCGGGACCGACCTGGCGGCCGCGGCGATCGACGCGGCGCGCCCGAGGATCGAGGGCGTCCTCGACGGCGTCCACGCGCGCTCCCCGCACGCGACCGTCGTCCTCGTCGGCTACCTGTCCGCGCTGCCGCCCACCACCGGCTGCTGGCCGGACGTGCCGATCGCCCGGGGAGACGTCCCCTACGTGCACGGCCTCCAGAAACGGATGAACGCGGTGCTCGGCGAGGCCGCCGCCGGCCACCGGGCGATCTTCGGAAACCCCGGCGACGTCCTCGGACACGATGCCTGCCAACCGCGGGGAGTCCGCTGGGTCGAGGGTTTCGACCCGGCCCCGGACACCAACGCGATGCACCCCAACGCCGCCGGGCAGGCCGCGGTGGCCGCGCTCATCGGGGCACTGCTGCCCTGAGCCGCGACGGGCCTCAGCCGCCGAGCTCCCGCACCGCCTTCGCCAGGGCCGCCGCGGCGCGGCGGACGTCGGACCCGGTGGTCCGCCAGTTGCTGAAGGCGGCCCGCAGGGCGGGCACGCCGTCGTAGTGGGTCGGTGTGAGGAAGGCCTCGTCGGCGACCCGGTCGGCGAGGGCGGCGAGGCGTTCGGCGGTGGGGCGCTCGGCCAGGGTGAAACAGACGACGTTCAGCCGGACCGGGGCCAGCAGCCGCAGCCCGTCGGTCCCCTCCACCGCCTCCCCCAGGGCGCGGGCACCCGCCACGCAGCCTTCGACGATCTCCCGGTGGCCGGACCGCCCGTAGGCGCGCAGGGTGAACCAGGCGGCGAGGGCGCGCAGCCGGTGGGAGTTCTCCGGGGTGAGGTGCACCAGGTCGGGGTCCGCGCCGAGCGGGCCGAGGTAGGCGGCGGCGTTGCGGAAGACCTCGGCCTGGAGGTCGGGGCGCCGGGTGAACTGGACGGCGCTGTCGTAGGGCACGTTGAGCCACTTGTGCAGGTCGACGCAGACGGAGTCGGCGAGGTCGAGGCCGGCCACCAGGTGGGCGTGCTCGGGAACCAGGGCGGCGAAGGCGCCGAACGCGGCGTCCACGTGCAGCCAGCAGCCGTGGCGGTCGCGCAGGTCGGCGAGCGCCCGCAGGTCGTCGAAGTCGGCCGTGTTGACGGTGCCCGCGTTGGCCACCAGCACGCAGGGGCCGTCGTGGTCGGCCAGCGCCCGTCCGAGGGCCGCCACGTCGACCGCCTCCCGCCCGGGCAGCACGGGCACCGGGGTCAGCGCGCCGCGGCCCAGGCCGAGCAGCGCGAGCGCCTTGGCCACGCTGGAGTGCGCGCTGCCCGAGAACACCCGTACCCGGCCGAGCGCCCCGGCGCCGTCCTCGGCCACGTCCACGCCGAGGCGCTCGCCCAGCCACTGCCGGGCGATCGCCAGGCCGACCGTGTTGGACATGGTCGCGCCGCTGACGAAGGTGCCGCCGTGCGCGGCGGACAGCCCGAACAGCTCGCGCAGCCAGCCGACGGTCTCCCGCTCCAGTTGCTGGCCTGCGCCGTCGAGGGAGGAGTTGGAGTTCTGGTCGGCGGCGGCGGTGAGCCAGTCGCCGGCCAGCGCCGCCGGGGTCGCTCCCCCGGTGACGAACCCGAAGTAGCGCGGCCCGGCGCCGCCCGAGAGCCTCGGCTCCCAGCGCTCGCCGAACTCGGCCAGCGCCGCCCGCAGCCCGCCGCCCCGCTCGCCCAGCGGCATCCGGGCGGGCGGGTCCGCCCTCGGGACCACCGGCCGCTCGTCCAGGGAATCCAGGAAGGCGGCCGCCCGGCTGCGGGTCTCCTCCAGCAGAGCGGGCAACTGGTCGAGGTCGGCGGCGAGTTCGGGGTGCATGACGGTTCTCTCCGGTCGGTCGGCTGTACCGTCGACGGTAGCCGCCGCCCCGCCCGCCGTCCCGGTCCAATCCACCGAGAGTGGCCTGCCCGACGCCGGCGACGGCCGGCCGCGCGGACAGTTCCTCAGACCACCGAGGCCCGGAAGGGGTCGGTGGGGACGATCGCCGCCTCGTCGAAGCGCCGCTCCAGCGCGTCGTGGCCGAACCGCCGGCGGAACCCGATCTCCGCCGCCGTGACCGGCAGGGCCCACAGGATCCGGGCGTGCCCACCCGGCACCGGGCAGTGCTCGAGGCCGGGGCCGTGGAGGTAGGGCAGGCTGATCAGCACGTGATCGCACGCCGAACCCGGCACCCACGGCTCGCCGATCGGCAGGCTGTGCTCCGGGCCGAGCCGGTGCCCGGCGCGGTGGTAGCGGGCGATCGCGGCCACGACGTCGACGAAGCGCCGGTCGCGGACGTGGGCGGTCATGACGAACTCGAGCCCGACGCCGTTCCCGGCCTGCGAAGCCGTCGCGGCCGAGCAACCTGCCGTCACATACGCCCAGCCGTCACCGCGCGGGCCGGGCCCCACGACGAGCACGCGCAGGCCGGCCGGCCCCGCTTCCGGCCCCGGGTCGGCTTCGACGGCCTTCACGCAATGCCCCTCGAAGAAGGCCCGGACATGTGACTCGACGGCCTCGACGGCCGGCGTCCTCGCAGCGCTCACCGCGCGATCATGGCAGACCGCCGCTTCGTCCGCCGGTCGGGGCGCGGATGCGAGCCGCGCCGGAACCGCCGACGGGCCATGGGCTCCACCCACAGAGGTGGCGGTGTGCCAGGGACGTCTCCTGGAGGGGACGCCCGTGGCACACCCGGGCTCCCGCCATCGAGCACATCGATAGCATGATCAGATGAGCGAGCAGCCGCAGGTGTTCTCCAACCGATGGGCCGGCGCCGGTGGGGCGGAGGGCGGGGAGGCGCCCCGTGAGCGGTGCGACTGCCTGCCCCGGGGGGCGGCCGCGCGGGGGCGGGCGACCGGGTTCCACCCGGAGCGGCAGGACACCGCGGCGCCCGGGTGGCTGAGGCTGCTCGAACTGGTCGAGGAGGCGGCTGCGGACGGGCGGGAGGTGTTCTCGCCGCTGGTGGAACTCACCGCGCGGGAGCGGCGCCAGGTCGTCACCCTGCCGCCGACCGTCGCCGGGCTCACCGCGGTGAAGCACCTGGTGCTGTACGGCAGCAACCTGGTGCGCGTCCCGCCGGAGATCGGCGCGATGACGAGTCTGGAGGAGTTCACCCCCTACACCTCGTACCGGCTGCACTGGTTCCCCTACGAGCTCACCCGGTGCCCCGGCCTGCGGCGCAGCACGGTGAGCACGCGCGCCCTGTACGGGAACGAGAAGTACCGGGCCCGGTTCCCCGGCCTGGCCGCCGCGCCGGGCGCCGCCGCGGGCCTGGACCTCACGGACCTCGACCCCGGGGTGTGGGGGGCGACGGCGATCCGGACCTGCAGCGTCTGCGACGGGCCCGTGGACGGCGCGACCCTGCGCCAGGTCTGGATCTCGCGCCGGACGTCGGGGGCCGACGTACTGCCGCTGCTGGTCAACGCCTGCTCGGCGGAGTGCGTCGACGCCCTGCCGGCCCCCGCCGAGGGCTACGTCCCCGTGCCGCACACCGGCGGGCCGGACCTGGTCCAACCGGGTTCCGACCGGGACTGACCCTCGGGGCCGGGCGGCCTCAGGCGCGTGGTGACGGCCCCGCCTGGCTGGTGACCAGCTCCCGGTAGGGGGCGCAGCGGGCGAGCAGGGTGGGGTGGTCGGCGGCGTCGACGACGGCGCCGCCGTCCATCATGATCACGTGGTCGGCGTGCCGGACGGTGGAGAGCCGGTGGGCGACGACCACGACGGCGCTGCGGCGGGCCAGTTGGTCCACGACCTCGCGCAAGCGCAGTTCGTTGAGGCCGTCCAGCTGGCTGGTGGGCTCGTCGAGCAGGACGATGTCGGCGTCGGCGAGCAGGGCGCGGGCCAGGGCCATCCGCTGGCGCTGGCCCCCGGAGAGGTCGAACTCGCGGCCCAGGACGGTGTCCAGGCCGTGCGGCAGGCGTTCGACGTCCTCGGCCAGCCCGACGGTGGCCAGGGCCCGGGCCAGCTCGTGCTCGGCGGCGGCGCCGGCCCGCCCGAGCTGGAGGTTCTCCCGGGCGCTGGCCTCCAGGAGTGTGAACTCCTGGTCCACGTAGGCCATCCGGGCGCGCAGCGCGCCCAGCGGCCAGGCCCGGATGTCGTGGCCGAGGACGCTGACCGATCCGGCGCCGGGCCTCACGAAGCGGCCGACCAGGGCGAGGGCGGTGCTCTTGCCGGCGCCCGACGGGCCGACGACGGCGGTCAGTCCGGTGCGCGGGATGCTGAAGGAGGCGGAGCGCAGGGCGGCGCGCCGGGCTCCGCTGTGGGTGTAGGAGACGGCGCGGAAGACCACCGCCGGGGCGTCGGGTGCCGGGGTGGGCGCGGTCCGGTCGGCGTCGTCCGGGTCGGCCTCCGGGGGCAGGGCGAGCAGGTCGTTGCAGCGGTCGCGGGCGGCGAGCCCGGCCTGGAGGCGCCCGTACCCGGTGGCCAGCGTGTTCACGGACGGGACGGTCTGCAGCAGGTAGAGCAGGAACGCGGCGAAGGCCGCCACCTGCAGGGCGCCGGCCGCCAGCCGGGCGCCGCCGGTGAGGATGACCGCGATCATCGCGAACTGGTTGCCGAGGGTCAGCACGGCCGGGACCAGGGCGCCCAGCCGGGCTCCGGTCAGCGAGACGGCGCGCAGGTGCTCGGCGTCCTCGGCCAGCACGCGGTCGGCCAGCGGTTCGGCCCGGTAGGCCTTGATGGTGGTGAGGGCCTCCAGGTCGGCGGTGAAGCGCTGGGCGATCCGGCCGACCGCGTCCTGCTGTCCGGTGACGTTGGCCCGCATCCGGCGGGTGATCAGCAGCACCAGGGCGGTGAGGAGGGCGAGGGCGGCCACGGTGACCGCGGTGAGCACCCAGTCGATCCACAGCATGACCGCGAGGGTCGCCAGCACGCTGAGCGCGGCGAGCGGCAGCTGCATCGCCACCTCCACCACCTGGCCCAGCAGTTGGGCGTCGGAGGTGACCCGGGCGGCGAGTTCGCCGGTGCCCCGGGCGCGCACGACGGGCAGCGGAAGCCGCAGCGCGTGGGTCATCAGGGTGGTCCGCAGGCGGTAGGTCATCGCCTCGCCGACCTGTGCCAGCTGGAAGCCGGAGAGGGCCTGGGCGGCCGCGCCGGTGAGGGCGGCGGCGGCCATCATCAGCAGGCCGGGGGCGAGCGAGCGGTGGGCGGAGAAGTCGCCGACGATCCGGCGGACCAGCAGCGGGAGCGCGAGGGCCGCGGCGGTGGCCAGCACGGCGAGGAGCAGGGCGGCGGCGAGGCGGAGCGGCTGGGCGGCGAGTTCGCGGCGCAGCCGGACCTGCGGCGGGGCGGGGGCCGCGGCCCCGGTGGGGGCGTCGGCGGTGGCGGGCGCGGGCCGGTCGGCGACGGGCTGGACGGCCACGGAACACCTCTCTCTGGGCGGGGCTCCCGGGGCGGGGCCGTCGGGCGTCAGACGGCGGGCGGCGGACGGCGGGCGTCGGACGTCGGACGGGTTCGTGAGGGGCGGGGCGCCGGGTGGCGGCACGGGACCCGGCCGGGCGGTCCGTGGACCATCCGGCCGGGTCGACCGTCACGGGCCGCCCCTGCGGGCGGCCGGTCGGGTCAGAGGCAGAGCAGCGTGCTGACGGTGCTGGTGCCGCAGTTGAGGACGCTCAGCGAGCTGGTGCTGGCGAGGGTGTCGTCGATCGGGGCCGCCTCGGTCTCGGGCAGCTCCAGGGTCTGGAGGTCGAGGATCGCCATGACGTTCTCCTTCGGTGCGCGGTGGATCACCCGGCCGGGCGGCCGGGAGCAGGTGGGGCGCGCGGTTCGCGCCCGGGGCCGGCGGGCGGTGGGCCCGTCAGCGGTGGTGGGGTCGGTGGGTCACCGGGGCGCGGTCGCCGGCACGGTGAACGGGAGGAACGGGGTGCCCGCGAAGGCGGTGCCGAGGGCCAGCAGCACCCCGGCCGAGCCCGTCGCCAGGTCCGTCGACAGGCGCAGCAGCTGGTCGCCCGGGAAGGCGAGGTGGCCGTGGTAGGGCACCTGGTGCAGCGCCAGCAGCGCGCGGTGGCGGTCGAGCAGGGCCGCGGTGCGCTCCCCCGCGTCCGCGGTTCCGGTCAGCGCGAGGTAGCCGAGGAGTCCGGCCCGGCCGTTGAACAGGCCCGGCTGGATCACGAACTCCGGTTCCGCCGCCTTCCGGATCAGCGTCTGCCGCCCGGCCAGGGCGCTGTCGGGCCGGTGGGCGAGGAGGCCGGCGAGGGCGAGGCCGATCCCAGCGCTGCCGGTCTCGATGTAGGGCAGGACCCGGCGCCGGTCGACCACCTGGAGCGTGCCGTCGGCCACCGTGACGCAGCGGTCGAGGTCCAGTTCCAGCAGGGTCTCGGCCTGGTCCAGCAGGGTGCGGTCGCCGGTGTGCTCGTGGAGGCGGAGCAGGGCGAGGGCGGCGCCCGAGGCGCCGGCCAGCAGCCCGGCCCGGCGTCCGGCGTCGGCGCGGCCGGTCTTCTCCCAGGTCATCGCGGCGCTCCTGGTGGCGGCCAGCGCCTCCTCCAGCAGCCGGTCGTCCCCGGTGGCGCGGGCGAAGTGGAGCAGGGTGAGCGCGATGCCGGGGCCGCCGGAGGCCAGTCCCGGGGCCGCCTCGCCGTCGGCGGCCGCGGCCCGGCCGAGGCGGCCGAGGAGTTCGGACGCCCGCTCGTGCTCGCCCAGCAGGTCCAGGACGTAGGCGACGCCGTGGCCGCCGTGGTACAGCCCGGCCGGCAGGGCGCGGTCGCGGGCGGCGTCGGCCAGCCACCGCACGTGTGCGGGGTCGACGGCGGCCCCGGTCGCGTGCAGGGCGTAGAGCACCCCGGCCGCGCCGTGGGCCAGGCCGAGCGCGCCCTGGGTGAACTGGGCGATGTCGCCCGGGAAGAGCCGGTCGGTGCGCTCGGGGGTGGCCGCCGCGGCGATGCCGGCGGCCAGCGAGTCCCGGATCGCGGGCCAGTCGGCGACCGGGGCCTCCAGCAGCGCGCGGGTCCCGGCGCGGCCCGCGCCCAGTTCGGGGCGGGGCGTGCGGCCGTCCCCGGGCGAGCGGGCGAGGTGACGGCGGATCTCGTCGGTGTAGCCGGACGGCACCGGGAAGCGCCGCTCGATCGCGTCGGCGAGCCGGCCGGCCGCGTCCGGGTCCAGGGCGGTGAGCTGGACCAGCGGGAAGAACAGCCAGAGCCGCAGTGCCGCCAGCCCGTACCGGTCGATGTCCGTCCCGGTGCGGCCGAGCGGGGCGGTGAAGCCGGCCGCGCCCAGCGCCGGGCGCAGGAAGTCCTCGACGGTGCTGGCGAGTTCGAAGTCGATGAAGCACAGCTCGCCGTCCGGCCTGATGATCAGGTTCCGGGGGTGGAGGTCGCCGAAGACCACGCCACGGGCGTGGATCCGCTCCAGGGCCCGTTCGGCCTGGTCGACGACGGCCAGGGCGTCCCGGGTGTACTCCGCGACGGCGTGCTCGTCGGCGTCGGGGTGGATCAGCGGGTAGCGGGCCGTCAGCCACTCGCTCAGCGACTGCCCGGCGACGTACTCCTGGACCAGGAACTCGTGCTCCCAGGCCGTCAGCAGTCCGTGCTCGGCGGGGACTCCGGGGACGCCGGCCAGCCGGGCGAGGACGGCGTGCTCGTTGCGCAGCCGGGTCACCGCGTCCACGCCGCGCTGGTCCAGCCCGGCGAACGGGCGGGCCTCCTTCAGCACCACCGGCGGGCCGTCCTGACCGTCGCGGGCCAGGTAGACGCCGCCCGCGTTGGAGAAGTGCAGCACCCGCTCCACGGTGTAGGGCAGTCCGGTGTCGCGCTGGACCGCGCGCTCGGCGACGGCCGGCGCTATGCACCGCGGCACCGGTGCCCACGGGGGGACGGAGAAGGCCGCGCCGCGCACGTCGGGCACGAGCCGTCCGTCCGGCCCGGCCAGGGCCAGCACCCGTTCGCCCGCCTCGTTGCGGCAGTGGCGTTCGGCGAAGCCGCCGTACCGCAGGTACAGCGGGCCGTCCTTCCAGCGCAGGTCGCTGAGGACGTAGGGGCCCTTGCGACCGTCGAGCAGCGCGCCGAGGCCGTCCAGACATCGCTCCAGCTCGGCGTCGTCCACCGGGTAGAGGGTGCAGAACTTGCCGCTGGAGCCGCGTGGCGCGTACTTGGAGTTCTGCACCTGGAGGATCGGCAGGCCGCGCAGGAACTTGAAGGTCACCCGTTCGCGCAGGCAGTAGGCGAAGACGGTCTCCAGCACCTCCTCGGCGGTCTCGGCGCACGAGGAGACGTGGATCTTCCAGCCCTGGTCCGGGATCCGCACGCCGACCGGGCGCACCACCGCCCACATCTCCAGGTCCCCGTGCTCCCAGCCCTCGGGCAGGGGGCGGGTCACGGCGGAGAACTCCTCGTGCGCTCCCCAGCGCCGGGGCGAGTCGTAGAAGAGCGGGTCGGCGTAGGCGTAGGCCTCGTAGCGGTTGTCCAACGGAACCCTCCTCGTGGCAGGGGTCGGCGTGGGCGGGACGACGCACAGCGGAAAGCGGGAAGCGCGAACGGGAAGCGCGAAGCTCTGGGCGAGGGTGGGGACGGGGAGGCGGAGCGGCGCGGAACGGGACGGCGCCGGCCGGCGATTCCCCGGAGCGGAAATCCGGTATGGCGATCAGGCCATCCGAATATTGGGGCCGCCTCGACCTCGCCGCAACGGCGCGCGTTCCGGCCGTCCGGCCACCGCCGCGCACCCTGCCCGCGCATCGCGCCGCTGCGCGCGCGGGGCGCGGGGCCGCGCGCCGTCCACGGCCTTCCGCCGGCCGCGACGCCACCCGGGAGCGCGCGGGCACCGGAACGCCGGACGGCGTTCACGGCCGACCGGGCGTGTCCTTGAACTGCGGTGATACGGGCGTCCGCGGACGGGCGGGGCGACCGGGAACGAGTCCGGCGCACGCCCGGCGCGCCACCGGGGCGGGCCGCCCGAGGGCCACCCCGAACCGGCCCGTCCCGTTCCGAAAGAACCGAACAGTTGGACGTTTTTCGCTTTCACTGTTCTATTTCGGCAGTATTTCAAGCGGCCGGTAAATTTGTTTTCCCTTGACCTATCGAAGGCCCCATCGGAATGATTCGTTCGCACGAGTCCGACCCCAGGGGCCACGTCCGCCCGTCGGCCACCACGGCGGCCCGCCCCGGCCGGGCGCGGTCAGGCGTCGAGCCGCGCGTAGCCGGCCATGCCGTGCAGGACCACCCCGGCGGTGCGGGCCGTCTCCAGGCTCCGGCCGAGCACCTCCGCGCCCTGCTCCGGGGCGAGGTCCATGAGATCGGGCGGCCAGGTCCCCGGCGGGACGACGAGGACGACCACCGCGGCCCGCCCCTCGGCGGCCACCATCCAGCCGGGCGAGGCGCGCACCTCGGAAGCCGGTTCCCAGAGCTGCCGGCCGCCCACCAGCACGAGCCGGCTCAGCACGTTCCCGTGCAGCCCCACCACGGCGGTGGTGGCGGGCGGCTCCCCCGCCGCCAGCACGAAGCCGCTGTCCACCGCGCTCTCGACGAACTCCCCGTACAGGCGCGGCCCGATCTCCACGATCAGCTCCGCGAAGGGCGGCCCCGCCGCCCCCGCGCGCACCGCCAGCGCCCAGACCATCGGCACCGATCCGCCGTCACCCGCTTCGTCCGCCATACCCCCTTCAACGAGCCGGCCGCCCGATCGGAGCGGCCCGACCGCCGACCGCTCACGGGGAAGCAGCCCTCCGCCGGCTACGCGGTGACCCTGGCGAGGAAGGCCGCGAGGTTGGCCACCGTCCGGTGGATCCTCTCCTCCACCGTGAGCGACTCGTGGATCCGGGTACCGGTGTCCTTCATGCCGCGCACGTAGAGCGAGCAGGCGAGGTCCGCGCACATGTAGGCGCCCACCGAGTTGCCCTGCTTGCCGGCCCGGCCGGCCCTGGGGGCGACCAGCAGGGAGACTCCCCCGGTGTGACTGGTCACGCAGAGCGAGCAGAGGCTGCGGCGCAGCTGCCAGGAGGCGGTACCGGGCGCGCGCAGCACCACCCCGACCGGGCCGCCGTCCAGCACCGTCACGAGACATCCGCGGTCGGGGGCCCGTGGGTCGCGCCAACCCAGGAAGTCGAGATCCTCCCACGGCCGTTCCGCCAGATCGCGGGGGACGTTCAGGCGGGCGGCCTCGCCCTTGGTGCAGTTCACGAAGGCGGCGCGGATCTCGGGTTCGGTCAACGGCTTCATAGGAGACAAAGTAAATTACCTAGGCCTCCTAGGCAAATGTACAATGGCCCCAGGCGAACGGGAGGACGGACATGGCACGCGCGGGGCTCAACACGGAACGCCTCACCCGGGCGGGAGCGGAACTCGCCGACGAGGTCGGCTTCGACAGGGTGACCGTCTCCGCGCTCGCCCGGCGGTTCGGCGTCAAGGACGCCAGCCTCTACTCGCACGTCAGGAGTTCCCAGGACCTCAAGACCCGGATCGCCCTGCTCTCCCTGGAGGAGCTGGCCGACCGCGCGGCCGCCGCGCTCGCCGGACGCGCGGGCAAGGACGCGCTCGCCGCCTTCGCCGACGCCTACCGCGACTACGCCCGCGAGCATCCCGGCCGCTACGCCGCCGCCCGGCTCGAACTCGACCCGCAGACCGCGCGCGACAGCGCGGCCGGGCGCCACTCCCAGCTGGCCCGGGCCGTCCTGCGCGGCTACGACCTCGCCGAACCCGACGAGACCGACGCCGTCCGCCTGCTCGGCAGCACCTTCCACGGCTACATCGCCCTCGAACGGGCCGGCGGCTTCCAGCACACCTCGCGCACCTCCGAGCAGAGCTGGCCGCGCATCGTCGACGCCCTCGACGCCCTGCTGCGCAACTGGCCCGCCGGCTGAGCCGCCCGCTGGGACGAACAGGCGAACGGGTCTGGCGCCGGGCCGCGGAGACGGGCCAGGGTGGAGTCGGCCACCGAGTGTTCCCCAGCGGAAGGACATCGTGATGAGCGAGACGATCGCGGGCGTGCGGATCCCGGACAGCGCCCTGGCCGCGGAGGCCACCGCGCTGGTGCGGGAGGCCGCCTCCCCGCTGCTGTTCGACCACTCCCGCCGGGTCTTCCTGTTCGGGGCGCTGCGCGGCGCCGAGCAGGGGCTGGACTTCGACCCGGAGCTGCTCTACGTCGGGGCGATGTTCCACGACCTCGGACTCACCGGGCGCTTCGCCCGCACCGACCAGCGCTTCGAGATCGACGGCGCCGACGAGGCCCGCCGCTTCCTGCACGCCCACGGCATCACGGGCGAGCCGGCCGACCGGGTGTGGACCGCGATCGCCCTGCACACCACCCCGGAGATCCCGCTGCACATGGCCCCCGAGATCGCGCTGGTCACCCGGGGCGTGGAACTGGACGTCCTGGGCATCGGCTACCACGCCGTGACCGACGGGCAGCGCGCCGCCGTCACCGCCGCCCACCCGCGGCCCGACTTCAAGAACCGCATCCTCGCCGCCTTCACCGAGGGCATCAGGGACCGGCCCGGCACCACCTTCGGCAACGTCAAGGCCGACGTCCTGGCCCACTACCTGCCCGGTTTCGAGCGCGGCGACTTCGTCGAGGTCATCAAGGGCTCCCCCTGGGCGGAGTGACGGGCGGTCAGCCGGCCCGGGGCGGCCCACGGGGTGTGCACGCGCCGGACATCCGCCGTACACGCGACCGGCCTACAGTCCGCCGTCATGAATCGATCATGTTCACGCCGGGACGCACGCCGGACGCGGCTGCGGCACGGCGCCCCGCGCCTCGCGTGGCCGGCCTGGGTGGCGGCGCTCTGCACCGCCGTCGTGCTCACCCTGGCCGGCCCGCCCGCCGGGCCGGCCCAGGCCGGCGGGGTCAGCGGCACCAGCGACCAGGTGCTCTTCGCGGGCGGCACCGGCGGCTACGGCTGCTACCGCATCCCGGCCCTGACCCGCACCGCGGCCGGCACCCTGCTCGCCTTCGCCGAGGCCCGCAAGTCGCCCACCTGCGCCGACCGCCAGGACATCGACATCGTGGTGCGCCGCTCGACCAACGACGGCCGCACCTGGGGCCCCGTCGAGGTGGTGCTCTCCGGCGGCCCCGGCGACGCCGGCCAGCCCTACACCCGCGGCAACGCCGCCCCCGTGGTGGACACCGCCACCGGCCGGGTCTTCCTGCTCTCCACCTCCAACCCCGCGACGCCGACCGGCAAGCGGCTGCCCTGGATCCAGCACAGCGACGACGACGGCCGGACCTGGTCCGCCGCCGAGCAGCTGACCTCGACGTTCTCCGGCGCCACCGACGGCTGGTTCGCCACCGGCCCCGGACACGGCGTCCAGCTCACCCAGGGCGCGCACGCCGGGCGGCTGGTCGTCGGCGCGCACCAGGTCCCGTCCAAGGGCGTGGTGTACGCGGGCGTGCTGTACAGCGACGACCACGGCGCCACCTGGCAGGCCGGGTCGACCCCCAACTCCTACGTGGCGGACCCGGCCGACCCCGGCCAGGCGCTGGTCAACCCCGGCGAGGTCTCCGTCACCGAGCTGCGCGGCGGCAGCGTCTACGCCATGGCCCGCAACCAGATCGGCGGCAGCGCCAACCACCGCACCCGCGCGGTGAGCAGCGACGGCGGGACGACGACGCCCGCCGCCACCGTGGTCCCCTCGCTGGTCACCCCGGACGTCCAGGGCTCCGTGCTGGCCCTGCGGCAGACCTGGCAGAGCGTGTCGGGCGACACCCTGCTGTTCTCCGGCCCGGCCGACCCCAGCAGCCGCAAGAACATGACCGTGCGGTACTCCCTGGACAACGGCACCACCTGGAAGACCCCCGCGAACGGCCTGATCACCGGCAACGCGTCGGGCTACTCCGACCTGGTCGAGGCCGTGACCGGCGAGATCGGGCTGCTCTACGAGACCGGCACGACGTTCTCGGCGGACCAGATCCACTTCCGCACCCTCACCCCGGCCGCGCTCGGCCTGCCCGGCGGCTTCCACGGCACCGGCTCCGACCAGCAGCAGGTCCCCGCCGCGGTCACCACCCCCGACGCGGGCCCGGAGCACGGCGACGCCTACCCGCGCGGCGGCGCCACGCTCGGCCCCGGCCGGTACAACCAGGGCCTGGTGCTGGACGGCGCCGCGGCCACCGCGCAGTACGCGGAGCTGCCCTGGTCGCGCCCGATCGACCCCGGCGCGGGCGACTTCACCTACACCCTCTGGTTCAAGTACCAGGCCACCGCCGCCACCGCCCAGCAGGTCCTGTTCTGGGGCTACGGCGTGGGCGCCGTCCCCCAGGTGTGGCTGCGCGCGCAGCCCGGCCAGGACCGGCTCTACGGCTGGGTGCAGGGTTCCGACGCCGGCACCCCCGTCGCGCTGTCCGACCCGTCGGCGGCGACCGCCTTCGGTGACGGCGCCTGGCACCTGGTGACGCTCTCGCGCACCGGCGGCACCGTCGCCCTCGCGGTCGACGGCGGGACCCCGGCCACCGCCACCGGCGTCACCGGCGCCGTCACCCCCGGCCCGGGCGACCGGACCACCGGGCTGCGCCTGGGCGCCAAGCCCAACGCCGCCGCGGACGACCGCTTCACCGGCGCCCTGGACGAGTTCCGCCTGTACCGCACCGCGCTGACGCCCGCCCAGGTCACCGCGCTGCGGGACACCAACGCGGCCGCGCTGGCGCCCGACGTCGACGCGGCGCTCGGCGTGCGGCTGCCCTTCCAGGTCCTGGACGGGGCGACCGTGCCCACCCGCACCCCGGTCGCGATCGAGGAGGACGTCTCCGGCCACTGCGCCGACGGCACCCTGCTGGGTGGCAAGCCCTCGCTGGTGACCGGCCGGGTCGGGGCGACCGGCATCGACGTCGGCGGCGACCGCCCCGGCGTCCAGGTGCCCTACACGCCGACCCTCGACGTCGGCGCGGGCGACTTCACCTACACCGTCTGGTTCAAGTACCAGGCCGGCACCGGCGACCAGGCCCTGCTCTGGGCCTACGGCTCCACCTCCGGCCAGCGCTCGCTGTGGGTGCGGGCCCAGCCCTCCCAGGACCGGCTGTTCGCCTGGGTGCAGACCGCCACCGCCACCGTCTCGGTGGCCCTGCCGGACACCTCCGCGGCCACCGCCTTCGGCAACGACGCCTGGCACCTGATGGCGCTCACCCGGACCGGCGGCACGGTGCGGCTCAGCGTGGACGGCGGCGCGGGCGCGTCCGTCACCGGCCTCACCGGCTCTCTGACGGCCGGGCCGGAGCAGGGCATCGAGGGCCTGCGGGTGGGCGCCAAGCCCACCGGCACCGACGTGCTGACCGGCTCGCTGGACGACGTCCGGCTCTACCACCGGGCGCTGAGCACGGCCGAGCTGGCGACGGTGGCCGGCTCGCCGGTCGGCAGCAGCGGCTACTACCCGGGCGACCTGCCCGCGCTCTGGTGGAGCTTCGAGAGCCAGTGGACCCAGCAGCACGACACGGTGCGCCTGGACGAGGGGCCGTCCACCCCGGACGGCTCCGTCCACTGCGTCAACGCCCGCGTCGACGGCGGGGCCGGGCTCACCCCGGCCGGCGCGTTCGGCGCGGCGCTCACCCTGGACGGCACCGACGACGACGTCCGGCTGCCCTACCGCTCCGCGGTGGCGCTGGGCGCCGGCGACTTCACGATCAGCAGCGAGGTGCGCTACCAGGCGAAGCCGGCCGACCCGGACCAGGTGCTGCTCTGGGCGTACGGCACGGGCGCCTCGGAGCGGCAGATCTGGCTGCGCGTCCAGCCCTCGCAGGACCGGCTCTACGCGGCCTTCGAGACGGACACCGCGACCACCATGGTGACCGCGGTGGACACCTCGGCGACCACCGCCTTCGGCGACGGGCAATGGCACCAGGTGGCGCTGCGCCGCTCGGGCGGCACGCTGCAGCTGCTGGTGGACGGCGCGGTGGTCGGCTCCTCGGCGGTCCCGCCGGGCTCGGTGACCGTCACCGACGCCTTCGCGGTGAACGGCTTCGAGCTCGGCGCGAAGCCCGACGGCACCAACCGCTTCACCGGCGCGTTCGACGAGTTCCGGATCCACCGCCGGGCGCTGACCGACCAGGAGCTGGTCGCGGTGCACACCACCAACGCCGACCTGGGCACGGTCACCGCCGTCCGGCTGGGCTTCGACTCGCTCAGCCCGACCGGCTTCGCCAAGAGCTGACGCCGGCCCCGGTCCGGGGGCGGGGGGGGGGGCGCGGGGGGGGGGGGCGCGGCCCCCCCCCCGGGACGGCCCCGCCGGCGCCCCGGCCCGCGCCCCCCCCGGGGCGCAGA
>NZ_JBEOWI010000069.1:0-35479 GCF_040296005.1 Kitasatospora sp. NPDC002551 | reverse complement strand
CCACCCTCCCCCTCGCCGACAGCGACCGCCTCATCCTCACCGGCCGCCTCTCCGTCCAGACCCAGCCCTGGCTCGCCGACCACGCCGTCTCCGGCATGATCCTCTTCCCCGGCACCGCCTTCCTCGAACTCGCCGTCCAGGCCGCCGACCGCGTCGGCTGCGACCAGATCGACGAACTCACCCTCGAAGCACCCCTGATCCTCCCCGAACGCGGCGCCGTCGTCCTCCAGATCACCACCGAAGCCCCGCACGACAACGGCACCCGCACCATCACCATCCACTCCCGCCCCGAAACCACCGACCCCGACCACCCCTGGACCCGCCACGCCAGCGGAGTCCTCGGCCACACCACCCACCCGGACTCCCACGACCTCCGGACCGTCTGGCCGCCCGAGAACGCCACCCCGGTCGAGGTCGACGACCTCTACCAGCGCTTCGCCGACGGCGGCTTCGCCTACGGCCCCGCCTTCCAGGGCCTGCGCAAGGCCTGGATCACCGACGACACCGTCTACGCCGAGGTCCGCCTCCCCGACGACCACCACGCCACCGCCGCCTCCTACGGCCTCCACCCCGCCCTGCTCGACGCCGCCCTGCACAGCATCGCGCTCGGCTCGATCCTCGACAGCGGCTCCGGCTCCGCCGACGGCGAGGGCGAAGGCCGCCTGCCGTTCTCCTGGACGGGCGTGTCCCTGCGCGCCTCCGGGGCGACGGAGCTGCGGGTGCGGATCGGTGCCGCCGGCACCGACGCCGTCGCGGTGACCGTCGCGGACGCCGCCGGCAGCCCGGTCGCCGCCATCGACGCCCTGGTGCTGCGCAGGATGTCGCCCGCGCAGCTCGGGTCCGCCCGTCCGGCCGGCGAGGAGACGCTGTTCCGGCTCGACTGGCCGTCCCTGCCGGCCCCGGCGCAGCAGCCGTCCGGCACCAGGCTGGCCCTGGTCGGCTCGGACGACCTCAAGCAGACGGAGGTCCTGGACGAACTCGGGTTCTCCCTGGAGTCCTACACCGACCTGAACGCCCTCGCCGGTGCCGTCGCCTCGGGCAGTTCGGCGCCCGTGATGGTGCTCGTCTCCTGCCCGCCCGCGCCCGAGAGCGCCGAGGCGGTGCGCAGCGCCACCCACCGCGCCCTGGCGCTGGTTCGGTCGTGGCTCGCGGACGAGCGCTTCGCGTCGTCCCGGATGGTGTTCGTCACCCGGCACGCCGCCGCCACCGCGCCCGGTGAGGGCGTGTCCGATCTCGCCGGTGCCGCCGTGTGGGGTCTGGTCCGGGCGGCGCAGTCGGAGCATCCCGACCGCTTCGTGCTGGTCGACGTCGACGAGGACGCGTCCTCCGGCCGGGCCCTGGGCGCGGCGCTGCTGTCCGGCGAGCCGCAGGTGGCGGTGCGCGGCGGCGGGCTGTCGGTGCCGCGCCTGGCGCGGGTGGCGTCCGCTCCGCAGGACGGGGCGCCGCGGTGGGACGCCGACGGCACCGTGCTGATCACCGGCACCGGCCTGCTCGGCGGCCTGCTCGCCCGGCACCTGGTCCGGCAGCGGGGCGTGCGCCGGCTGGTGCTGACCAGCCGGCGCGGCACCGAGGCCGAGGGCGTCGAGGAGCTGCGGGCCGAACTCGCCGGCCTCGGCGCCGAGGTGACCGTCGCGGCCTGCGACGCCGCCGACCGCGAGGCGCTGGCCGGGGTGATCGCCGCGATCCCGGCGGACCGTCCGCTGACCGCGGTGGTGCACACGGCGGGTGTCGTCGACGACAGCCTGGTCGACGGGCTCACGCCGGAGCGGCTGGACGCGGTGCTGCGGCCGAAGGTGGACGCCGTGCTGAACCTGCACGAGCTGACGCGTCACCTGGATCTCGCCGCCTTCGTGGTGTACTCCTCGGCGGCCGGGGTGGTGGGCAGTGCGGGCCAGGCCAACTACGCGGCGGCGAACGCCTTCCTGGACGCGTTCGCGCACAGCCGGCGCGGCCAGGGGCTGCCCGCCACCTCGCTCGCCTGGGGACCCTGGGACGAGCTCAGCACGATGACCGCCGCGCTGGACGCCGGTGACCTCGCCCGGGCGGCGCGCGCCGGTGTGGGCGGGCTGTCGTCCGAGGAGGGCCTGCGGCTGTTCGACACGGCGCTCGGCCTCGGTGACCCGCTGCTGGTGCCGATCCGGATCGACACCGGCGCGCTGCGCACCGGTGCTTCGGGTGTCGCCCTTCCCGCCGTGCTGCGCGGCCTGGTCCGCACCCCGGCCCGTCGGGCCGTGGCCGCGTCCGGGACCGCCGGCGACGGGGGCGGTACGGACGGCCCGTCCCTGGCCGGGCGCCTCGCGGCGCTGCCGGAGGCCGAGCAGCTCGCCGTGCTGGTCGACCTGGTGCGGGCCCACGTGGCCGCCGTGCTGGGGCACGCGGGTCCGCAGGCGGTGGCCGAGGACCACCAGCTGGTGGACTCCGGCTTCGACTCGCTCACCGCGGTCGAGCTGCGGAACCGGCTGAACGCCGCCACCGGGCTGCGGCTGCCCGCGACCCTGGCCTTCGACCACACCACGCCGGCCGACCTGGCGGAGCGGCTGCGCCGCGAGCTGGCCGAGGCTCCCGCCACGGCGGACCGCGCGGCGCAGCCGGCGGGCTCCGCCCCGGCCGCCGGCGCGGGCGGTTCGGCGACGCTGAGCTCGCTGTACATGGGCGCCTTCCAGCGCGGCAAGTGGGGCGAGGCGTTCGACCTGCTGCGGGCGGTGGCCGCGCTGCGCCCGCAGTTCGGCTCGGCCGCCGAGCTGGACAAGCCGCCGACGCCGATCAAGCTCGCCCGGGGCGAGGCGCCGACCCAGGTGTTCTGCCTCCCCTCGTGCCTCGCCCTGGCCGGGCTGCACCAGTACGCGCGGTTCGCGTCGTCCTTCCGGGGGCTGCGCGACGTGTCGGCGCTCCCGCTGCCCGGCTTCGTGCGGGACGAGAGCCTGCCGACGACGATGGAGGCCGTCGTCCAGGCCCAGGCGGCCGCGGTCGCCGAGGCCGCGGACGGTGCGCCGTTCGTGCTGCTCGGCACGTCGGCGGGCGGCTGGTTCGCGCAGGCCGCGGCGGGCCGGCTGGAGGAGCTGGGCGTCCGTCCGGCCGGTGTCGTCCTGGTGGACACGTACGTGCCGAAGAGCAACTTCGTCAACCAGTTCGGGCTGGCCCTGATGGACGGCATGACGGAGCGCGAGGGCACCTTCGTCGCGATGGACGACGACCGGCTGACGGCGATGGGCTGGTACCTGGACATCTGCAAGGAGTGGGAGCCGCGGCCGGTGGACGCGCCCACCCTGCTCGTCCGGGCCGAGCAGCCGCTGTCCGGCGGCGCCGCCGCGGCGGCCTCGGGCGCGTGGCGCTCCTTCTGGGACCTGCCCCACGATGTCGTCGACGTCCAGGGCAACCACTTCAGCGTGATGGAGGACCACGTGGCCTCCACCGCGGCCGCCGTCGAGGCCTGGGTCTCGGCCCTGCCCCGGCAGGACGGCACCCGCTGAGCACGACCCGCCGCCGCTCCTCCGCGCGGCGGCGGGTCCCGTCACACGGTTCGCATCCGACCACTACCGGCACGACCGGTGAGACCGAAAGGGACCCCCACCACCATGGCATCGCCGACCGGCGACGACAGCCTGTGGCTGCGCCGCTTCCACCCCCAGCCCGAGGCCACGGTGCGGCTGGTCTGCTTCCCGCACGCCGGAGGCTCCGCGAGCTTCTTCTTCCCGATGTCGGAGGAGATGTCCCCGGGGGTCGAGGTGCTGGCCGTGCAGTACCCGGGGCGCCAGGACCGGCGCACCGAGCGGCCCGTCGAGAGCGTCCAGGAGCTGGCCCGGGAGATCCACGCCGTGCTGACCCGGTGGACGGACCTGCCGCTGGCGCTGTTCGGCCACAGCATGGGCGCCAGCGTCGCCTTCGAGGTGGCCCGGCTGCTGGAGCGGGAGTCCGGCGTCGTGCCGGCCGCCCTGTTCGCCTCCGGCCGCAACGCGCCTTCGCAGCACCGCAGCAACGAGATCCACCTGCTGGACGACAACGGCATCGTGGCGGAGCTGCAGCGGCTCAGCGGCACCGATTCGCGCATTCTGGGCGACCTGGAACTCTTGCGCTTCGCCCTGCCCGCGATCCGCAGCGACTACAAGGCGGCGGAGACCTACCGCTACGTGCCCGGGCCGCCGCTGCGCTGCCCGATCGTGGGGCTCGGCGGCGACAGCGACATCCGCGTCGACGTCGAGGACGTGGCGGCGTGGGGCGACCACACCTCGGGGACCTTCGACCTCCAGGTCTTCCCCGGCGGGCACTTCTACCTCAGCGACCAGAAGGCCGCCGTCGTGAACACCGTGTCGGATTTCCTCATCGCCCGTAACCCGATCACGATGCTGCCGCCGCGGGAGGTCGCCGGCGGCTGAATTCCTGTTGAACTCAACTCCCACCAGTACAGGGGTCGGTAGGGGTTGTCGCCGCCCTTCCGGCTCGGCTTTGCTGAATCCGCGTAACGGGACCCAAGGAAAGAAGAAACGCACATGCGCGTGTTGTTCGCCACCGTCTCCGAGAAATCCCACCTGTACACCATGGTCCCGTTGGCGTGGGCCTTCGCCGCGGCCGGCCACGAGGTGAGGGTCGCCAGCAACCCCTCCCTCACCGAGGCCATCAGCCGCACCGGTCTCACCGCGGTTTCGGTCGGCACGGACCACAACATCCACCAGATGTTCGCCATGCACCACGAGCAGTTGGAGAACGAGATCTCGGACTGGTCGCAGCCGTACGCGGATCAGCAGACCTGGGAGAAGGTGCTCACCAAGTACCGGATGAGCACCCAGTTCGCCTACCGGATCTACAACGACTGCATGGTCGACGACATGGTGGCGCTGGCCCGGGACTGGCAGCCGGACCTGGTCGTCTGGGACCCGCTGACCTACGCGGCGCCGGTGGCGGCCCGGGTCGTCGGCGCCGCCCACGCGCGCATGCTGTGGTGCGTCGACATCTACTCGAAGATGCGCTCGGCGTTCCTGGAGCTGATGGAGCAGCAGCCGGAGGACCAGCGCGAGGACCCGCTGGCCGCCTGGCTGACCGAGCTGCTGGCCCGCTACGGCTGTGACTTCGCCGAGGAGGTCACCACCGGCCAGTGGACCATCGACCAGATCCCGGACAGCCTCCAGCTGCCGCTGGACGTCGAGCGCGTGCCGCTGCGCTGGGTGCCGTACAACGGTCCGGCGGTGGAGCCGGCGTGGGTCCGCGAGACGCCGCAGCGCCCCCGGGTCTGCCTGACCTCCGGTGTCTCCTTCGGTGCGCTGGGCGGTTCCTTCGTGCCGATCCAGGAGATCCTGGACGCCGTCGCGGACCTCGACATCGAGCTGATCGCGGCGCTGCCCAAGGAGATCTCCGACGGCCTGGAGCGGGTGCCGGACAACGCCCGCCTGGTGGACTTCGTGCCGCTGCACACGCTGCTCCCCAGCTGTTCGGTCATCCTGCACCACGGCGGCTTCGGCTCCTGGACGACCGCGCTGGTCAACGGCGTTCCGCAGTTCATGGCGCCGATCCGGTTCGCGGACTGGTGGAACAAGGCGACCGCCCTGGAGGACGCCGGCATCGGCATCCACACCCACGCCCGCGAGCTGACCGCCCAGGGTGTGCGGGAGGGCATCGAGCGGCTGCTCGGCGACCCGTCCTTCAAGGAGAACGCCGAGCGCGTGCGGGCGGAGATCCAGGCCACGCCGAGCCCGGCCGACCTGGTTCCGGTGCTGGAGAAGCTGACGGCCGAGCACCGCTCGTGAACGTCCGGGAGCTGGCCGTCGGCGGGGCGTTCGCGTTCACGCCGGCGGTCCACCCCGACGCGCGGGGGACGTTCTGCGCGAGCTACACCGAGTCCGCCTTCGTGGCGGCGGTCGGGCACCCGCTGCGGCTGGGGCAGTACCACAACAGCGTGTCGCGGCGCGGCACGGTCCGCGGGATCCACTTCGCGGACGTGCCGCCCGGGCAGGCCAAGTTCGTCACCTGCACCCGTGGTTCGCTGCTCGACGTGGTGGTGGACATCCGGGCGGGCTCGCCGACCTACGGGCAGTGGGACTCCCTGGTGCTGGACGCCGTCACCTGCCGGGCGGTGTACCTCCCCGAGGGGCTGGGACACGCGTTCATGGCCCTGGAGGACGACACCGTGGCCGCGTACCTGTGCTCGACCGAGTACAACCCGGCCGCGGAGCACGAGATCGACCCCTTCGATCCCGAGCTCGCCCTGCCCTGGCCGCAGGACATCACGCCCCTGGTGTCGGACCGGGACCGGAACGCGCCGACGCTGCGGCAGGCCCGGGAGGCCGGCGCACTGCCGGACTACGGCGCCTGTCAGGCGCGCTACGCTGCACTTCGCACGCACTGACCCGCCGAAGTACCGAGGCAAACCGACGTACTGACGCCGCGTCATCGCGACAGCTCCACCGTCCGGTTGACCCCCGCATCCGGCGGTGGAGCCGTGCCGTTCACCGGGCGGAAGTCCTCCGGCGGCCGGATCGCCGCTTCGCGCGGTCCCGGCGCGGGAACGCCCGCCTCCGGCGGCACAGGTAAGGAATCCCGGTGGAGGAAGAAAGAGAAGGCATGCCGGTGATCGAGGTCGAGAAACTCCGCAAGACCTACGGCGACCACGTCGCCGTGGACGACGTCTCCTTCGCCGTGGAGGAGGGCGAGATATTCGGCATCCTCGGCCCCAACGGCGCGGGCAAGACGACGATCGTGGAGTGCGTGGAGGGCCTGCGCAGGTACGACGGCGGCAAGGTCTCGGTCATGGGGCTCGACCCGCACCACGACAAGGAGCAGCTGCGCCAGCGCATCGGCATCCAGCTGCAGGAGAGCGAACTGCCGCCCCGGCTCAAGGTCTGGGAGGCGCTGCAGATGTACAGCACCTTCTACCGCGACCCGGCCGACTGGCGGAGCCTGATCACCGACTGGGGGCTGGAGAAGAAGCGCGACAGCCGCTTCGGCCAGCTGTCCGGAGGCCAGAAGCAGCGGCTGTCGATCGCCCTGGCGCTGGTCGGCAACCCCCGGATCGCGGTGTTCGACGAGCTGACCACCGCGCTCGACCCCCGGGCCCGGCGGGAGACCTGGGAGCTGATCGAGCGGGTCCGCGCCCAGGGCGTCACGGTGCTGCTGGTCACCCACTTCATGGAGGAGGCCGAGCGGCTCTGCGACCGGATCGCGGTCATCAGGGACGGGCAGCTGGCGGCGCTCGACACCCCGGCCGGCCTGATCGCCGCCGCCGAGTCCGAGCAGCGCCTGCGCTTCACCCCCTCCGACCCGCTGGACGACTCCCTGCTGACCGCGCTGCCCGAGGTCACCTCGGTGACCCGGGCCAACGCCCGGGTGACGGTCACCGGCACGGAGAACCTGGTGTACGCGGTGGTCTCGGTGCTGTCCCGGCACGGGATCGTCCCCGGCGAGCTGCGCCTCGAACAGCCGACGCTGGAGGACGCCTTCGTGAAGCTCACCGGCACGGCCCCGGCCGCGAACTGACCCCCGTGACCCCGATGACCAGGAGAACAGGCATGACCGGGCGCTCCCAGCTCACCCTCGTCGAGACGAAGCTCTTCCTCCGCGACCCGACCGCGGTCTTCTTCGTGATCGCCCTGCCGATCATGCTGCTGGAGATCTTCCACATCATCACCACCAACTCGGACGACACCGCCGACCAGAAGGCCGCGATGGCGGCGTTCGTCCCGGCCATGGCGATGTCGATGTGCCTCACCATGCTGTCGCTGAACCTGCTGCCCACCACCCTGGCGACCTACCGGGAGAAGGGCATCCTGCGCCGGATGGCGGCCAGTCCCGTCCACCCCGTCAACCTGCTGCTCGCCCAGCTCGTCATCAACCTGGCGACCGCCGTGGTCGCGGCGCTGCTGGTGCTCGGCGTCGGGCGGTTCGCGTTCGACACGGCGCTGCCGGAGCAGGTGCCGGCCTTCCTGCTGACCTTCGCCCTGGGCGCCTGGGCGCTGTTCTCGGTCGGCCTGGTGGTCGCCGCGATCGCGCCGGGCAGCCGCGCGGCGACCTCGATCGGCCTGTCGCTGCTCTTCCCCAGCCTGTTCTTCGGAGGGGTGTTCCTCCCGAAGGAGCAGCTGCCCGACGCCGTCGCCAGGATCGGGGACTACACCCCGCTCGGCGCCACCCTGCAGGCGCTGCGGGACTCCTGGGAGGGGCAGTGGCCGCAGACCCTGCACCTGGCCGTCCTCGCGGCCGTCGGCGCCCTGTGCAGCGTGCTGGCGGCCAGGCTGTTCCGCTGGCAGTGAGCCGGGAACCGTCCCGGCCGCCGGGCCGCCGCCGTCCCCGACGGCGGTGAGCCCCGGCCGGGGCGGCGCCGGACCCCGCCCGGCGACAGGTGTGGCAGGTACGCAACAAATCTTGCAGCTCCACCACGACGACCCCGTACCGGTAAAGGAATCGCAGATGGAGTACACCTACCTCGGCCGCACCGCCCTCCAGGTGAGCCGGCTCTGCCTGGGCACGCTGAACCTGGGCGTCCGGGCGACCAAGGACGAGAGCTTCGAGATCATGGACCGCGCCCTGGAGCGCGGGATCAACTTCCTCGACACCGCCAACCAGTACGGCTGGCAGGTCCACAAGGGCTTCACCGAGGAACTGCTCGGCGAGTGGTTCGCCCAGGGCGGCGGACGCCGCGACCAGGTCGTGCTCGGCACCAAGGTGTTCAACCCGATGAGCGAGCGCCCCAACGACGGCGGCCTGTCCGCCCGCCACATCATCGCCTCCTGCGAGGCCTCGCTGCGCCGGATGCGGACCGACTGGATCGACCTCTTCCAGATGCACCACATCGACCGCCACGCCCCCTGGGACGAGGTCTGGCAGGCGATGGAGATGCTCACCCAACAGGGCAAGGTCCGCTACGTGGGCTCCTCCAACTTCGCCGGCTGGCACATCGCCGAGGCGCAGGAAGCCGCGTCCCGGCGCAACTTCCTCGGCATCGTCTCCGAGCAGTCCGTCTACAACCTGGTCACCCGCTACGTGGAGCTGGAGCTGATCCCGGCCGCCCAGCGCTACGGGGTGGCCGTGCTCGCCTGGTCGCCGCTGCACGGGGGCCTGCTGAGCGGCGCGCTGCGCAAGCTGGAGGAGGGCACCGCCGTCAAGACCGCGCAGGGCCGGGCGATGGAGGCGCTGGACAAGCACCGCGACGCCGTCGCCGCCTACGAGAAGCTCTGCGCCGGCCTCGGCGCCGACCCGGCCGAGGTGGGCCTGGCCTGGGTGATGTCCCGGCCCGGGATCACCGCCCCGGTCATCGGCCCGCGCAGCCTCGGCCAGCTGGAGAGCGCCCTGAACGCCATGCGGCTGGAGCTGACGGACGAGGTGCTGGCCGAGCTCGACCGGCTGTTCCCGCCGATCGGCAACGGCGGGCCCGGCCCCGAGGCGTGGGCCTGGTGAACGCCCTCGCGACCCGCGTCGCGCGCTCCGCGCACGCGGCCGACAGCTCCACGGTCACGCTGTCCGCCTTCCACGAGTGGCTCGACGGGCGCCGCCGGGCCGACGAGTCGAGAATCGAGCGCATCCCGTTCGCGGCCATGCGCGGATGGGGCTTCGACCCGCAGACCGGCAACCTCGTCCACGACAGCGGCCGGTTCTTCACCGTCGAGGGCCTGGACGTCAGCATGCCGGGCCGCCCGGTCGATAACTGGACCCAGCCGATCCTCCGTCAGCCGGAGATCGGCATCCTCGGCATCATCGCCAAGGAGTTCGACGGCGTGCTGCACTTCCTCATGCAGGCCAAGATGGAGCCCGGCAACTGCAACGGCCTGCAGCTCTCGCCGACCGTGCAGGCCACCCGCAGCAACTACACCCGGGTCCACCGCGGCGCGGCCGTCCCCTACGTCGAGTACTTCCAGCAGCCCGGGCGGTACCGGACCCTCGCCGACGTGCGCCAGTCCGAGCAGGGCTGCTGGTTCTACCGCAAGCGCAACCGCAACATCATCATCGAGGTGGACGAGGACGTCGAGGTCCTGGACGGGTTCCACTGGCTGACCCTGCGGCAGCTGCACCAACTGCTCGCCGTCGAGGACCTGGTCAACATGGACTCGCGCAGCGTCCTCGCCTGCCTGCCCTTCCCGTTCCAGGGGTGCGAGCCGGGCGGGGCCGGCCCGCAGGCCGCCACCGTCGGCACCGACCTGCTCAGCTGGATCACCGAGGCGCGCACCCGGTACGAGCCGCACGCCGAGCGCATCCCGCTGGACAAGGTCCTCCACTGGCGGCGTTCGGGCGACCGGATATCCCACGAGAGCGGCGGCTTCTTCAGCGTCATCGCGGTGGACGTCCAAGCCGGCGGCCGCGAGGTCCGCAGCTGGTCCCAGCCCATGATCGCGCCGCACGGCACCGGGCTGTCGGCCTTCCTGACCCGCCGCGTGGAGGGCACCCTGCAGGCCCTGGTGCACGCCCGGATGGAACCGGGGTACACCGACGTCCTGGAGCTCGCGCCCACCGTCCAGTGCACGCCCGAGAACTACACCCGGCTGCCGGCCGCCGCCCGGCCGCCGCTCCTCGACCGCGTGCTCGCGGCGCCGCCCGAGCGGGTGCTGTTCGACTCGGTGCTCTCCGAGGAGGGCGGGCGCTTCTACCACGCCCGCAACCGCTACCTCGTCCTCGACGCCGGTCCCGGCCTGCGCGAGTCCGACCTCGGACCCGACTACCGGTGGATCCCCGTCCCGGAGCTCGCCGGGCTGATCCGGCACAGCCACTACCTCAACGTCGAGGCCCGCACGCTGATCGCCTGCCTCCAGGGCGTGGACGCCCCGGTGCTTCTCTAGCGGGCCCTGCCCGTCCGCCGCGCCACCGGCCCCGCAGGGCGGCGCGGCGGACGGGGCCGTCCGGTTTCCCCGGCCTTCACCGTCACGGGTCCGCCGGGCGGTAGGTTCTCCCCGGAGCCGGTGCGCGGCCGGCCGGGAACGGGGAGTCGGAATGTCGGACAGGGTGCTGGCGGGCCGGGCGGCGGTCGTCACGGGCGGCTCGCGCGGGATCGGCCGGGCCGTCGTGGAGCGGCTGGCGGCGGACGGCGCGGACGTGGTGTTCGGCTACGCGCGGGACGACGCGGCGGCCGAGGACGTGGTGCGCGCGGTGGCCGCGCACGGAGCCGGGCGGGCGCACGCGGTGCGCGCCGACCTCGGCGCCCCGGAGGGCGCGGAGTGGCTGATGGCCGCGGCCCAGGAGGAACTCGGCGGGCTGGACATCCTCGTCAACAACGCGGCGCGCAGCTTCACCCCCGCCCCGCTCGCCGAGACCGACCCGGCGGACTTCGACGCGGTGCTCGCCGTCAACACCCGCGCGGTGTTCCTGACGCTGCGGTACGCGGCGCAGCACATGCGCGACGGCGGGCGGATCGTCAACGTCTCCTCCCTCAACACCCGCCGCGCCGTACCCGGCATCACGCCGTACCTGGCCAGCAAGGGCGCGCTGGAGCAGCTGACGCAGGCCGCGGCGCTGGAGCTCGGACCGCGCGGGATCACCTGCAACACCGTCTCGCCCGGGCCGGTGGAGACCGACCTGCTGCGCTCGCTCAACCCCCCGCAGGCGCTGGAGGTGGTGGCCGGGATGACGCCGCTGCGGCGGCTCGGGCAGCCGGCCGACGTCGCGGACGTGATCGCGTTCCTGGTCGGCCCGGACGGGCGGTGGGTGTCCGGGCAGAACCTCGGTGCGACGGGCGGCCTGCGCTGACGGCGGCACGACCGGGCGGCGCCGTGGGCTCAGGGGGGGCAGGGTCACGCACTGCCACCCAATCCGTACCATTTCGATACCGAAGCCCGGATGAGCTGGGAAGATGCTCGCCGGGTCGGCGGGGCCCCGGTAGCATCCGGCCCAGGCCACCCGGACCGGCGCAGGCGGCACAGCACCGCCGTGCCGGTCCGCCGGGCGGCTGACTCCCGCGGGTCCGCCCGGGGGCGGCCTCCGGGGCGACGCTCCGGAGGCGTCGCCCGGCGGTGCCCGTGTACAGGGCACGCGCGCCAGGGCAGTCGCGCGGAACGGCGAAGGGCAGCGTCTTGGCGGACAGACTCACCGGTGGCGACTCCTCACTCCTGCGGCGGATCAACGCGGCGGTGACCCTGCGGGCGCTGCGCGAGGGCCACGCGGTGACGCTGACCCAGCTGGTCGGCGACACCGGGCTCTCCCGCCCGACGGTCGAGGGCGTGATCGAGGGGCTGGTGGAGACCGGCCTGGTCGCCGAGGTCGAGCAGCCGCAGCCGGGCGGTCAGCCCGGCGCCGGGCGGCGCGGACGGCCGGCCCGGTGGTTCCGGTTCCGGGCCGAGGCCGGGCACATCCTCGGCATCGAGATCGGCGTGCACGACATCCGGATCATCCTCGCGGACCTCGCCGGCGAGGTGGTGGGCACCCACTTCCGGCCGGTCGAGGAGAGCCTGGACGCGGAGGAACGCCTCACCGCGGTGCGCTCGGTGGTCGCGGAGGTGCTGCGCAAGGCGGGCGTCTCCCGGGACAACCTGTGGGCGGTGGGCGTCGGCACGCCGGGCATCGTCGACCGGGACGGCACCGTGCAGCTGGGCACCGCGATGCCCGGGTGGACGGGCCTGGACCTCGGGGCCCGGCTGCGGCGCTCGTTCCGCTGCCCGGTGATGATCGAGAACGACGCCAACCTCGCCGCGATCGCCGAGCACTGGCAGGGCGCGGCGGTCGGCGCCGACGACGTCGTGTTCGTCATGGCGGGTCTGAGCCCGGGCGCCGGCTCGCTCATCAACGGTCGGCTGCACCGCGGCTTCGGCGGCGCGGCCGGCGAGATCGGCGCCCTGCACCTGCTCGGTCAGGAGGTGACGCCGGAGCGCCTGCTCTCCACCACCGGCAAGCCGCTCAACCCGCTGGACGAGGCGGCGGTGGCACGGGTGCTGAGGCTCGCCCGCGAGGGCGACGAGGTGGCGAAGGTCGCGACCGACCGCTTCCTGACCCGCCTGGTGCAGAGCGTCGCCGCCCTCGTCCTGGCCATCGACCCGCAGCTCGTCGTGATCGGCGGCTGGGCCGCCGGCCTCGACGGCGTCCTCGACCCGCTGCGCGAACGCCTCGCCCAGTTCACCCTGCGCGCCCCCGAGGTGGCCCTGGCCGCCCTCGGCTCCGAGGTCGTCGCCATGGGCGCCCTGCGCGTCGCCCTCGACCAGGTCGAGGAGCAGCTCTTCGCCGTCAACCCCCCGACGGCCTGAGCGGCCGCGGGGCCGCTTCCGGCTTCGGGACCGCCAGTTGCTCCCCTGTCAGCGGGGCCGGCCCGCCGCCCACGCGGCGGTCGGCGCGATGCCGAGGCCGAGCGCGAACATCGACAGGATCAGCAGCTGCGCGAGGCGGCGCCCGGCAGGGCCGCCGCCGATCCTTCCGTACCAGTGCGCGTTCACGTGCGCGCTCACGGCCCCACCCCGGGATCGCCGGACACTTGGCTTGCACGAACGGGTCGTTCCCGGACCGGTCCCGCGCCTGGGCCGTGGCGCCTCGCGCGGACGGGTCGTACAGAGATCGCCCGCAACCTACCGGCCCGTGCGGCAGCCGCCCAGGGGCTACCCCGAACGGTTGCCCTCGTTCAGGAACCCGCGATCGGGCCCCGCTCGTCCGCACGCCCCCCGCGACGGAAACGGCCCAGGCCCGGGCGCCTGGTGGGGCGCTCGGGCCTGGGCCTGAGGGTTTTCGGGAGTGGTTCAGGAGGCGGCGGCACCCACGGGGGTGGCGGCGCCGACGGGGGTGACCTCGACGAGGCCGGTCTCACCGAAGGTCAGCTTGCAGGTGTCCGCGCGGTAGGTGGAGACGGCGAGCGCGACCAGCCGGCCGGCCGCGGCGTACTGCGTGGTCATCACCAGCACCGGCGAGCCGGGCGGGCGCTCCAGCAGCGCGGCCTGCTCGGCCTCGGCGACGCCCAGCTCGACGGAGCGGGACTCGCCGTCGACCTCCAGGCGCTCCAGCTGGCGCAGCACCGAGCGGGCGCGGTCGCTCTCGGCGCGGAACCCGGGCAGGTGCGGCAGCGCGGCGGCGGGCACGTGCAGCGACTCGGTGGCCATGATCCGCCCCTGCACGAGGCGCACCCGGCGGACGGTGTGCACGGGGGCACCCTCGGCGACCCCGAGCGCCTCCGCCAGCCGACGGGCGGCCGGAGCGGTGGTGCAGTCGACGGTGCGCCACGCCTGGCTGCGGACGGCACCGGGCCAGCCCTCCTCCTGCCGGTTCACCGGAACGCCGACCCTGGGCGCGGCGATCAGGGTGCCGATGCCGCGCCGGCGGACCAGCCGGCCCTCCAGCTCCAGCTGGTCGAGCGCCTGGCGCAGGGTGGCCCGGGCGACGCCGAAGCGGGCGGCGAGCTCGCGCTCGTTCGGCAGGACCTGGCCGATGGAGAACTCCGTGTCGATGGCGCGGAGCAACACCGTGCGCAGGTGCCAGTACTTCGGTTCCGGTACCGCCGTGAGCTGTCCTGTCGTTCCCACCGTGTCCTCCACCCTGGTTTCTTCCGCCCTGCTGAAAGAGGGCGGATCCGCCCCGCTGTCCGCTGTTGCGGCAGGTGGGAGAGCGGGCTTTTTCCGTCCTTCTTTATTAAAGGTCCTTGCAGTAAGTGACCCTAGGGGCTGGATCGGGAGATGGTCAAGACCAATGGCGCGCCCCGGCGGGACTGCCGCACAGTTTCATGGTGCGTTCACGTCAGCTCCGCAAGCGGACGCGTCGCGGCACGCCCCCGCACGTGGCAGTGGGTAGGCTGCCCGGGTGATCGTGGTGACGAGTGTGAACGTGAACGGAATCCGGGCGGCGGCCAAGAAGGGATTCATCGAGTGGCTGGCCGCCACCGAGGCGGACGTGGTCTGCCTGCAGGAGGTGCGCTCCGAGCCCGAGCAGCTCCCCGTCGAGCTGCGCGACCTGGACGGCTGGCACACGGTGTGGGCCCCGGCCGCCACCAAGGGCCGTGCCGGCGTCGCCATCCTCTCCCGGACGGAACCGAGCCGCACGGTCGTCGGCTTCGAGTCGGCGGAATTCGACAAATCAGGCAGGTACGTCGAAATCGACCTTCCGGGCCTGACCGTGGCCAGCCTCTACCTCCCCTCCGGCGAGGTCGGCACCGAACGCCAGGACGAGAAGGAACGCTTCATGGCGGAATTCCTCGTCCACCTCGGCAAGCTCCGCACCCGCGCCGCCGCCGACGGCCGCGAGGTCGTGGTCTGCGGCGACTGGAACATCGCCCACCGCCCCGAGGACCTCAAGAACTGGAAGGCCAACCAGAAGTCCGCCGGCTTCCTCCCCGAGGAACGCGCCTGGCTCTCCCGCGTCTACGACGAGGCCGGCTACGTCGACGTCGTCCGCCACCTCCACCCCGACCGCACCGGCCCCTACTCCTGGTGGTCCTACCGAGGCCGCGCCTTCGACAACGACTCCGGCTGGCGCATCGACCTCCAGGTAGCCACCCCCACCCTCGCCGCCAAGGCCATCGAAGCCCACACCGAACGCGCCGCCACCCACGCGGAGCGCTGGTCCGACCACGCGCCGGTGACCGCCGTCTACGACCTGGAGCACTGACCGAATGCCAGGAAGCCGGGCTGCCGCTCGCATCCGTCGGCAGCCCGGCCATCAGCGCGATACGGCCCCGGGCTCCACGGACATCCGGCTCGGCGCCGACCGTCAGAGCACTTGGCCGGCCTGTTGCAGGCGACGCACTCGACGGCGCTTCCACGGCGTGATCTCCGCCGAGACGTCCAGGGTCCTCGAAGGAGCCGACGATCTCCCACTCCTTCGAGACCGCGTGCCGGGTCGCCGACTCCGCCTGCACCAGGTGCGAGACCTTGCCCTCGCCCCCGTGCGTGTCCGACACACGCGAACCCACCACCGCCCGAACCGGCACCAACGACGTCACCCTGCTTCACCGCAGGCCCTACGTCGAACGCGCAGCCTCCCACGCGCAGCGCTGGAGCGACCACGCACCGGTCACCGCCGAGTTCGACTTCGACCTTGACCAACCGTCAAGGTCCTCTGAATCCCGCGTGCCGGAGATCGGCCCGCCGGCCGCACCTGGTGCGGGTGTCAGGGCGGGTCCGCGGCGGGGGCGGGGGCTCGGGGGGCGCGGAGCTGTACGGTGACGGCGGTCGCCAGGAAGACCACGGCCACCAGGAGCAGGAAGGCGCGGGCGCCGACGGTGTCGAGGAGCAGGCCGCCGACGGACAGGCCGACCGGCAGGCCCGCCTGGGCGAGCAGCCGGTAGAGGCTGTTGATCCTGGCGTGCATCTCCTGCGGGATGATCGCCATCCGGTACGCGTAGAGGGTGGAGAAGTACGGCGGGGCGACCCACAGGGCCAGGGCCAGGCCCAGGACGGCGACCCACGGGGCCGGTGCGGCGGCGATGATCAGTTCACCGGCCGCCCAGCCCGCGCCGGCGAGGAGCATCACTCCGTAGGGCCCCAGACGGCGGTCGAGGATGCCGCTGCAGAAGCTGCCCAGGATGCCGCTGGCCGCGCCGAGCGCCAGCAGGAGGCCGGTGTGCGTGGAGTCGAGGTGGAACTCGGACTTCATGAGCGCCATGAAGCTCAGCCAGACCGTGCCGAGCGCGACGATGTTGACGAAGTTCGCCAGCGCGAGCCGGCGCAGCCGGCCGTCCCCCAGGAGGTGGCCGACGCCCGCGCGGATCGAGGCGCCCAGCGGGGTCCGGACGGCGGCGGGCGGGGGGCTCAGCGAGGTGCGGACGCAGAGGACGCCGAGGCCGGCGACGAGGTAGGTGAGGGCGTCGACGCCGAAGGCGTAGCCGGCGCCCTGCAGGGCGTGCGTCCCCAGGCCGACGAGGGCGCCGCCGAGCGCGGGGCCCAGGACCTCGGTGAGCGCGGTGGTGCCCTCCACCCAGCCGGTGGCCCTGGCGAGTTCGTGGGCGGGCAGGATCCGGGGGAAGACGGTGCTGTTGGCCACGTCGAAGAAGACGTAGACGACGCCGGAGCAGAACACCGTGGCGGCGATGGCGGGGATGCTGGTGCCGCCGGCGAGCAGGTAGCCCGCGAGCAGTCCGAACATCCCGGCGCGCAGGAAGTTGCCCCCCACCAGGACGACCCGCCGGTTCCACCGCTCCACCAGGGCGCCGGCCGGGATGGCCAGGAGTACGTAGGGCACCTGTTCGAGGGCGGTGATCAGACCGGCCGTCCCGGCCGAGCCGGTGGCGTCGAGGACCAGGAGGGGGAGCACGAACTGGGAGATCTGCGTGCCGACGCGCGAGGTGACCTGGGCCCACCAGAGGACGACGAAGTCGCGTACCCGCCAGAGGTCGAGGGGTGGTGGTGGCGCGGCGGCCGGCCGGCCGCGGGTCTTCCCGAGGGACATCTGGTGGTCGCTTTCTGTGACGGTGCCGGGCCGGGCGCGGCCGCCCGGTCGGGCGGTCGGGCCCGGCCGGGCGGCGGTGGAGCGGTGGTGGAGCGGCGGTCAGGCGGCCGTGGCGCGCAGGGTCCAGGTCTGGGCGCGGGTGAGCCGGGCGAGTTCGGTCACGTCGAGGTCCGGCCGGTGCATCCAGCGCCGGACCCGGCGGGTGAAGTGCTCGGCCATCTCCTCGCCGACCTCGGGCAGCGGGGCCACGGCCGGCAGGACGACCCGCGCGGGCAACTCCCGGAGCGCCTCGGCACCCCCGGTCCCGGCGAGGTCGAGCAGACCGCGGTGGAGGGTCGCGGGCGCGACCGCGACGCCCCCGGGGCCCCGGACCGAGGCCGGCAGGGCGCCGGTGGCGGCCACCTCCCGGCAGAGCTCGGCGGCGAGGCCGAGCACGGTGTCCCGGTCGGCCTCGCACCGGCCCCCGGCGGGTATCCCCCCGGCCGGGCGCGCGACCGGCCCGTGGACCTCCCCGGGCGGACCGCCCGATCCGGGGTCCCGGCCGAGGACCGCTCCGCACATCGCGTGCAGCAGCTGGGCGGGCGAGGCGGTGCGCGAGGTGGTGCGGATGCCCGGTTCGGCCGCGGCCGCCCGCAGCTCCGCCGCGAACCAGTCGCCGCGCGGCGCGGGGGTGCGCAGCCGCTCTTCCACGAGGTCCCCGAACCCGACGATCTCGGCGCCGGGGCGGGCCCGGACGGCGTCGACCAGCCGCCCGAGGTTGTCCAGCATGGTCCGGGTCTCCTCGGCCGGTCGGGCGGCCGGCTCGGCGAGCGGCGCGCCGGGGGCGGGGTTGCGTCCGGCCGCGTAGTTCAAGCCGTCCCAGAACTCCCGGTTGACGAACATCGTCGGATGGCCGATGTACAGGTGGAGCACGCCGTCCGCGGACCGCGCCGCCCGGTCGACGAGTTCCGGGACCCGCGCGAGCAGCTCGGCGAACCGGGCCGGGTCGGGCAGGACGTCCTCGACCGGCCCGACGGCCTCGGAGCGGGCGAAGCAGAGCGCGCCCGCGTACCAGTGCGGATTGTGGCCGCCGCCGGTGCGGCTGAACGAGTGCAGGTGGGCGGGGATGTCCAGGGCGGCGAGCGCGGCCGGGAGCTGGGGGCCCCAGGACGTGCCGGGGCCCGCGAAGCCGCACAGCCGCCGGCCCGTCAGCTCGCGGACGAGCTCGGCGCCGGAGCGCTCCCTGGCGACGACCTCCGCCACGCCGTCCGCCCAGTCCCGGCGCTCCAGGTACTCGGCCACCGTCGGGTGGGTCGAGTGGTGGTTCGTGTGGTAGCCGACGTCGTGGGCGCGCAGCGCCTCGAAGACGTCCGGCCGGCCCCGGCGCACCAGGGCGCGGGCCTTGTCGCCGGTGACGAAGAAGGCCGCCCGGGCGCCGCGTTCGCGCAGCAGGCCGGCCACCCGGACCACGGCGTCGTCGCTGCGCGCGGTGACCGGGTCCTCCACGTCGAAGGTCAGGAACACCCGGACGCTACGCGGCACGGTGGCCCTCCCGGCCCTCGGCGGGCTGCCACAGGCCGTGCATGCGCAGGACGGAGACGGCGTCGCGCACGCTCGAACGGCCCTGGGGGGACTCGATCTCCAGCGCGCAGCGCCCGGTGTACCCGCCGTCCGCCAGGACCGCGGCCAGCTCGCGCAGGGGCATCGCGGCGAGCGGGGTGTCCGGGCCGCCCTTGAGGTGCACCTGGCCCACCAGTGGCAGCAGGTCCCGCAGGTCGGTCAGCGGGTCGGCGCCCGCGTAGAGGCAGTTGCCGATGTCGAAGAACAGCCGCGCGCGGGGGTCGTCCACCGTCGCCACCAGCTCGGCGGCGTCGCGCGGGAGCGCCCCGCCGACGAACTCGGCCGCGATCAGCGTGCCGTGCTCCGCGGTGGCGGCCAGCACGTCGGCGAAGGCCTTGGCGTAGACCTCGGCGCGCGCCGGCTCCTCCGGCTTGACGCGGACCGGGACGAGCACCAGGTCGCAGCCGAGACCGGCCGCGAGCACGGCGGTGGCGGCGATCCGGCGCACCGCCTCCGGGCGGACCGGCTCGGGCAGGTCGGGCAGCCGGACGAACTCCGCGACGACGGCGGAGGCGATGGGCAGGCCGTGCCGGGCGGAGAGCTCGCGGAAGAGCTCCACCTGCTCGGCGGCTTCGGCGCTGTGCAGCGGGACTTCCGCGAAGTCGAGTCCCAGCCGCCGGAATTCGGCGAACTTCTGGTCCTGGGTGTAGGCGTCGGTGATGGTGTCGGTACCGGCTCCGAGCAGCACGTCGGTCTCCTCCTGTGCGTGCGGGTGCGCCGGCGCACCGGGTGCGTCGGCCGCGACGGGATCGGGAGTGGAGCGGGGCGGAACGGGGGTGGGACGGAGAGGGTGGGGCGGGGCGGGATCGGGGGCCGGGCGCCGCGCGGTCGGCGCCCGGCCGGGTGGTCGTCGGACGGAGCGGTCAGGACAGGCTCGGGACCTCGGCGCCGAGCAGCTCGTCGACCCGCACCGGCAGGCCGCTCTGCGCGGACTGCTGGTGGGCGAGGGTCGTGGCCAGGGTCCGGACCGCCTCCTCGTAGGGGGCCAGCACCAGTTCCGGGCGGCCGTCCCGGACGGCCCGGACGAACGCCCGGTCCTGGGCCGCCATCGAGTCGTCCGTGAACTCCCGCTCCTCGCGGCCCTCGGCGGTGACGACCTCCACGGTCCGCGACTCGCCCTCGTGGCCGAGCACGGACACCGTCAGGCCGTCGGCGATGATGTGGATGCCACGGGCGAACGCGGGGTTGCCGTGGCCCGACACCATGTTCGTCACGAGACTGCCCACCGCGCCGTTGGTATAGGTCAGGCTGGCCGCCGCGGTGTCGAAGATCTCCGACTCGGCGCGGGTCGCGATCCGCCGGCCGCCGGAGACGTAGACGGTGGAGATGTCGGAGACCAGCAGCCGCAGCAGGTCCACCTGGTGCGTGGCCATCTCCACCACCTGGCCGCCGGAGCGGTCCTGGTGGCGGTACCAGTCCCGGCCCGGCAGCTTGGTGAAGCGGTGGGCGAGCGTCATCGCGACGGTCCGGCCGTCCAGCCGGGACCGCACGTACGGGACGATGTCCGCGTAACGGCTCTGGTAGCCGGCCGCCCCGATCAGGCCGCGGTCGCGCAGCGCCCGGGAGATCGCGGTGGCCGTCCGGAGGTCCAGGGCCACCGGCTTCTCGACGAGGAAGGGCACCCCCGCCTCGATCGCGGCGAACTCCACCTCCCCGTGGACGAAGGGCGGCAGGCACAGGAACACCGCGTCCAGCCGCTCCTGCTGGAAGAACCGGAAGGGGTCGGTGTGCACCGGGAGCCCGGCGAACGCCGTCAGCACCCGCTCGGGGACCGCGCCGCGCAGCGCCTCCAGGACGCTGCGGCGGGTCGCCTCGGCGGCCTGCGGGGCGGTGTCGCAGAGCGCCACCACCTCGGCCTCCGGGTCGGCCAGCACCCGCTTGAGGTGCTGCTTGGCGATGTAGCCGACGCCGACGAATCCAATGCGAACTGCCACGGGGGGAACCTTTCGTTCGTGAGTCGGGTGGGTCGGACCGCGTTCGTGGTCGGGGGGTTCGTGGTCGGGGGGTTCGGGGCCGGGCCGGATCCAGGTCCGGGCCGGGTCCCGGGCAGTGTCCGGAGCCGCGTTCGGAGCCGGGTCACAGCCCGGTGTCGCGCCAGTCCAGGAGCACGCCGATGGCGCCGCTGTCCGGTCCGGCGAGGAGCTTGTACGCGGACTGCGCGTCGGCCGCCGGGAAGGTGTGGGTGACCAGGTCGTCGACCTTCAGCCGCCCCTGGCCGACCAGCCGGAAGAACAGGTCGACGTTCTCCGCGAAGGTGCCGCGGACGTGCCGGACCCGCGGGGCCCGCGGGATGTCGCTGTCGTGCACCCCGATCAGCGACTGCGCCCGGCGGAGCACGGAGCCCCCCAGCGTCTGGCGGCCCGGCCACGCGGTGTCGCCGACCAGCACGAGGGTGCCGCCCTCCCTGGTCAGGGCGGACAGGCCGGCCAGCGCCTCGGGCGCGCCGGTCACGTCGTACGCGACGCCGACGCCCTCGCCGCCGGTGAGTTCCGCGATCGGCTCGACCGCGGCCGCCACCCCGCCGCCGACCACCGCGGTCGCGCCGTGCCGCCGCGCCGCGGCGAGCCGGGAGCCGCCCCGGGCCACGGCGTACAGCTCGGCCGCGCCCGCGACGGCCGCGTACTGCAGCACGAGCTGGCCCAGCGGCCCGAGGCCGGCCACCGCGACCGGTTCGCCGAACAGCGGGCCGGTCCTGCGCACGGCGTGCTGGGCGATGGCCGACAGCGCGAACCAGGCCGCCGTCCCGTCGGGAATCCCGTCCGGCACCGGATAGACCGACTGCTCCGAGACGACCGTGAGGCTCTGGTGCGAGCGGCGCAGCACGACGCGGTCGCCCGGCCGGCGGTCGGCGACGGTCGGGCCGACCTCCAGCACCTCGCCGACCGCGCTGTAGCCGGGGGCGAAGGGGTAACGCACCCAGGCGGACCAGTGCGAGGGCTTCTCGAACTCCCCCAGGAAGCAGTTCCGTTCGGTGCCGGGGCTGACCAGCGTCGTCCGGGTGCGGACCAGCAGCTGGTCGTCCGAGAGCTCCGGCAGCACCTCGCGGCGCAGGTCCACGCGTCCGGGCTCGGTGATCAGTACGCGGGTGCTGTGCATCGTGCGATCAGTCCTTCCAGGGTTCGACGACGGGTACCAGGCATTCGGTGAGACGGGCCGTGCGCACCGCGTCGCCGATCCGGTCGAGCGGGATGCGGTGGGTGAGCAGCGGGTTGAGGTCGAGGACGCCGCGGGCCAGCAGGTCGGCGGCGGCCCGGAACACGCCGGGGCCGTAGTGGTAGCTGCCGATGTAGCGGATCCGGCGGTAGTGCAGGGCGTTGAGGTCGACCGGCAGGGTGGTGCCGGGCGGGCAGCCGCCGAAGCCGACCACCGTGCCGCCGGGCCGGACCAGGGCGAAGGCCTGCCGGTAGGTCTCGGCGCGGCCGACCGCCTCCACCACCACGTGCGGGCCCCGGCCGTCCGTCAGCGCCCGGACCCGCTGCGCCGTGCGGTCGTCGGCTTCGACCGCCCGCCCGGCGTCGGCGGCCCGGTCGACGTCGACGACGGTTGCGCCGGGCCGGCGCCCCGCGGCGCGCCGGGCCGGGTGGTTGACGGTGCACAGGACGCGCTCGGCGCCGCGCAGCAGGGCGAGCCTCACCTGGATCAGCGCGACCGGGCCGCAGCCGATGACGAGGACGCTCTGCCCGGGGCCGATGCCGGCGGTGTCGGTCGCGTCCAGGACGCAGGCGACGATCTCGGTGAGCATCGCGGCACCGGCGGACACCCCCGTCGGCACCGGCACGACGTGGTCGGTGAGCGGCGGCCGCAGGCGGACGTACTCCGCGTGCGCCCCCGGCTCGACCCGGGCCCGGGCGGTGCACAGCGCCGCCGGTCCGTGGCGGCAGGTGTCGCAGCGTCCGCAGGGCGGGTGCGGGTCGACGGTGACGCTCTGGCCGAGTGTCAGGTGCCGCACGGCGGGGCCGAGCGCGGCGATCCGGCCGGCTACCAGGGTGCCGAGGACGGCGGGCGGCGTCATCCGGGGGTGGCCGACGGTGACGGCGCGCACCAGGGCGGCGCCGAACATCGCGGCGCGGACCCGGATCACCACGTCCTCGGGCCGCTCAACGCGGGGCACCGGGAGGTGTTCCAGGGTGAGCGGCCGGCCGGGGCCGTGCCAGACGGCCGCCCGCATCAGCGCGGGCAGCGCGGCGGGGGCCGGCGCGCCGGTGACCGCCGGCCCCGTCATGCCGGGCCGCCGTCCGCCGCGGGCGCGTCGTCCGGCGCCCGGCCGTCCTCCCCCGCCGGGAGCAGCCAGGCGTGGCGCGGATCGGTCCGGAAGCACAGGTGCCGTTCGGTCCCGGCGAGCGCCCACAGGTAGTAGAAGCGGTGCCCGGCGGCGGCCACGAAGCTGTGGAAGCCCTCCCGCACGGCGACGACGTCGCCGTCCTGCACCACGGTGGCCCGGCGGTCCGCCGCCACCGAGGGGTAGTGGACGAGCAGTCCGAAGCCCGAGGGCGGGGACACCCGCACGTGGAAGGCCTCCTGCTGGTGGCTCTCGAACGGCGGGTCGTGCCGGTCGTGCTTGTGCGGCGGGTAGCTGGACCACACGCCCTCCGCGCTGAACGTCTCCCCCACCAGCAGGCCGTCCGCCGGCCGGTCCGGTCCGACGATGTCGTGCACCTCGCGCGCCCACACCCCGGTGCCGCGCCGCTCGGCGCGCACCCCATCCGGTGTGACGAGGTAGGGCTCGCGGGGGGTGCCGGCGGGCGCCGTGGCGACGGCGTAGCGGACACCGGCGGGACCGGCGGTGATCCGCCAGCGCCGGCCGGCCGGCGCGTAGAACGCGGTGGCCCGGCCGTCGAAGACGTCCGCGCGGGCGCCCAGCCCCGGCCAGTGCGGGCCGGGCCCGTCGAAGTCGACGTCGCAGCGGCCCCCGAGGAGCACCACGACGGCCTCCGCGCCGTCCTGGTGCTGCTGCGCGAAGTCGCCCGGGGCGAGTTCCCCGATCCGCAGCCCGACCGGGAGCCCGGCCGGTGGCTCCCGGTGCCCGGACGCGGGCACGGCGAGGGGTGTGCCGTCCATTCAGACGCTCCTTCCCGCGGTGGCCTCCGGGAGCACGAGCCCGGGGAGGAGACCGTCGATCGCGACCGGGCCGCCGTGGGCGGCCGATCGCGTCACCGCCTCCCCCACCGCCACGGCGTACGCGCCGTCGACGGCCGTCGCGGCCGGACCCCGCGCCCCGTACGGCCCCGGCGACGGGGGCGCGCCGCCGTCCGGCAACTCGCCGTCCAGCAGGGCGCCGTCCAGCAGGGCGCCGTCCAGCAGGGCGGCGAGCATCCGGGCGTCCGCGCCGGAGTGCGTGCCGCTCTCCCGGGGGACGGTGATGCGCCGCGGCGGCCCGTCCACCGGGCTCAGGCGCACCGTGTACCGGTCCGCGGGCCGCGCACCGCCCGCCGCCACCACCTCGTAGCGGGCCGCGAGTTCGCCGTCGGTGCCCTGCACCGTGAGGGTGTAGCCCTCCCAGGGCGAGCGGGCCGACAGCGAGTAGTGGGCGATCGCCCCTCCCCGGTAGCGGATCACCGCGGAGACGGTGTCCGCGATGTCGGCGTCCGCCGGCACCCGCCGCTCGTCGTCCCCGCGGTCCGGCCCGGGGTGGTAGTGCAGGCGGCCCGTCCAGCCCGTGACCTCCTGCGGCCGGTCGGCCAGCCACCAGTTGAGCAGGTCGAAGTGGTGGCAGCTCTTGGTGATCTGCAGGCCACCGGACGCCGCGGCCCGCCGGTGCCACCGCAGGAAGTAGCTGCGCCCGTGGTCGGGCCGAAGCCGGTAGGAGAGGTGGGCCCGGGTGGGCGTGCCGATCCGGCCCTCCGCCAGCAGGTCCCGGATGGTGCGGTGGAGGTTGAGGTAGCGCATGTTGTGCGCGACCCGCACGGTGGCGCGGGAGCGCTGCTCGGCCGCGACGACGCTCGCGGCCGAGCGCGCCGTCAGGGCCATCGGCTTCTCGGTCAGGACGTGCACCCCCGCGTCGAGGGCCGCGGCGATCTGGCCGGCGTGCGCGCAGTCCGGCGACGTGACGATCAGGACCTCGGGGCGCAGGTCGTCGAGCATCGGGCGGACGTCACCGGTCGGGTAGACCGGGACGGACCAGCGCTCGGCCACCTCCGCGAGCCGACGCGGATCGCTGTCGGCCACGCCGACCAGCGACCGGCCCGGCGAGGGGTGCGCGAACAGCGGCAGGTACGTCTTCCAGGCCCGGGTGCCCGCCCCGACCAGGGCGTAGCGGGTGCTGAGCGGTTCAGCCATGGCTGGGAACCTCCTTGGGTCGGTGGGGTTCGGGTGCCCGGTCGCGCAGCCAGCGACCGGCGCGGGCGACCCGGCGCACCCGCAGGTCCCGGTCCAGCACGACCACGTCCGCGGCCAGCCCCGGCACCAGCGCGCCGGTCCGGTCGGCCAGGCCGAGTACCCGGGCCGGTGTGGTGGCGGCCATCCGGACGGCCTCGACGAGCGGGACGTGGGCCTGCTGGACGGTGAAGCGCAGGACGTCGGCGAGGTGGCTGGTGCTGCCGCAGAACGACGCGCCGTCGTGGCCGAGCGCGACGCCGTCGGCGACGACGCCCCGGACCGCGCCCATCGCGAAGCCGCTGCCCGGGGCGAGCCCGGTGCCGGCCGAGGCGTCGGAGACGAGGCAGAGCCGGTCCGGGCCCAGGCAGCGGTGGGCGATCCGGACGAGTTCGGCGGGCAGGTGCCGGCCGTCGGCGATGAGCTCGGCGGTCAGCCCCTCCGACGCCAGGACGGTCTCCAGCAGGCCGGTGACCCGCCACGGGCCGTCCTTGGCGAGCGTCGACTGCCCGCTCCACAGGTGCGCGACGTGCCGCAGTCCGGCCGTGCGCGCCGCCGTCAGCTCCCGGCCGGTGGCGCCGCTGTGCCCGGCCGAGACGACCACGCCGCGGTCGGTGAGCGCCCCGATCAGCGCCGCCGATCCCGGCAGCTCGGGGGCCAGGGTGACCATCCGGACGAAGTCCGCCTCGGCGAGCAGCCACGGCCACGGCAGCTGCGCGGGTGTGCGCAGCGCGTCGGGCGGGTGCGCTCCCCCGAACCGCGGGTCGAGGTAGGGGCCTTCGAGGTGGGTGCCGAGCAGGCCGGAGCCGGCGGGCAGGCGGCGGCCGGCGCGCAGGGCGGCCCGAAGCGCCGGCGGCCGGTCGGTCGCCAGGGTGGCCAGCAGGCCGGTGGTGCCCGCGGCGGCGTGCGCGTCCAGGACGGTGCGCCAGGCGTCCGGGTCGGGCTCGTTGAACGTCCGGCCGAGGGCGCCGTGCACGTGGACGTCGATCAGTCCGGGCAGCACGTAGTCCCCGTCGAGGTCGACGCTCCGGTAGCCGGCCGGCGGCCGGCGGGCGGGGCCGGCGTACTCGACGGTTCCGTCCCGCAGCAGCAGGCACTCCCCCGCGCCCAGCCGGTGGGGGTGCACCACGGTGGCGTTGACGAGGGCGAGGCGCTGTTCGTGGCTCATCGCGCGGCCACCCGCCGGTAGACCCGCAGGTGGCGCTCCACGAACCGGTCCGGGTCGAAGCGGCCGGAGCGTTCGAGGCTGGCCTTCGCCAGGTCGCGGCGGCGCGCCGGGTCCTCGGCGAGCAGGCGCAGGGCCGCGGCCAGGTCGGCGGGCGAGTCCGGCGGAAAGTAGAGGGCCGCGTCGCCCGCGGTCTCGCGGTGCGGCGGGATGTCGGAGAGGAGCATCGGCAGGCCGGCCGCCAGGCCCTCCAGGATCGAGATGGGCATGCCCTCGAAGCGGCTGGCGGAGACGAACGCCCCGGACGACCCGAGGAGCGGCAGCACCAGGTCGCGGCGCCACACCTGGCCGTACCAGTCGACGGCGTCGGCGATGCCCGACTCCCGGGCCTGCTGGAACAGCTCGGCCATCTGCGGGCCGTCGCCGATGACCCGCAGGCGTACGTCGGTGCCCGCGCGGCGGGCCCGCGCCACTCCGGCGAGCACCGCCGCCTGGTTCTTGTGCGGGTGGAGTCCGGCGAGGCTGACCACGGTGAGGTCGGCTCCGGCGGCCGGCGGCTCGGCCCCGGGCCGGTCCAGCCGGATGGCGTTGGGCACCACCTCGACCCGCTCCGCCGGCAGGCCGACCTGGGTGGCGCAGAACTCCCGGACCGCCTCCGAGACCGCGAGCACCTGGTCGGCACGGGTGTTGACGTAGCGGTCGACGCGGTTGCGCAGCCAGGTCCGCTTGTGGGTGTAGACGCTGTGGTACGTCACCACGGTCGGGCGGCCGCGCAGCGCGAGCCGTACCAGGGGGTGGATCCGGCCGTCCCCGAAGTGGACGTGGACCACGTGGTCCCGGGTCAGCCGTGCCACCCCGGCGAGGCGGCGGCGCGCCGGCCCGGCGAGCGAGACGACCTCGACCCTGGGGTCGAGCTCGGTCATCAGCGCGTTGCGCCGGGCGACCGCGAGCGCGACCACGCGGACGGGGACGCCGCGGGCCACCAGGTCGTTGGCGAGGGCGGTCACCACGCGTTCCAGCCCGCCCACGGTGAAGTAGCGGACCAGGAGGCAGACCCGCAGGCCGTCGGGGACGCCGTCGGCGGGCGGTTCGCCGGCGGGCTCGGTCACGGGGGCGGTGGCGGGCTCGGCGGGGGTGGCGGGGGTGGCGGGCTCGGCGGGGGTGGCGGGCTCGGTGGCGCTCATGAGGCACCGCCGAACAGCAGCTCCGGGTAGCGGCGGGCGCCGCCGAGCAGGTGCCCGGCCTTGGGGGCGAGCGGTTCCCGCAGCGCCTCGGCCAGGACGGGCCCGGCGTCTCCGGCGAGGACCTCGGCGAGCCCGCAGGCGCGGACCAGGCCGCGGGCGGCGAGCAGTCCGGCGTGGATCCGCTGTTCCGGTTCCCTGAGCTGCCGGGGGATCACCACGGCGTTGCAGCCGACCGCGAGCACCTCGCTGAGCATGTTCGCCCCGGCGGCACCGACGAACAGGTCGGCGGCGGCCATCCAGGTGGTCATCGCCGGTTCGTAGCCGACGATCTCCAGCCACGGGAGGTCGGCCGCGCGGGCCCGCAGCGCGGCGGCGTCGGCCGCCTCCAGGTACGGTCCGGTCACCAGCCGGACCCGGTCGAACTCCGGCCGCAGCGCGGTGAAGGCGTCGATCAACGCCGTCCAGAGTCCGATCGCGCCCTGACCCCCGCCCATGCTGGCGACGACCAGGCGCTCGGCGTCCTCGACACCGAGTTCCGCCCGCGCGGTGTCGCGTCCCGCCTGAAACTCGTCGACCAGGTAGCCGGTGTAGTGGATCCGCTCGCGCAGCCGGCGCGGCACCCGGTAGTGGTCCTCCAGGCGGAACACCTCGGGGTGGGTGTGCACGTGGATCGCGTCGAAGTGCCGGTCGATCCACTGGGCGCTGTCCGGGCCGAAGTACTCGCGGTCGGTCTTCTCGGCGTCGAAGAGCACGCCCCGCAGGGTCAGCACCCGGCGCCCGCCGTCGCCGCGGGTCGCGGTCAGCGCCGGGACGAGTTCGTCCTCGGCGCCCTTGGGCAGGTGGTTCACCAGCAGGACGTCGGGGGCGTAGTGGCGCAGGTAGACCTCGGCGAGTTCGGCGCGCAGCCGGAAGAGCGGCCCGGCGGCCAGCCCGGAGCGGCCGGAGGTCTGCCACCCGGCCGGGTCGTCGTAGTTGGTGAACGCGGGCAGTTTGACCACGTCCATGGCGGCCGGCAGCAGGTCGAGCCCGCGGTAGGCGCCGGTGAGTCCGGTGACGGACAGCGGGCGGCCACCGCCGAGCAGGCCGTGGGCGACCTTGGCGCTCTCCGCGGTGTGGCCGAGGCTCCGGCCGTTGTGCCAGTACATCGCGATCCGCATGGTCTGCCTCCTCGAATGCGTGGGAGTGCGAGCGGCCCCGGCGGCCCCGGCGGTGCGCGGCGCCGGCCCGGGGCCGGCGGCCGGAAGGGGCCGGGGCCGGCGGGGCCGGGGCGAGTCGCCGGGGGCGGGACGGGAGCGGGAAGGGGGCGCTCGGGCCCCCCGAGGGGCACCCGAGCGCGGCGCGGGCTACAGGACGGCGACGTTGCGCTCGTCGAGCCGGCCCCTGGTGTCGAAGAGCGCGGGGGTCCGGGAGGCGTCCAGGTGTTCGAGGTAGTGCGCGTGCCACTGCAGGACGATCGTGAGGTCGGCCGCGCCCATCGCACGGTCGAGGTCCTCGGCGCGGGCCACCTCCGCGCCGTCGACGGTCCAGGAGCCGATGTACGGGTCGTGGTAGGCGACGTCGGCGCCCCGCTCGCGCAGATGGCGGACGACGTCGTCGGCGGGCGACTCGCGCTGGTCGGCGACGTCGGCCTTGTAGGTGACGCCCAGGAGCAGGATCCGGGCCCCGGGGAGCCCGCCGCCGCCCTTGGCGAGCAGTTGTCCGGCGCGCCCGACCACGTACTGCGGCATGCCGTCGTTGATCTCCTGGGCCACGTCGATCAGTTGCGAGCGGCCGCCGAGCGCGCGGACCTGGAAGGAGAGGTAGCGGGGGTCGATCGGGATGCAGTGGCCGCCCACCCCGGGGCCCGGCTGGAAGGCCGCGAACCCGAACGGTTTGGTCCCGGCGCACTCGATGGCGTTCCACAGGTCGACGCCCAGCTCATGGGCGATCATGGCCATCTCGTTGACCAGGGCGATGTTGACCTGCCGGTAGGTGTTCTCCAGGATCTTGGCCATCTCGGCCTCCCTGGTGCTCTTCGCCGCGACCACCTTCATCACGAACCGGCTGTAGAACCCGATCGCCCGCTCCGTGCAGCCCGGCGTGCAACCCCCGACCACCTTCGGGGTGTTGTGCACGCCGTGCTCGGTGTTGCCCGGGTCGATGCGCTCGGGCGAGAACGCCAGCGCGAAGTCGTCGCCGACCCGCAGCCCGGACTCCTCGAGGATCGGGCGGACGATGTCGTCGGTGGTGCCCGGGAAGGTGGTGGACTCCAGGACCACCAGCATGCCCCGGCGCAGCTGCCGGGCGACCATCCGGCCGGCCCGGACCACGCTGGACAGGTCCGGCAGGCCGTCCCGGTCGAGCGGCGTCGGCACACAGACCACGACGACCCTCGGTGCGCCGAAGCCGCGTTCGTCGCAGGTGGCGGTGAAGCCCGTGGCGCGCATCGCCCGCACGTCCTCGTCGCTCACCCCGTCGACGTGCGAGGTGCCGCCGTTCAGCCGCGCGACCACCCGCGGGTCGGCGTCGAAGCCCCGTACCCGCAGCCCGGCCTGGGACGCCTCCCGGGCCAGCGGGAGCCCGACGTAGCCGAGGCCGACGACGAGCAGGTCCACCGGGTCATGCATGGCGCGGCCCTCCGTGCACCGTGGCGGCCAGCTCGCGGACGGCGTCGGCGGGCTTGCCGCCGGCCCAGGCCCGGCGTCCGACGGCCGCGCCGCCGATGCCCAGCCGGATCGCCCGGTCGAGGACGTCGGACAGCTCGGTCCCCGCGTCCGGCGCGCCGCCGGCCAGCACGATCGGAACGGAGGTGCTCTCGACGCACTGGCGGACGATGTCCGGGTCGTCGGGCAGCGCCGTCTTGACGAAGTCCCCGCCGATCTCCTCGGCGATCCGGCAGGCGTGGGCGTAGGCGCCGGGGCCGAGCCGCCGGACCGCCTCCGGCCGGGTGTACACGGTGACGAGCACGGGCAGCCCGAGGTCGTGGGCCCGCTCGGCCAGCACCGCGATGACCCGGGCGTTCTCCAGGTCCCCGGACGAGCCGAACTTGAACTCCCCGCAGACGGCGTCGGCCGCGTGGGCGGCGGCGTACTCGACGGTGTTGAGCTGGACGTGGTCCACGCCGTCGGCCAGCCGGCCGGTCAGCGCCATGATGACACCGAGCCGTTCGGCGCCGGCCACCGCGAGGCAGTGGGTCAGGCCGGGGCGGAGCATCACGGCGTCCGCGCCGCCCTGGACGGCGGCCTCGACGATGGCGGCGGGGTCCTCCAGGCCGCCGGCCGGGCCCAGGGTGATGGCGTGGTCGAGCGGGATCACCAGGGTCCTCCCGGTGACCGGGGAGAACAGGCGGCGGCGTCTGATCCGGAATCCGTCGAAGGGAAGGTCACGTCGGGCGGTCAGCGGGGTCGGGGACAAGGTCTCACAACTCCTTCCGTGATCTGCCGGTCGAGCGTCAGGGCAGCAGTTCCAGGTGCCCCGCGTATTCGCCGGTCTCCAGGTATGTCCGCATGAGGCCGAGAATTCCCCGGGCGCGCTGCGGCCCCCAGCCGAGCACCGCGGCGTTCTCCGACCCGAGGACGAAGTTCAGGATGATCAGATCGCGCATCACCAGGAATTCGTCGAACTGCGCCGCTCCGGCGGGGAGGGCGCGGACGGACCGGTAGCCCGCCAGGTAGCGTTCGGCGAAGTCCTCGTACGCGGGCCGGTCGTCCGCGCAGGTGCGCAGGACGGACGACAGCACCGTGGCCACGTCGAGCATGGGGAAGCCCCAGCCGCAGTCGTCGAAGTCGATGACGGCCGTGGAGCCGTCGTCGGTCTCCAGGAGGTTGCCCCGGTGGAGGTCCGCGTGGATCACACCCCAGTCGGCGGATCCGGGCTCCGGCAGCCGGGCGCCCACGGCCGCCGACACCTCCTGGAGGACCCGGTGCTCGTCCTCCGTCAGGCGGCCCCGCGCCGTCGCGCCGTCGAGCGCGGCTCCCTCGGTGAAGACCTCGCGGTGTCCCCAGGCCGGTCGGACGAAGCCCTCCGGCGGCCGGAACCCGGCGGCGTGCTCGTGCAGCCGGGCGGTGACCGCGCCGATGTCCCCGGCCGCGCCGGGGCGCGAGTACGGCGGCGACGCCCGCCCGGGGATCCACTCGAAGACCACCGCCGTCACCGGCTCGGGGCAGCCCGCCAGTTCCAGGCCGACGACCTTGTCGCCGGCCGGGGTCGCGACGGGCACCGGCACCGTGACCGCCTTCTCCGCGAGGAGCGCCTCCATCCAGTCGAGTTCGGAGCGCTGCTCCGCCGCGCTCCGCCCGTCGCGCACCGAGATGCGGAGCGTGTACAGGGTGCTCTCCGGGTGCCCGTGCCGGCGTCCGGCGAGCCGGTACACCGCGTTGTCCTCGTACTGCACGAGGCGCAGATCGTCGCAGCGGATGCCGTGGACCTCCGCCACGCGGGCGGCCAGCGCCCGAAGTCGGGCCCGCTGGGTGGAGCGTGACAGTTCGTAGAAGGATCGCGCCATGGGAATTCCTCGATTCGGCGGCCGGAAGCGGTTCCGACCCTCGTCGAGGGGAGTCCTCGTCGAGGGCACGGGGCGATCCGGCGCGACCGAACAGTGGTCGGGGCCGGGAAGGGGGACGACCGAGGGCGCCCGGTCTTCGCGGGGCGGGAATCTCGGGGGGGGAGGTGGAGGGACGGGCTCGGAGCGGGCCGGCACGGTCCGGGCGACACGGTGCGTGGCGCCCGGGTCACCGGGTGTATCGGACCGAGTGCCTCATCTCACCACAGCTGCGCATCGGTTGCAGCTGCGATCGGGAGGCGAGAGTGAATTCCGGCCAGCCCTCCGGCGGCGAGGCGGCCGGGTCCGCCGCACGCGAAGCGTCGCGACCGGGCGGTATCCACCGGCGCCCACCAGGGGCGAAGGGAGCCACCGGGGCCGGCACCCGTCGCGGCAGCCCGTCGGCACCGGCCAAAAGCGGCCGCGGCCGGAGCTCGGGGCCCGGGCGCCGCAGGCCGCGACGGGTGCGAGCGGCCCCGGCGCGAGCGCCCCTCGCCCCCGCGACACGCCCGGGCCCGGACCGCCGGACGGCCCGCGATCGACGGGCGGACACCCTCGGACGCGGAGCAAACGGTTCGACATGCACACGATGACCGTGCGTCACCGAACGACCGAACGGTGGACGGGGGCACCCCGCCATGCGGACGGCCGTTCGGACGGAACGCCGCCGCGAGGTGGTTCGGGTATGGCCGGTTTCCTCGCTCCCGGCCGGGCCACCATCAAATCTCCTCAACTTCCTTGTACCGCACGGTAGATGAGCCGAGCAAGGCACCTCGGACCGTTCGACGCGCCCCGAGGGCCCGAACCGCTCATCATCGCCTCTCCTTCACGTGGCCGAAGCCACCGGGGCTCGACTCGCGCGGCAGCCCGCCCCCCCCCCGGAGACACTGGTCCGTCCCGCCGGCGGCCGGCACCAGCTCGGGGACGTCGGACGAGTAGACCTTGCCCTCCAGGACGGCCACACGGAGGAGCACGCCCCGAACAGACCGGAGTACCTCAACCCGGACGGCCCGCAGGAGACGCCGAACACCGGGGCGCGGAACGTCAGCACCACGCCCGGGACGCCGAGGATCGGGTACTCGACCTTCACACGGTCCCGTTTCGTCACCAGGCCCGCCGCCATCGCCAGAGCGGTCAGCAGGCATACGCCCCCCAGCACGAAGCAGGTGAGCGACCAGGCCGTGCGCCTCTTCCGCGTCCGCATGTCGGCACCCCCTTCCGCGGGCGGTGGCGGGCGAGCATACGAACGGTGGCCGCGCAGGCAGCCCCCCGCGCCTACAGGTCCCAGCGGACGACGTCCGGTCCGCCGTGGAGATACGGCTGTTGGGCCGACCGGTGAAGGCGAGCATCGCGGCGGCGGCGCGATGGTCGGCGGCCCCCCTGGGGAAGCAGGCACTCGGCCCGCTCAACGAAGGGTCCCGATGGGCGCCGGTGCCCCGGCTGCGTCGACGTCACTCTCATGGCTGACGGCGGAGTGTGCGTCGCCGACGACGGACCGGGCGTCCGCGTCGACCAGGCGGAGCGCGCAGACGGTCCCGGCCTCGAAACGCTGCTGACACGCATGCAGTTCAAGGCGGGATCCGGTGACCGCCGCGAGGTGACGCTCGGCTTCTGCGGCGTGGGGCCATACGTCGTCAATGCCCTGTCGAGCCGTCTCACAGCCGATGTGCAGCGCGAGGGAGTCCGCTGGGTCCAGGAGTATGCGCGCGGCGTCGCGGTCACACCGCTCACCGAGGCGGGGCCGACGACCGGAAGCGGGACCACCATCACCTTCTGGCCCGACGCCGACATCTTCACTGCTTCAGAGTTCTCATTCGAGGCTCTGGCGGAGCGCTTCAGGGAACTCGCTTTCCTGAACCGGGGCTTGGAGATCTCGCTGACCGACCGGCGCCGCCCGCCCGAGCCCCCCTCGGTGCGGTTCCGGTTCCCGGGCGGGGCCCGGGACTTCGTCGCCTTCCTCGACGGACAGGCGGCGACCCCCGGCGACCTGGACATCATCGGCTTCGAGCACGAGGACGCGCAGATGGCGGGAACAGTAGAAGTGGCCCTGAGGTGGCGCGACACCGGCGAAGAGCGCGTCCAGAGCTTTGCCAACAGCCGGCCCACCGGCGGCGGCACGCACGAACGCGGCTTCCGCGACGGGGTGGCAGCGGCAGTCAACACGTATGCCCGGAAGCGCCGACTGCTGGCGGTGACGGACCCCGATCTCGATGCCGACCGGATCGGCGCCGGTCTGACGGCCGTGGTGTCAGTGAAACTGGACGATCCCGAGTTCCATGGAGCCATCCGGGACGTGCTGGGCCATGCCGTCGTGCGCGCCCGCGTGGAACACGCCGTACGGGAACACCTCGGCGGATGGCTGGAGGACCGTCCGGAGCAGGCTGCCGCCATCATCGACCGGATTGTCCACGGCGCCCTCGGGCACTGACCGGCAAGAAAGCAACACGCGCAAGCCGGCTGGAGAACGCCGCACGTCGACGGCGACCGGATGCCCCGCCGACCCGCGACCGACCATCGGGGAGACCGACCGCCCACCAAGCAGCACGCCCGCGGGCCGGCGCGGTTCACACCTGGTCGCAGCACGGTGGGTGCGTGCCGCTCCACACGGACCACGGGTGCCGCATCACCGCCGTCGTCCCCGGGCCCGGCCGGCCTCCGGTTGGCGCGGCGCGGCCTCGCGTCGTCCCGAGGGTCCGCCTCGGAGGGCAGCCGGGGCCCGGCGCCGGGTCGGGCGCGGGACGCCGCGTCATCGCGACTCGGGAACTGCCGGGGTCGGCCGTTAGCCCGGCCAGGCAGTGGTGTTCCCCCACCCGAGTAGCCGGGCGTCCACCTGAGGGCGGGGCGCGGTGGTTCGGGTACGGATCGGGCCGGCGTGGAGGAACAGCCCCCGCCGAGGAACGCGAGACCACCGAACCCCAGGAGCCGATATGGCCCGCATGAAGCCCCTCGTCCTGACCGCCGTCGCCGTCTTCGGCGTCCTGACCGCGAGCACCGCGGCCGCTGCCGATGACCGGCCCGCCGACAAGCCCGCCTCCGTCAAGCCTGTCGTCGTCCCCAAGGGCCAGGCCGCCGCCGACTCCTCGCTGCTGGCCGCGCACGACCAGGTCGTCGGCGACTGGGTCGACGTGGAGCCGGGCCAGAACGGGATCGCCGTCGTGGCCTGTCCGGCCGGCGAGGTGCCCACCGGCGGTGGCGGCCAGACCAGCGCCTTCGCGATCTTCTTCACCGACTCCTACCCGAGCGGCGAGTTCTGGGTCGTGCGCGGCACCAACACCGGCGGCGGCACCGAGTCCATCCGGGCGACCGCCGTCTGCACCACCCCCTGACCCGGAGCTGAACGGCCCGGGCCCCGCTCGGCCCGGGCCCACCGTCACGTCCGGCGGTTGGCAGGCCCGGCCCTCCCGCACGAGACCGTCGAGCAGGAACTGGGACGCGGGCTCG